>DATIYL010000275.1:0-12011 GCA_035517635.1 Allostellaceae bacterium | reverse complement strand
ATCGACGCCCGGCAGGGTGTCGTCGGCAAAAGATATGCCGCAATCGATCATCAGCCAGCGCCCGCCATAGCCGTAGAGCGACAGGTTCATGCCGATCTCGCCGACGCCGCCCAGCGCCAGGAAGGCGAGCTCGTCGGGCTTGTTGGGGTTTTCCGGCGAAATGCCGTTCATGTCCTTTGATTCCGGTTCCGTTCGTAGATGAGACGCAGGCCCCACAGCGTCAAGTTGGGATCGGTATGCTCGATCACGGCGGTGGCCCCCTCAAAGATCGGTGCCAGCCCGCCCGTGGCGATCACCCGCATCGGCGCCCCGAATTCCTGCTTGATGCGTTGGACCAAGCCCTCGACAAGGCCGACGTAGCCCCAAAATACGCCGGACTGCATGTGCGCTTCCGTGTTCTTGCCGATCACCCGCTCGGTGCGTCGGATGCGGATGCTGGGCAGCTTCGCCGCAGCCAGATGGAGCGCGGTGATCGAAAGATTGATGCCCGGAGAGATGACGCCACCGACATAGTTGCCGTCGGCATCGACGACGTCGAAGGTCGTGGCAGTGCCGAAATCGACCACGATCAGCGGTCCCTTGTAGCGGTCATGCGCCGCCACCGTGTTTGCGAGACGGTCGGCGCCCACTTCCTCCGGTCGATCCACCAGGGCGCGAGTGGCGTTGTCGACGCCCGGCTCCCCCACCACCACCGGCTCGCTCTTACAGTAGCGCCGGCAGAACATGAGGAGGTTGAAGTTCGCCTCCGGCACCACGCTGCCGACGATCGTGCCGCTGATTCCGGCACGGCTAATCCCGTCCAGCCCCAGCAGATGGTCGATCCAGACCACGTACTCGTCCGCGGTACGCTTGGCATCGGTGGCGGCGCGCCAGGCGCCCTTCAGCGCATCGCCGTCCCAGACCGAGAAGACGGTGTTGGTGTTGTTGGCATTGATGGCGAGCAGCATGATGCCCTCCCCTCCTCTCAGCGCGCCGCCGGGAACACGTCGCCGGCGGTGATGCGGCGCCGCACGGGTCCGCTCTCGAGCAGCAAGGCGCCCTCCTCGTCGAGACCGGCGAAGCGACCCTCGCTTTCGCCGTCGCCGAGCCGCACGCGGATCGGCCGCCCGAGCCCCTGGGCGCGGGCAAGCCAGGCCTGGCGCAGCGGCGCGAAGCCCTCGCCGAGCCAGCGCTCATACCAGAAGAGGAAGCGCCCGGCGACCCGCGCCAGCATCGTCTCGGGCGAGACCGGCGCCGCGCCGGAGGCCGTCAGCGAGGTCGCGGGCGTCTCGAGGCCGGCGGGAAAGGAGACGAGATTGACGCCGATGCCGACGATGAGCCACTCGAGCGCCCCGGACGCCGCCGCCTGGGATTCGAGCAGGATGCCGCAGGTCTTGCGGCCATCGATCAGCACATCGTTCGGCCATTTGTAAGCGAGGTCGGCCGCTTGCGGCAGCAGCGGCAGCGCCGCCTCGCCGACGGCGAGCGCCCCGGCAAAACCGAGCTGTGCCGCACGGGCCGGCGCGCGCTCCGGACGCAGCAGCATCGACATATAGAGATTGCCCGGCGGCGACACGAAGCTTCGGCCGCGCCGACCGCGCCCGCCCGTCTGCGCCCCGGCCCAGATGAGCGTGCCTTCGCCCGCCCCCCGGGCTGCGCGGCGTTTCAGTTCCTCGTTGGTGCTGTCGATCTCCTCGAAGCGTTCGAGGCGGAAGAAGGCGGGAAGACGGTTTCCGTCGCTCATCCCGGAAAAAGCGTGGCGCTGGCCATCTCGGCGGTGCCGATGAGCGGCGCGGGAAAGATCACGAAGAGGAGGATCACCGCAGTCGAGATGAGCAGCACCGCTTGCATCTCGCGGCCGATGCCGAGGTCGAAGGCCGGCGCCGGCTCGTCGAAATACATGACCTTGACGATGCGCACATAGTAGTAGCAGCTGACCACGCTCGTCACGACGCCAAGCACGGCGAGCCAGAACAGCCGGGCGTCGATCGCCGCCATGAAGATATAGAACTTGGAGAAGAACCCGGCGAGCGGCGGTACCCCGGCGAGCGAGAACATGAACACGCCGAGCGCCGCCGCCAGCATCGGCCGCGTCCGCGCCAGACCGGCGAGGTCCTGAATGTTCTCGACCATTTTGCCGTCGCGCCGCATGCACAGGATGACGGAGAAGGCGCCGATATTCATGAAGAGGTAGATCGCCATGTAGACGAGAATGCCGCGCACCCCGGCCGGGGTGCCGGCCGCGAGCCCGATCAGGGAATAGCCGACATGGCTGATCGAGCTGTAGGCCATCAGGCGCTTGATGTTGCGCTGGTTGATGGCGGCGAAGGAGCCGAGAAGCATCGAGGCGACGGAGATCGCCATGATGATCTGCTGCCATTGGTCGATGAGCGAGCCGAAGGCATAGACCATGACGCGGACGAAAAGGGCCAGCGCCGCGATCTTGGGGGCGGTCGAGAAAAAGGCGGTGACTGGTGTCGGCGCGCCTTCGTAGACGTCGGGCGTCCACATATGGAAGGGCACGGCCGAGACCTTGAAGGCGAGCCCGACCGCGACGAAGACGATGCCGACGACGAGCCCGATCGACATGGTCGAGACGTCGAGGCTGTGCGCCAAGGTGTCGAAATTGGTGGTGCCGGCGAAGCCGTAGACCAGCGAGGCGCCGTAGAGCAGCATGCCGGAGGAAAGCGCGCCGAGGACGAAATATTTAAGCCCCGCCTCGCTCGACCGCGTCTGATCGCGCTGGAAGCTGGCGACGACGTAAAGCGGCAGGTTCTGCAGCTCGAGACCGATATAGAGCGAGATGAGATCGTTGGCGGTGATCATCATCAGCATGCCGGTGGTCGCGAGCAGCACCAGCACCGGGAATTCGAACCGCGCCACCCCTTCGCGCTCGTTGAAGCGTATCGCCATGACGATGGAGAAGGCGGCGCCGAGCAGCACCAGCACGCTCATGAACACGCCGAAGCCGTCGGTGACGAGCATGCCGTAAAGGCTCACCTGCCGCTCGCTGCCGAAGCCCGTGATCAGCGCCACGGTGGCGATCAGCGCGACGACGGCGAGCCAGGCGATCTCGCGCGCGACGTAATGGCCGTGCTGGAACACGCCGAGGATCAGCAGCGCCATCGCGCTGCCTGCGAGGAACATCAGGGGCAGCGCCGGCAGGAAATTGGGCAGCGTTTGCATCGCCTAGCGCTCCGCGAGCTTCGCCGCCGCGTTCTCATGGAGCGAGAGCTGAATATGCTCGACGAGCTTGGCGAGGGACGGTTGCATGGGCTTCAGGAAGGAATCGGGATAGATCCCCATCCACAGGACGATGGCGATCATCGGCGCGAAGATCGCGACCTCGCGCCAATGGAGATCGAGCATGGCGCGCACATCGGCACGGGTGATGACGCCAAAGATGATCCGGCGGTAAAGGTAGAGCATATAGGAGGCGCTCAGGATCGTGCCGATGGTGGCGAAGAACGCGACCCAGGTGTTGATCTCGAAGGTGCCGAGCAGCGAGAGAAACTCGCCGACGAAGCCGCTGGTGCCGGGCAAGCCGATCGACGCCAGCGTGAACACCATGAAGACAGTGGCATATTTCGGCATGTTGTCGGCGAGCCCGCCATAGCGCGCGATCTCGCGCGTGTGCAGCCGGTCATAGACGACGCCGACGCAGAGGAAGAGTGCGGCCGAGACGATGCCGTGGCTCAGCATCTGTATCATCGCGCCCTGCAGCGCCTCCGAGGTCATGGCGAAGGTGCCCATGGTGACGATGCCCATATGCGCCACCGAGGAATAGGCGATGAGCTTCTTCATGTCGTCCTGGGCGAGCGCCACCAGCGAGGTGTAGATGATGGCAACGACGCTGAGGGTGAAGATGAAGGGCGCGAGCTGATGCGCGGCGACGGGGAACAGCGGCAGCGAGAAGCGGATGAAGCCGTAGCCGCCCATCTTCAGCAAGACGCCGGCGAGAATGACCGAGCCGGCGGTCGGCGCCTCGACATGCGCGTCCGGCAGCCAGGTATGGACCGGCCACATCGGCACCTTGACGGCAAAGGAGGCGAAGAAGGCGAGAAAGAGCCAGGTCTGCAGCGATACGGGCAGGCCGCGGTTCAACGCCTCGACGACGTCGGTCGAGCCGATCTGGTAGTAGATCGCCAGGATGCCGAGCAGCATCAGGACGGAGCCGAGGAAGGTATAGAGAAAGAACTTGAATGCCGAATAGACGCGCCGCGGGCCACCCCAGATGCCGATGATGAGGAACATCGGGATCAGCACGCCCTCGAAGAAGATGTAGAAGACGACGAAATCGAGCGCGCAGAACAGGCCGACCAAGAGCGTTTCCATGACCAGGAACGCGCACATGTATTCCTTGACGCGAACCTTGATCGACTCCCAGCTCGCCACGATGCAGATCGGCATCAGGAAGGTCGACAGCAGGATGAAGAAAAGCGAGATGCCGTCGACGCCGAGGTGATAGGCGATGTGGAAGCCGGGCAGCCAGGGCGCCGTCTCGACGAACTGGAAATCCGCCTGGTTCGGGTCGAAATAGGCCCAGATCAGCAGCGACAGAGCGAGATCGATCAGCGAGGTCCAGAGCGCGATCCAGCGCGCATTGCGCGCGACATCCGCCTCGGCGCCGCGCAGCACGAGGATGAAGAAAACGCCGACCAGCGGCAGGAAAATGGTGAGCGTCAGGAGCGGCCAGTTCTGCATGGCGTGGCTCAGCCCCCGAGCTGCCGCAGGAGATACCAGGAGACGAGCAGCACCACGCCGATGAGCATGACGAAGGCGTAGTGATAGAGATAGCCCGTCTGCAGCCGGCTCGCGCGCACCGCAAGGCGCGTGGTCGTCTCGGCGACGCCGTCGGGACCGAGGCCGTCGATGACCGCGCCGTCGCCGGTCTTCCAGAACTCGACGCCCAGCGCCATCACCGGCCGGACGATCGTGGCGTCGTAGAGCTCGTCGAAGTACCACTTGTTCAGCAGGAAACGATAGACCGCGCGGAAGCGATGCGCCGCCATCGCCGGAATCCCGGGCTGCCAGATATAGGCGAGCCAGGCGACGGCGATACCGCTAAGGCCCATCACCAAGGGCAACGTCTCGACCCAGGCCGGGAGCTGATGGGCCGCCACCGCCACGAGGCTGGCATGCTGCGGCAGCACCAGGATCGAATCGCGCCAGAAATTGTCGCGGCCCTGGCCGACGAAATCGTTGTAGCCGAGCCAGCCGGCGAAGATCGCACCCGCCGCCAGCACGAAGAGCGGCAGGATCATCACCTTGGGCGATTCGTGGACGTGGTGCAGCACCTCGGGCTCGGCCCGGGACTTGCCGTGGAAGGTGAGAAAGATCAGGCGCCAGGAATAGAAGGCGGTGAGAAAGGCGGCCAAGGTGCCGAGCCAGAAGGCGTAGTGGCCGAAACCGGTGCCCGAAGCCCAGGCCGATTCGATGATCGCGTCCTTGGAGAAGTAGCCGGCAAAGGGCGGAATCCCCGCGAGCGCCAGGCTGCCGATCCACATCAGCGCATAGGTCACCGGAATGAGCCGCCAGAGGCCGCCCATCTTGCGCATGTCCTGCTCGCCCGACATGGCGTGGATCACCGAGCCCGAGCCGAGGAACAGCAGCGCCTTGAAGAAGGCATGGGTCATAAGGTGGAAGATCGCCGCCGAATAGGCCGAGACGCCGGCGGCGAAGAACATGTAGCCGAGCTGGCTGCAGGTGGAATAAGCGATGACGCGCTTGATGTCGTTCTGCGCCATGCCGATGGTGGCGGCGAACATTGCGGTGGTGCCGCCGACAACGCAGACCACGGCGAGCGCGATCGGCGCGTATTCGAAGAGCGGCGAGAGCCGCGCCACCATGAAGACGCCGGCGGTCACCATGGTCGCGGCGTGGATCAGGGCCGAGACCGGCGTCGGCCCCTCCATTGCGTCGGGCAGCCAGACATGGAGACCGATCTGGGCCGATTTGCCCATGGCGCCGATGAACAGCAGGATGCAGGTGACGGTGAGCGCATCCACCTGCCAGCCGAGGAAGGTGAAGCTGGTATGGGCGAAGTTGGGGGCGGCGTCGAAGACGGTGCCGAAATGCAGCGAGCCGAAGAGCGCGTAGACGGCAAAGATGCCGAGCAAGAAGCCGAAATCGCCGATGCGGTTGACGACGAAGGCCTTGATCGCCGCGGCATTCGCCGAAGGCCGGTCATACCAGAAGCCGACCAGCAGATAAGAGCAGAGGCCGACACCCTCCCAGCCGAAGAACAGCTGCACGAAATTGTCGGCGGTCACCAGCATCAGCATGAAGAAGGTGAAGAAGCTGAGATAGGACATGAAGCGCGGGATGCCCTTGTCGTGCGCCATGTAGCCGATGGAATAGATGTGAACCATCGACGAGACGACGGTCACCACGGCCACCATCACGGCGCTCAGGGGATCGAAGCGCAGCGCCCAGTTGACCTGCAGCTCGCCGGTGTCGATCCAGGTAAAGAGCTCGGTCGTGGTGCTGTGGCCGTGGAACACGACGTCGACGAAGATCAGCACGCCGAACACGGCGGACAGGATAAGGCCCGCGCAAGCGACGAGCTGTGCGCCGCGGTCGCTGATCCAGCGGCCGAAGAAGCCGGCGATGACCGCGCCCAGGAGCGGCAGGAAGATGGCTGCGACCGTCACCGGATTAGCCCTTCATCAGGTTGATGTCTTCGACGGCGATGCTGCCGCGGTTGCGGAAATAGACGACGAGGATGGCAAGCCCGATCGCCGCCTCGGCCGCCGCCACGGTGAGCACGAACATGGCGAAGACCTGGCCGACGAGATCGTGCAGAAAGGCGGAGAAGGCGACGAAATTGATGTTGACCGCGAGCAGCATGAGCTCGATCGACATCAAAATGATGATGACGTTCTTGCGGTTGAGGAAGATGCCGAAGATGCCGAGCGTGAACAGGATCGCGGCGACGGTAAGGTAATGGGCGAGACCGATCTCCAGCATCGACATCACACTCCCTGCCGCGGCCGGACCTTGACGACCTCGAGCGTCTCGGCGCGCCGGCGTCCGACCTGCCGGGCGATATCCTGCTTGCGCACCCCCTCGCGCGCCCGGAGCGTCAGCACGATGGCGCCGACCATGGCGACGAGCAGGATCATCCCCGCCGCCTGGAAGACATAGACGTAGCGGGTGTAGAGGAGCTGCCCCAGCGCCACGGTGTTCGTGACCGAAGCCGGCGCCGGCGTTGGCGCGGCGATCGCCTTGGCCACGTCGGGCGCCACCACCCAGGCGCCGAACACCAGCAGCAGCTCGACGAACAGCACCACGCCGATCACCACGCCGACCGGCAGGTATTGCAGGAAGCCCTGGCGCAGTTCGACGAAGTTGATGTCGAGCATCATGACGACGAACAGGAACAGCACCGCCACCGCGCCGACATAGACGATGACCAGGATGAGCGCGAGGAACTCGGCGCCCATCAGCACGAAGAGCCCGGCGGCGTTGAAGAAGGCGAGGATGAGGAAGAGCACGGAATGGACGGGATTGCGGGACGCGATCACCATCACGCCGGACGCCACCGTGATCGCGGCGAAGATGTAGAAGCAGATGGCCTGGACGATCATCGGCGCGGCTCAGCGATAGGGCGCGTCGAGCGCGATGTTATGCGCGATCTCCGCCTCCCAGCGATCGCCATTCGCCATCAGCTTGTCCTTGTCGTAGAAGAGCTCCTCGCGCGTCTCGGTGGCGAACTCGAAATTCGGACCCTCGACGATGGCATCGACCGGGCAGGCTTCCTGGCAGAAGCCGCAATAGATGCATTTCGTCATGTCGATGTCGTAGCGCGTGGTGCGGCGGCTGCCATCCTCGCGCGGCTCGGCCTCGATGGTGATGGCGAGCGCCGGGCAGACCGCCTCGCACAGCTTGCAGGCGATGCAGCGCTCTTCGCCGTTGGGATAGCGGCGGAGCGCATGCTCGCCGCGAAAGCGCGGCGACAGCGGTCCCTTCTCGTAAGGGTAGTTCAAGGTGACCGGCCGCTTCCACATGTAGCGGAAGGTCATCATGAGGCCCGAGGCCAGCTCGGAGAGGAGGACGGCGCGCGCGCCGCGATCGAGGAGTGCCATGGTCGATCCTTATGTCGGCAGCCAGCCCATTCCCACCAGGACGCCGGCGGTCAGCACGAGCCAGAACAGCGATAGCGGCAGGAAGACCTTCCAGCCGAGGCGCATGAGCTGATCATAGCGAAACCGCGGCATGGTGGCGCGCACCCAGAGGAAGCAGAAGAGCACGAAGGCGATTTTGAGGGCGAACCAGAAGCCGCCCCAGAGATGCGCGCCCAGCCCGGTGAAGGGCTCGATATTGAAGGGCGCGAGCCAGCCGCCGAGGAACAGGATGGCGGTCATCGCGCTCATCAGGATCATGCTGCCATACTCGCCGAGATAGAAGAGCGCGAAGGCCATCGCCGAATACTCGACGAAGAAGCCGGCCACCAGCTCGCTCTCGCCCTCCGGCAGATCGAAAGGCGAGCGGTTCGTTTCGGCGAGCACCGAGACGAAGAAGACGATGAACATCGGCAGCAGCGGAATGCAGTACCAGATCTTGCGCTGCGCCAAGACGATGTCGGTCAGGTTGAGCGAGCCGGCGCAGAGCAGCACGCTGACGATGACGAAGCCCATCGACACTTCGTAGGAGACCATCTGCGCCGCCGAGCGCAGCGCGCCCAGGAAGGCGTATTTCGAGTTCGACGACCAGCCCGCCATGACGATGCCGTAGACGCCGAGCGAGCTGATGGCGAAGAGATAGAGGATGCCGACATTGATGTCGGCGAGCACCACGCCGTTCCCGAAGGGGATGACCGCCCAGGCGAGGAGGCTGAGGCCGAAGGTGAGGATGGGCGCGGCGATGAACACGACGCGGTTGGCGCCGCTCGGGATCACCGTCTCCTTCAGCAGCAGCTTCAGCCCGTCGGCAAAAGGCTGCCACAGACCGAAAGGGCCGACGACGTTGGGGCCTTTGCGGATCTGCGCCCAGGCCAGCACCTTGCGCTCGGCATAGGTGAGATAGGCGATCGCCAGCAGCACCGGCACGACAATCACCAGGATCTCGCCGATCATCACCGCGCCCGGCACGACATATCCGTGCAGAAAACTATCCATGAGTGCCTGTCTTCCCGGCGGCTTCAGCGCCGAAGATGGCGGCGCACTTGGCCATGGTCGGCGAGGCGCGGCTGATCGGATCGGTGCGGTAGAAATCGGCGATGGGATAGGCGAAAGGCGCAGCCTGCAGCGCGCCGGGCTTGCCGAAGCTCCCCCACGCGGCCGGCGTCACCTCGTCGATCGCGGCGAAGACCGGATTGACCGCGATCATGCGCTTTCTGAGCTGCCCCAGCGAATCGTAAGGCAGCTTCCGGCCCAGCACCTCGGAGAGCGCGCGCAGGATCTTCCAATCCTCGCGCGCATCGCCCGGCGGGAACACGGCGCGGCGGGCGAGCTGAACGCGGCCTTCGGTGTTGATGTAGCTCGCATCCTTCTCGGTATAGGCGGCGCCCGGCAGCACGATATCGGCGCGGCGCGCGCCGGCATCGCCGTGATGGCCCTGATAGATGACGAAAGCCTTGCCGAACCAGCTCGCATCGATCTCGTCGACGCCGAGGAGATAGAGGATCTCGATCTCGCCGGTCTCGCAGCCCTTGAGGATGCCGGCGGTATCGCGCCCGCCCGGGCCCGGCACGAAGCCGAGACCGAGCCCGCCGACGCGCGCCGCCGCCGTGTGCAGGACGTTGAAGCCGTTCCAGCCCTCGCGCACCAGCTTGGCGCGCTCGGCCAGCTGCCGCGCCAGCGCCAGAATGGCGGCGCCGTCGGGCCGCGCCAGCGCCCCCTGCCCCAGGATGAGCATCGGGCTCTTGGCCGCGCCGAGCGTCTCCGCCCAGGGATGCTTGCCCTCGGCCAGCGCCGCCAGGGTCTCGGGGCCCGCGCCCAGCATGGTGATGGGGAAGGTCGGATCGAGCGCCGGCCCGATCGCGGCCGCCTGGAAGCCGCCATGCAGCCAGCGCTTGCGCAGCCGGGCATTGATGATCGGCGCTTCGCGCCGGGGATCGCTGCCGATGAGCAGGCACAGATCGGCCTTCTCGATGCCGGCGATGGTGGTGTTGAAGAGATAGCCGGCGCGGCAGGCGGGATCGAGCGCCGCACCGTCCTGCCGGCAATCGAGATGGGGCGAGCCGAGCGCCGCCATCAGCTCTTTGAGGGCGAGCATCGCTTCGCAATCGACGAGATCGCCGGCGAGCGCGGCGATGCGGGTGCCAGGAATGCCGGAGAGCCGGTCGGCGATAGCGGCAAAGGCGTCGGCCCATTCGACCTCGACGAGCTTGCCGTCGCGGCGGAGATAGGGCCGGTCAAGACGCCGGCGGCCGAGCCCGTCGACGGCAAAGCGCGTCTTGTCGGAGATCCACTCCTCGTTCACGTCCTCGTTGAGCCGCGGCAGCACGCGCAGCACCGCCGGGCCGCGGCTGTCGACGCGGATATTGCTGCCGACGGCATCGAGCACATCGACGGATTCGGTCTTGCGCAGCTCCCAGGGCCGGGCGACGAAGGCGTAAGGCTTCGAGGTCAGCGCGCCGACCGGGCAGAGATCGATGATGTTGGCCGAGAGCTCGGAGCCGAGCGCGCGCTCGATATAGGTCGAGATCTCCATATTCTCGCCGCGGCCCGTCGCGCCGAGCTCCTCGACGCCGGCGACATCGGTGAGGAAGCGGACGCAGCGGGTGCAATGGATGCAGCGCGTCATGCTGGTGGCGACGAGCGGCCCGAAATCCTTGTCCTTGACCGCGCGCTTGTTCTCGAGGAAGCGGCCGCGGTCGAAGCCATAGGCCATGGCCTGGTCCTGCAGATCGCATTCGCCGCCCTGATCGCAGATCGGGCAATCGAGCGGATGATTGATGAGCAGGAACTCCATGACGCCGTGCCGCGCCTTTTTCGCCTTCTCGCTCTCGGTATGGATGACCATGCCTTCGGCGGCAGGCATGGCGCAGGACGCGATCGGCTTCGGCGCCTTCTCCTGCTCGACGAGGCACATGCGGCAATTGCCGGCGATCGCCAGGCGCTCGTGGTAGCAGAAATGCGCCACCTCGACGCCGGCCTGCTGGCAGGCCTGCAGCACCGTCGTGCCCGGCGGCACCTCGACCGCGATTCCGTTGATGGTGAGCTTCGGCATCGCTGTTTCCTTACGCCGCGCGCCGCGCCGCGGCTTCGCGGTATTCCTTGATGCGCCGCTCCATCTCCGGGCGGAAATGGCGGATGAGGCCTTGGACCGGCCAGGCCGCGGCATCGCCGAGTGCGCAGATGGTGTGACCCTCGATCTGGTAAGAGACGTCGAGCAGCGCGTCGATCTCCTCGACCGAGGCATTGCCCTTCACCATCCGCTCCATGACGCGCCACATCCAGCCGGTGCCCTCGCGGCACGGCGTGCATTGGCCGCAGCTCTCATGCTTGTAGAATTTCGACAGCCGCGCGATCGCTTTGACGATGTCGGTCGACTTGTCCATGACGATGACCGCGGCGGTGCCGAGCCCGCTTTTGACATCGCGCAGCGCGTCGAAATCCATCAGCACGGTGTCGCAGATCGATCTCGGGATCACCGGCACCGAGGAACCGCCCGGGATGATGCCGAGGAGATTGTCCCAGCCGCCGCGCACGCCGCCGGCATAGGTGTCGATGAGCTCGCGCAGCGGAATGCTCATCGCCTCTTCGACATTGCAGGGCTTCTCGACATGGCCCGAGATGCAATAGACCTTGGTGCCCTCGTTCTTCGGCCGGCCGAAGCCGGCGAACCACGAGGCGCCGCGGCGCAGGATCGTCGGCGCCACGGCGATGGTCTCGACATTGTTGACCGTGGTCGGGCAGCCATAGAGCCCGACCGCCGCCGGAAAGGGCGGCTTCAGCCGCGGCTGGCCCTTCTTGCCCTCGAGGCTTTCGAGCAGCGCCGTCTCTTCGCCGCAGATATAGGCGCCGGCGCCGCGATGGAGATAGAGCTCGAAATCATAGCCGGAGCCGCAGGCATTCTTGCCGATG
>DATIYL010000274.1:0-3870 GCA_035517635.1 Allostellaceae bacterium | reverse complement strand
GGCGTCGCCTTCGACATACATTCCCTTGATCATCTGCGTGTCCCAGGCGGTCAGCCCGACGAAGACGATGACGCCGGCGATCGACAGCGCGAATTGCAGCGCCGAGGACTGAACGAACATGTTGACGAGGCTGGCGATGATAACACCGATCAGCCCCATGAACAGGAAGGAGCCGAAGCGGCTGAGGTCGGTGCGCGTGGTGTAGCCATAGAGGCTCATCGCCGCGAAGGTGGCGGCGGTGATGAAGAACACGCGGGCGATGCTGGCACCGGTATAGACGAGGAAGATGCCGGCGAGCGACAGGCCCATCAGCGCCGCATAGCCCCAGAAGGTCATCTGCGCCGCGCCGAGGCTCATGCTCTGGATGCGGAATCCGAGCAGCATGACGAGGCCGAGCGGCGCCAGCAGCACGATCCAGAACAGGATGCTGCCGTAGATCGCCTGGTAGAAGCCGGTGGCGACGGCGCCATAGGCCACGACGCCGGTGAGCGCCAGGCCGCCCGCCATGTAGTTGTAGACGCGCAGCATGAACTGGCGCAGGCCGACATCGATCTCGGCCGGCGCGAACGAGGCGCCGCGCGTAGTCCAGCGATTACCGGGTTCATAGGCCATAGGAGTACCCCGAGAGGGTTGGTAGACTTTGCCAGGGCATATTGGCACACCCGGTGGTTAATTCAATGAGGGCCGGGCGGCTGCCCCGAACCGCTATTCGTTGCGAAGATAGGGCGCCGGCTTGGCGCCGAGCGCGCGCCAGGTGCCGAGATACCCGGCGGCGAGCGTTACCACCATCGCGAGCAGCGCCGTTGCCGCGACGGCCCCCGGCAGGAAGTCCCAGTCCTGATGCATGACGCGGGTCAGCACGAGCCAGCCGGCGAGCGTGCCGAGCCCGGCCGCGATTGCCGCCGTCGCACCGCCGAGGAGCCCATATTCGATCAGGAAAGCGCGGGTCACGTCGCGCCGCGTCGCGCCCAGCACCTTCAGCACCACCGCCTCGTAGACGCGGCGGCGATGCCCGGCCGCCATCGCGCCGGCCAGGACCAGCGTGCCGGCGGTGAGGGTCACGGCGGCAATCGCGCGCATGCCGACGGCGATCGCGGCGATGATGTCGCTCACCGCCTGCAGCGCATCCTTCACCGCGATCGCCGAAACGTTGGGGAAGCGGTCGGTGACGGCACGCTCCAGCGCGGCCTCGGCGCCGGGCGGCGTGCGCGCGGTGGCGATTTCCGTTTGCGGCGCCCCGTCGAGAAGGCCGGGCGAAAACACCAGGACGAAATTGATGCCGAGCGAGGTCCAGTCGATCTCGCGCAGATTGGCGATGGTGGCGGTGACCTCGCGGCCGAGCACGTCGACGGTGATGGTGTCGCCGATGCCGAGGCCCATACCGCGCGCGATCTCGGCATCCATCGACACCAGGCTGGGTCCGCGATAATTGGCCGGCCACCATGTCCCGGCGACGATGCGCGAGCCCTTGGGCGGGGTTGCCGCATAGGTGAGGCCGCGCTCGTTCGTCACCGCCCAGCGCGCCTCGGGCTTCACCTTCGCGCGCTCGACCGGGACGCCGTTCAATTGCGTGATGCGGCCGCGCAGGCTCGGCACTTGCGCCACTTGCGTGACCCCGGGCGTCGAGCGCACGAGCTGGTCGAAGGCGGCGACCTGGTTCGGCTCGATATCGATGAAGAAAAAGGACGGTGCATGCTCGGGCAGGCGCTCGTCGAGCGTCTCGGCGAGATTGCCTTGCACCAGCGCGATCGCGACCAGCACGGTGAGGCCGAGGCCGAGCGAGGCGACCACGCCGGCGGTGGGCGCGCCGGGCCGATAGAGATTGGCGAGCGCGAGGCGCAAGCCGGGATGGCGCGGCCGGCCGGCGCGGCGCGCGCCGAGCACCAGCGCCAGGGCGAGCAGCCGGAACGCGGCAAGCGCGCCCGCGGCGCCGAGGATGAACCAGAAGGCGGTCGGCCGATCGCTGGCGGTGACGATGCCGAGCGCCGCCAAAGCCAATCCGGCGGCGCCGATCGCGGCGAGATAAGCGGCGCGCGGCCGGCGCGGCGTCGGATCGACGAGCTGGCGGAAGAGGCTGGCCGCCGGCACTTCGCGCGCGACCGCGAGCGGCCAGAGCGCGAAAGCGAGCGTCGTCAGCACGCCGAACGCGGCGGCGATCGCCAGCGGCGCCGGATAAATTCCGCTGCGCACGGCGATCGGGAAAGCGGCAAGCAGCGGTGTTGCGGCGAGCGGCGTCAGCGCGCCCAGCACCAGGCCCAGCGCGATGCCGAGCAGCGCCAGCGCCAGGATCTGCGCAAAATAGGTGGCGAAGACCAGCCGCCCGGGCGCGCCGAGGCATTTCAGCGTCGCGATCGTCTCGGTCTTGCCGGCGAGATAGCCACGCACCGCATTGCCGACGCCGACCCCGCCGACGAGCAGCGCGGTCAGCCCGACCAAGGTCATGTAGATGGTGAGGCGCTCGAGCAGCCGCTGCAGCATCGGTGCGGCGTTGCCGAATTCGCGGATGCGCCAGCCGGCATCGGGAAAGGCTTGCTTGACGCCGGCAACCCAGGCGGCGATGTCGCTGCCCGGCGCCAGCCGCAGGCGATAGCTGTAGCCGATGAGCGCGCCAGGCTGCAGCAGGCCGGTGGTCGGCAGCGCCGGCGCCGCGATCATCACCCGCGGGCCGAGCTCGAAGCCGCCGGTGGCGGCGTCGGGCTCATGCGCCAAGCTGGCGCGCAGCACGAAGCTCGCATCGCCGATGCGGATGCTGTCGCCGAGATGCAGCTTCAAGCGATCGAGCAGGCCGGGCGCTACCGCCGCGCCCCAGTGCCCATCGCTGAACGCCAGCGCCGCGGCGAGCGGCTGCGGTGGATCGAGACCGACGGCGCCATAGAGAGGATAAGCGCTGTCGACCGCTTTGAGCTCGATCAGGCTGCGCTCATTGCCGTCCTCGGTCTTCGCCATGGCGCGCATCGCGGAAACGTCTGAGAGCGTTCCGCTCTGGCGGAGATAAGCGAGCTCCTGCGGCGTCGCGGTGCGGTAGAGGAGATGCAGCTCGACATCGCCGCCGAGCATGGCGTGCGCGTCGCTCTTGAGCCCGGCGCTGATCGCCGCGCCGAGCGAGCCGACGCCGGCAATGACCGCGGTGCCGAGCGCCAGGCAGGCCAGAAAGATGCGAAACCCCGCAATCCCGCCGCGCAACTCGCGCCGCGCCCAACGCAGCGCCAGCCCCAGCTCGCGCAACACCCCTCGCCCCTCTCCCCGCAGGGGAGAGCGGGAGAGGGAGGGGCCCATAGCGGAGCTATGGGAGGGTGAGGGGTGAGGGTCGTCGCTCCCGGCCATGATCACCGCGTGCCGAGAAAGGTAACGCCGCCCGCCTCGTCGCTCTCGACGATGCGGCCATCGGCCATGTGCACGACGCGGTCGCAGCGCCGCGCCAGGTCGCGGTCATGCGTGATCAGCAGCAAGGTCGTGCCGCGCTCGGCGGAAAGGGCGAACAAGAGATCGATGACGTGCCGGCCCGTCGCGGTGTCGAGATTGCCGGTCGGCTCGTCGGCGAGCAGCAGCTTGGGCCCGGCGGCGAAGGCGCGCGCCAGCGCCACGCGCTGCTGCTCGCCGCCCGAGAGCTGGCCGGGATAACGCAGCACGCGGTGCTCGAGGCCGACCGCTGCGAGCCCGTCGCGCGCCGCGGCGAACGCATCGGCGCGGCTGGCGAGCTCGAGCGGAATGGCGACATTCTCGAGCGCCGTCATCGCCGGGATGAGGTGGAAAGATTGGAAGACGATGCCGATGGTGGCGCGGCGAAAGCGCGCCAGCGCGTCTTCGTCGAGCGCGGCGAGATCGGTGCCGGCGACGACGACGCGGCCGCGGCTCGGCCGCTCGAGTCCG
>DATIYL010000273.1:0-6820 GCA_035517635.1 Allostellaceae bacterium | reverse complement strand
GCGCCGGCTGCGATGAGGATGATCAGGCCGTTCGCCCAGATTTTCGACATCGCGATCTCAAAAGGGGTGACCGGCATGACCAGCAAATGGTCCATCGTGCCATGTTCGCGCTCGCGGATGATCGCGGCGCCGGCGAGCACGATGGCCAGCATGGTGATGCTGTTGATGATGCCCATCACGCTCGTGAACCACGACGTCTCGACGTTCGGGTTGAACGCGATGCGCACCACCAGATTGACCGGCGATAACGGGCCGCCTTCCGCCCGCGACAGAAAATCATCGATCTCCGTGGTGATGATCTGCTGCGCGTAGCCCGCCCCGAGCCCCGCCTGGACCATCGCCGTCGCGTCGACATCGAGTTGGATCTGCGGCCGCCGTTTGCCGAGGAGATCGCTTTCAAACTTGGGCGGGATATAAACGACGAAGGTGTATTTCCCGGCGTTCATCGCCGGCACGATCTGTTGTGCCGTGAGCGGCTGCGGCCGCTGAAAATAGGGCGGCAGGAACGCGTGCGCGATGCGGCGCGACAGCTCCGAATGGTCTTCGTCAACGACGCCGATCGAGGCGTTGTGCACCTCCTGCGAGCTGCTTTGGGCTTGCGCCATGATGGCGAGCGAGAAGCTGTAGATCACCAGCCCGAGCAGAACGAAATCGCGCAGGAAGCTGCGCAATTCCTTGGTGCCGAGCCAGAAGATGTTGGCGAGGCTTTGCATCGGAGGGTCAGCGTTCCTGCTTGCGCAGCAGCAGCATGCTGAGCATCGTCAGCGCCGGGACGAACGCGGCCAAGCCGACGAGGTTGGCGGCGAGGTCGGGAAATCCCAGCCCCTTGGTGAAGGTGCCGACGCTGATCGGGAGGAAATAGCTCATGGGAAACAGCCGGCCCATGAGTCGCGCCATGCCGGCGAGCGAGGACACGGGAACCAGCATGCCGGCAAACATGGTCGCGGGCAGGACCGTCAGGATCGCGGTGCCGAACAGCGCTGCGATCTGGGTGCGGGCGAAGGCCGAGATCAGCATGCCGTAAGCGGTCGTTGCGGTGACGTAGACGAGAGTCCCGAGCAGCAGCGCCAAAAAGCTGCCCTTGAGCGGTACGTGGAAGACGAGCTGCGCCATGGTGAACATCAGTGCGAAATTGACCATCGCGAGCCCCACATAGGGCGCTTGCTTGCCGAGCAGGAACTCGATCCGCGTGAGCGGCGTCACGTAGAGATTGGTGATCGACCCGAGCTCCTTCTCGCGGACCACGGCGAGCGCCATCAGGATGGCCGGGAAAAGCGCGAGCTGCAGCGCCAGTTGCGCCGGCACCATCGCATAGATGCTGTCGAAATCCTGATTGTACATGAAGCGGACCTCGATATCGGCGGGCGGCGGCGCTGCCGCCTGGGTCGTCTTCACGATCGGGTCGGATAGATAAAGCTGATGCATGTCCTGCAGGTAGCCGCGGACGGTCTGCGCAATGAAAGGCCTTGCGCCGTCGATCCAGGCGGAGACCCAGGCCGGCCGTCCCCGCGCGATGTCTCGCCCGAAGCCCGGCGGGATTTCGATGCCGGCGTCGATGCCGCCGTTGGCGAGCCGCTGCACGAGATCGGCATAATCGGCAAGGGGCAGCTTCTCGACAAAGTAGGAGGAGCCGCGGAGCTCCTCCAGATAGGCGCGGCTTTCATGGGTCTGGTCGCGATCCAAGACCGCGAACGTCAAGGAATTGACGTCGGTCGAGACGCCGAAGCCGAAGACGAGCATCAGGAAGGCGGTGCCGAGCACGGCGAATCCGAGCCGGATCGGGTCGCGTAGAAGCTCCAGCGTCTCGCGGATCGAACAGGCGGCGAGGCGGCGCAGGCTGAAGGACGAACCGCTCGGCTGTTGCACCGCGCCGGCGCGTCGCAGCGGTTGCGCGATGACAGGCTCCGCTTGGACCGGTGCGCCCTGGCGCGCCGCCGCCTCTTCGAGGTAGCCGATGAAGGCTTCCTCCAGCGTCGCCGCGCCGCGGGCCTTCACGAGTCCCGCCGGGGCGCCGGTCGCGAGCACGCGGCCCGAATCCATCAGCGAGATCCGGTCGCACCGCTCGGCTTCGTTCATGAAATGGGTGGAGACGAAGATCGTGACGTCGCGGTTGCGCGCGAGGTCGATCAGCAGCTCCCAAAAGCGATCGCGCGCCAGAGGGTCGACGCCGGAAGTCGGTTCGTCGAGGATCAGGAGATCGGGTTCGTGCACGATCGCGACGGCGAGCGACAGGCGCTGGCGGATGCCGAGCGGCAAATCTTCGGCACGCTGATCCAGGTGGCCCGCGAGACCGAAGCGCTCGACGAGCTCGGCAATGCGCGCTCTGGCACGCGGTTGAGGCAGATGGAAGAGCCGCGCGTGCAGCTCCAGGTTCTGACGGACGGTGAGCTCCGTATAGAGCGAGAACGCTTGCGACATGTAGCCAACGCGCCGGCGCGCACTGAGATCGCCCGCATCGAGCGGCTCGCCGAACAACAGCGCTTGGCCCGCGGTGGGCGGCAGCAACCCCGTCAGCATTTTCATCGTCGTCGTCTTGCCGCAGCCGTTCGACCCGACGAACCCGAAGATCTCGCCGCGCTCGATCGTGAAGCTGACCCCGTCGACGGCGGTGAAATCGCCGAACCGGCGGGTGAGGCCTTCGGCGATGATCACGGGCGGGGAATCGGCAGGCCGGCGCGCCGGCACGGACAGCGCCCGGTGACCGGCGCGTTCGCTTTCCGGCAGCATGGCAATGAACGCTTCTTCAAGAGTGCTCGCGCCGGCCGCGTGTTTGAGCGCGGCCGGCGATCCGGTCGCCACGACCCTGCCGGCATTCATCGCGATGAGCCAGTCGAACCGCTCGGCCTCCTCCATATAGGCGGTCGCCACGAGCACGCTGAGCTGCGGCCGACGGGCGCGGATCCGCTCGATCAGCTGCCAGAACTGCCGGCGGGACAGCGGGTCCACGCCGGTGGTCGGCTCATCGAGAATCAGCAAGTCGGGATCATGGATCAGCGAGCAGCAGAGGCCGAGCTTCTGCTTCATGCCGCCCGACAGTTTCTTCGCCGGACGGTCGGCGAAGGGCGCGAGCCCGGTGCCGGCAAGCAGCTCGGCGATCCGACCCAGACGTTCGGAACGCGACTGTCCAAAGAGGCGCGCGAAGAATTCGATGTTCTCGCGGATGCTGAGATCGGGATAGAGGTTCCGGCCCAATCCCTGCGGCATGTAGGCGATGCGCGGGCAGACCGCGGTGCGGTGCGCCTGGTCCGAGATGTCTGCGCCAAGCACGTGAACGCTTCCGGACTGGATCTGCCGGGCGCCGGCGATCATGGCCAGAAGCGAGGATTTGCCGACGCCGTCGGGCCCGATCAACCCGACCACATGCCCGCCGGGAATGGCGAGCGTCACGCCATCGAGAGCGATGTTTCTGCCATAGCGCTGGCGGACATCCCGGATCAGCGCAATCGCGCCTTCTTCCCCGCTCATGGCGGAACGGCGATCGCGATGCTCGGAGGCGCGCTCGGCTGCAGGCGCGGCGGCCAGGCGGCGGCGGGATCCGTGCGGACATAGGCCTGCCCCGGCAGGCCGCTGCGGACGATCGCTTCACGGCCTTTGAGCCGTTCCGGGTCGATCCGGACCCGGATCCGGAACATCAACTTGTCGCGCTCGTCCTTGGTTTCGACGGTTTTCGGAGTGAACTGAGCCTGCTTGGCGACGAAGACGACCTTGGCGGGGATGACGTGATCGGGATAGGCGTCGAGCATGATGCGCGCCTCGGTCCCGATCCTGAGACGGCCGGCCGCCGCCGTCGGCAGGTAGATGTCCATGTAGACATAGGAGGCGTCGAGCATGGTGAAGACCTTCCCGCCTGCCGGCAGGACCTCGCCAACATTCGCGACGCGGTATTCGATCGGCCCCTCGCGCGGCGCCACGAGCGAATTGTCGGCAATGTCGACCTTGTAGTATTCGACGTCGTGTGTGGCGGCATCGACGGCATGTTCGGCCTCGCCGACCCGAGCGGTCGCCGCATCCCGCGCGGAAAGCGTTGCGGCCACGGCATATTTGGCTTGGGCCAGGCCCTGCTCGGCCTCGCCGACCTTTGCGCTCGCCGCATTCTGACCGGCCACGGCCCCGTCAAACGCCTGCTGGCGCTGATCGAGCACTTCCTTCGAAACATCGCTCCGCTGCACCAGGTACCTGGCGCGGTCGAGCTGCTGCTTGGCCAACGTCACCTGCGTCTGCTGCTGCCGGAGCGCGGCGTTTGCTTCTTCCAGCGCCCGTTCCGCCTGCAGCGCCGCCGCCTGGCTGCTCAACACCTGACTCTGCTGCTGCGCGAGGTTCTTCTGGGCCTCCTCCAGCGCCCGCTGCGACTGGCTTACCACCGCTTCGGATTTGTTCAACTGAGCGCGGAGGTCTTGCGTGTCCATCTCGGCGACGACCTGTCCCGCCTTCACCAGGTCGCCTTCGTCGACAAACAGCTTGGCGATGCGCCCCGCGAACTTGGTGTCGATGTCGATCTCGTCGGCTTCAAGACGCCCGTTTCCCGAAGCAAACCCCGGCGGCAGCGCAGGCGCTCGATGGAACCACCAATAGCCGGCGCCCAAACCCGCAGCGAGCAACACGGCGACCATCAAGGCGCGCTTCGGCCAGCGCCGCGGGCCGGGGCCTGTCGGCGGCGAAGGTTGCACCGCCGGCAGCCGCGCCGTGGGAGGCGGCGGGGCAATGATCTCGCTGGGCGGCTCGGTCTCGGTTTGACCGGGTTTGAGAGTGTTATCCTGGGTCATAAGCGCGGCGTTGCGCCTCCGGCGATCGATGAGGCGTGGGGCGATGATTGCGGGTTAGAGGCCAGCGCGAAATTAGGATTAGTACCTACTGATCCAGGTCAAGGCGCTTGCTCCCAGGCGTGATTAGCCTCAGCACAGTCATAGGAGTAAGCCCGATGAGCGCATCATCCCTCATCCGCTGGTTCGACGGCATCCGGCTCAAGGACGTCCCTGAGGTGGGCGGCAAGACCGCTTCCCTTGGGGAACTGCACGCGCTGCTCGGCGGCCGCGTCCCGGACGGTTTCGCCCTGACCGCAGAAGCCTATCGCGGCGCGCTCGCCGGGAGCGGCGCCGTCCCCGAACTGCGCCGGCTGCTCGCCGATTTCGACCATCGTGATGTGGCGCAACTCGCCGACCGCGCCGCCAAGGCGCGCCAACTCGTCTACCAAGCGACCGGCAACGCCGATTTGCGCCGAGACATCGCCGCCGCCTATCGCGCGCTCGAGGAGCGCTGCGGCAAGGGCGTCGCGGTGGCCGTGCGCAGCTCGGCGACCGCCGAGGATCTGCCGACGGCCAGCTTCGCGGGGCAGCATGAGAGCTTCCTTCATGTGCGCGGCGAGAGTGAGGTTGTCGAGGCGTGCCGGCGGTGCTTCGCCTCGATCTTCACCGACCGCGCGATCGTCTACCGCATCGACAATGGCTTCGATCATTTCAAGGTGGCATTGTCGGTCGCGGTGATGAAGATGGTCCGAGCCGCGGCCAGTGGCGTCATCTTCACGCTGGATACCGAGTCCGGCTTCCGCGACGTGGTTTTCCTGACCGGCGCTTGGGGCCTCGGCGAGAATATCGTGCAAGGCAAGGTCGATCCCGACGAGTTCTATGTCCACAAGCCGACCTTCAAATCAGGCTACCGCGCGGTCTTGAGCCGCTCGCTCGGCAGCAAGGAGATGACGCTCGTCTATGGGCGCGGGCGCGGCGCGGCCAGCACCCGCAACCTGAAGACACCGAGGCTCGAGCGCGAGCGCTTCTGCCTCGCGGATCCGGAGGTCCTCGAGCTCGCCGACTGCGCGATCCGCATCGAGGACCACTATTCGCAGCTCGCCGGACAGCCGACGCCGATGGACATCGAATGGGCCAAGGATGGCGCGGATGGCAAGCTCTACATCCTCCAGGCTCGTCCCGAGACCGTCGCATCGCAGCGCCGGGCGAAAGCGTTCGAGACCTATGCGCTGAAGGGTGGGGGCCCCGTGCTGACGTCCGGGCGGGCGGTCGGCGAGAAGATCGCCGCGGGCGCCGTGCGGCTGATCGCCGACGCGCGCGAGCTGTCGGCGTTCCGGCCGGGCGAGGTGCTGGTCGCCGATACGACCACGCCCGATTGGGAGCCGGTCATGAAGACCGCAAAGGCGATCGTCACGCGCCGGGGCGGCCGCACCTGCCACGCGGCGATCGTCGCGCGCGAGCTGGGCGTGCCGGCGGTCGTCGGCGCGGAAAGCGCGCTCGATGCCCTGCGCAGCGGAACCGTCGTCACGGTGAGCTGCGCCGAGGGCGAGACCGGCAAGGTGTATCAAGGCGCACTGCCGTTCGAGGTGATCGAGGTGCCGGTGGGCACGCTGCCGCGGCCGAAGACCGAGATCATGGTCAATCTCGGCAACCCGGAGCTCGCCTATCACACGGCGATGTTGCCGAACGACGGCGTCGGTCTCGCGCGCATGGAATTCATCATCAGCGAGCATATCGGCGTTCACCCGATGGCGCTGGTCGCGCCGGACAAGGTTTCGTCCAAGAAGGCGCGGGACGAAATCGCCAGGCGCGTACACAACTACGCGCGGCCCGCCGATTTTTTCATCGAGAAGCTGTCGGAAGGGGTCGGAACGATCGCTGCCGCCTTCTACCCCAAGCCCGTCATCGTGCGCCTCTCGGACTTCAAGACGAATGAGTATGCCAGCCTGATCGGCGGTGCCGGCTTTGAGCCGAAAGAGGACAATCCGATGCTCGGCTTCCGCGGTGCGGCGCGCTACGCGCATCCCGCCTACGCCGCCGGCTTTGCGCTGGAATGCGCGGCGCTGAAGCGCGTGCGC
>DATIYL010000272.1:0-5217 GCA_035517635.1 Allostellaceae bacterium | reverse complement strand
GCCGGGAATACCCCCTTAATCCCGCCGCCATCGATGGTCAGAATGCGCCGCACCCGCCGCTCCTCCACGGCCGGCCCTGACGAACCGGCTCGAGGGAGCCTAGCGGCAAACCTTTACCCGGCGGTGAATGAGCGCGTTTTCGCGCGGCTACCCCCCACCCCTCCCGCCAAGGCTAGCCCGAACGGTGCGGCTCCCGCGATTGCTGCGCAATCGCTGCCGCCGCCGCGGACGAACGCGCGTCGCGCGTTCGCCTTGATTTACGCGGCCGGCCGCGCCGTGCCTTTGATCTGCGTGCGATGCATGATGCGGCGCGCCGCGGGATCGAAGGGATCGCGCCGATGCATGGTGCAGCGATTGTCCCAGAGCACGAGGTCGCCCGGACGCCAGTTGTTGTACCAGGTGAACTCGTCGCGCGTGGCGTAAGACCAGAGCTGGTCGAGCAGCGCTTCCGATTCCGCGAGGTCGAGGCCGAGGAGATAGGCGTTGCGGCGGCGCCCGAGATAGAGACAGCGGCGGCCGGAGTCGGGATGCGTGCAGATCAGCGGATGGACGGCGCCGGGAGAGCTGCGCGGATCGTCGGTGGCGCTGACGCCTTCGCGCAGATAGCCGCCGCTGTTGTAGGTGCCGTCATGCTTGATGCGAAGCCCGTCGGCGCGGCGCTTCAGCGCATCGGGCAGCGCCTCGTAAGCGCTGTACATGTTGCAGAAGCCGGTATTGCCGCCCTTGGGGGGAATTTCGATGGCATAGAGCATGCTCGCCATCGGCGGGTCGTCGAGATAGGACATGTCGGTGTGCCACACCGCCTCGCCGGCGCCGAGGCTGCCGATCGCGACGCCCTTCTCGACGACATTGGAGACGACGTAGATTTCGGGCTTGCCCTCGACGAAGCGCCGCCCGTTCTCCTGGACCGGCGCCCAGTCGAGCGCGCCGAAGCGGCGCGAGAAAGCGATGAGGTCGTCATCGCTGAGCTTCTGGCCGCGGAACAGAAGCACGGAATTTTCGACAAAGGCGCGACGAATTGCAGCGAACGTGTCGTTGTCGAGACGGCGGAGATCGACCCCGGTGATTTCTGCGCCGACGCCGCCGCCGGTGGGAGTGACGCCGAGCCCGGAAGGGGCGGATTTGACGCTGACCGACATAGCGGACCTCACTGCTTGGTAGCCTCTGGCCAACCGCTACGATAAAGACAAGCGGCATTGCCGCCAAGGCGGAAGAACCGCTTCATCAGGGCGCTTCGAAAGGCAGCTCCTGGCGCACCAGCTCCTCGATCTGCTGCACGTCGCACAGCCGGGTCTCGGGATGGCGCGGGCTCGCCTTGGCGCGGAAATCGTGCACGCCCAGCACCTGCGTGACGCCGGCATCCGCATCGCCGAGCGGAACATAGAGCCGGCTGACCGTCATCGTGCGCCCATCCTCCCAGCCGAACCGGGTCCGCGAGTAGACCGGCACCTGTCGACCGCAGACTTGGCGGATGAGCGATGTGAAAAATGCAAGATAATCGCCGCTCAACACGTCTTCGCCGAAGCGGCCGGTGGTATCGCGGCCGAAGCGGTTGACCACCTCCGTGCCGGTGAGCCGCCAGCGATAGCGCGCGCCGGCATCGAACACCTCGAGCAGCGCCAGATGGGGCAGGACGAAACGCGGCAGGTCGACCGGGTCGATATCGGCGCGCGACGGCATCGCCCGAGCGCCGCGGCGCTCAGCACAGAAATCGTAAACGGCACTGAGCAGAGGCTCGCCTTGCAAAATGCCGGGCATCGCTCCCCCCTCGGCCGACGCCCCCAGACGCCGCGGCGCGATGCTAACCGCAGAAGGACTAGTGTTCTATCGGGCTCTGCTATCGCATCGGTAGAATCAGCCGCCGCGATCGTCATCAGCCCACCGCGATTGTCGGAAACGAGCCATTCCTTGGCGCCGTCCCGGCTCGCGCGTCTCACGCATTGCGCGAAATTCCGCCCAGCTACATGGCGGATGCGCGAATAAGGGAACAAGTCGCGCTCCGGTTTGGTTTTACGCGGCAACTGGCTCGCGTGAGCAACGGAGACCACGCATGTCAAAAAATGCCGTAGCCAGGCTGGCGGCGGAGGGGATGTGGGAGGGAGAAGCCGGAGTCGCCCATCGGGTGGCGCGGCGGGCGCTGCTCGGCGCTGCGGCAGGCGCGGTCCTCGCCGCAGCCGTCGGCGGCACCGCTTTCGCCGAGCCACGCGGCGACCGCAAGCTCGCGCTCTACAATCCCAATACCGACGAACGCTTCGACGACGTCTATTGGTGCGATGGGCGCTATGTCCCGAGCTCCTTGCACCGGGTCGACTGGCTGATGCGCGACTACCACCAGGACAAGGTGGTGCCGATCGATCCCCAGCTCATCGATCTGCTGCACCGGATTCGCCTGAAGCTGGGAACGTCGCGGCCCGTGCACATCCTCTCGGGCTACCGCACGGCTGCAACCAATCGGCTGCTGCGCGTTGAAGGCTGGGGGCCGGCCGCGCATAGCGAGCATCTCCTCGCCAAGGCTGCCGACATTTCGATCGAAGGCGTCAGCCTCGCGCATCTGCGTCACGCGGCGCTGTCGTTCCGCGCCGGCGGTGTCGGCGCTTATTCGCGCTGGCAATTCGTCCATGTCGATGTCGGGCCGGTGCGCAGCTGGTGAGCGGAACCGCGTTTGTCGAGCCGCTGTTGTCCAAGGAGACATCGAAATCGACAGCGGAGCCAGCGCATGAATTGGGATCGCATTGCCGGCAATTGGAAGCAGTTCACCGGCAAGGCCAAGGAGAAATGGGGCAAGCTCACCGACAGCGACTGGTCGGTGATCGCCGGTAAACGCGACCAGCTTATCGGCAAGGTGCAGGAGCGCTACGGCATCGCGCGCGACGAAGCAGAAAAGCAGGTCGCGGAATTCGAGCGCAGCTACGAAGAAGCGTAGGAACCGTCCGAGATCGGCGGCGCGCGTCGCTCAGGAACGCGCGCCGCCGATGTCGTCCAGCGCGCGGAATTTGGCATCGCCGTCGCGCTCGATCTGTTCGACCAGCGCCACTTCCCACGAGAGATAAGCATTCATCGCGGCCTCGACCCCTGCGGCCTTGTCGTAGGGGCGATACCAGGCATCGACGGGCGCGTCCGCGAGATGCTCGTCGCCGGCGGCGAGCGGAAAGCCGGCGGCGCGCCAGGCGGCGGTGCCGCCGGCCAGCACCTTCACCGGCCGCGATGTCAGCGCCTGCAGCTCCGGCGCGGCGAGCGCGGCGAGAGCGCCGTCGCGCGAGGTCAGCACCAGCGCACCGTGCGGCGGCAGAAGCGGCAGCGCCACGGCAAGCCGGGAGCGGATGGCGAACCAGGCGCCGGGAATATGCTGCTCGCGATAGGCAAGGCTGGTATCGAGGTCGATCACCACCGCCTCGCCATGCCCCTGAAGCTGCGCCAGCTCATGTGCCGTGAGCGACGCGACGCCCGCGCCGATGCCGAGAACATGCACCTGCTCCGCCCCGGCTTCGGTGGGACCCTCCGCGCGGTCGAGCACATAGACCTCGTCCTGGCCCATCTGCACGAGCCAGGAGGCGGTCATCCGCGCCCTGACGCCGTCGCCGTCGACGAGGACGACGCGCGCGTTGAGCGTCGCCCGGTAAGCGTCCGTCGCCTGCACGAGCTGCCCGCCCGGCGCCGAACGCGCGCCGGCGAGATGACCGGCGGCGTATTCCTCAGGCGTGCGCACATCGAAGAGATAGAGCGTACGCGTGTCGCTGTCGCGGCGGAAACGCTGCAGCGTGTCGGCGCCGATGATCTTGACGCCGGCACGCTCGGCCAGGCGCGCCGCCGCGGCGCGCGCCATCGCCGCGCTCGCTTCCGACGGCGCCGGCGCGTGCCGCGTCTTGCCGTGGTCCAGCGCAAAGCCGGCGAGATGCCAGCCCATCGTGCCGTTCTTCAGCGCGGCGACGCGGTTGGGGACGCCGGCATTGATCAGCGACTGCGCGCCGATGATGCTGCGCGTGCGCCCGGCGCAATTGACGATGACCAGCGTGTCGGGCGAAGGCACCACCTCGTGGAAGCGATAGGCCAGCTCGGCGCCAGGACAGTCGACCGCGCCGGGAATGCTCATCTTGTGGAACTCGTCCATCGGCCGGCTGTCGAGCACCACCATGTCGGTGCCCTTGTCCATCAGCGCCTTCACCTCCGCCGCGGAGAGCCGCGGCGTCGCGGCGGTGTGCTCGACGAACTCGCCGAACGCCTTGCTCGGCACATGGACGCCGCTGAAGAGCTCGTAGCCGGCGTCTTGCCACGCCTTGACGCCGCCCGCCAGCACCGCGAGGTTGCGATATCCCCAATGCATGAGCTTGCGCGCGGCGCGCAGCGCGAGGCCGTCATCTCCGTCACAGAGCACGAGGCGCGTGGCGCGGCGCGGCACCAGCTGATCGATGCGCAGCTCGAGCCGGCTCAGCGGCAGCGAGGCGGCGAAGAGCAGGTGGCCCTCGGCGAAGACGCCCTCTTCGCGCAGATCGAGGATGGCAAGCTCCTCGCCGTCGCGCAGCATCGCCTTCAGCTCGGCCGGCGTCACCAGCGGCGCGCCGATGTTCGGCGGCGCGCCGAAGACGCGGTAGGCGCCGCCGCTCGCGGTCGCAAAGAAGACGCGCTCGGGCAAGTTCTCGAGGCTCATGCCGTAGAGATGGAGATGCAGCGACGGCGCGTCGCCCGTGACCTCGATGGTGTGGAAATCATCGGGCAGAAAGGCGCAGGCATTGCCGCGGCGGACGGTGAGCTCGCCGGTCTTGCGCAGCCGCCCTTGCCCGGGCTCGAGGCGGTTGTCGACGCGCTCGTAGAGGACGTTGTGCTCGTCGCCGAAGACGCCGGCGATCACGGCCCAGGTGGTGTGATTGTGCGGCGGCTGCGCCTTGCCGGGCGTTCCGGCGGAGGCGTAGAGCGCAAAGCGCTGATCGGGATCCTCGGCAAGGCGATAGACGCGAGGATGGCCTTCGGGCGATAGCGGGAAATGCTGTGGCGGGAAGAGCTCGCGCCGCGCCGCCAGCTCGATCAGCACCGGCTTGATCGCGTCGAGCGCAGTCTGCGTCACGCCATGCTCGGCCTCGATGCGCCGGACGCGTGCCAGAGCCTCATCGATCGCCGCGCGGCGCTCTTCCATCAGCGACATGGCATCCTCCCCTCGATCCGAGGTGGTCATGCTACTGCCGCCAGGGACGACTCTCAATTCGCGCGGCTCTCAAGGCTGCA
>DATIYL010000271.1:0-2064 GCA_035517635.1 Allostellaceae bacterium | reverse complement strand
GGCCGATCATCGACACCAGGCTCATCACCAGCTCTTCGCGGATCGGATCGATCGGCGGATTGGTGACCTGGGCGAAGTTCTGCTTGAAGTAGTTGTAGAGCAGCTTGGGCTTCTTGGAGAGCACCGCGATGGGCGTGTCGGTGCCCATCGAGCCGACCGGATCGTCGCCGGCGACCGCCATCGGCTCGAGGAAGAACTGGATGTCCTCCTGGGTGTAGCCGAAGGCCTGCTGCCGATCGAGCAAAGCCACATCCGCGCCTTGAGGCTGCGGCGCTTCGGCGGCCAGGGACGCCGGCAGGTCTTCCAGCTTGTATTGAGTCTCGCGCAGCCATTCTTCATAGGGCGCCGCATCGGCGAGCTGCGCCTTGATTTCTTCGTCTTCGATGATGCGGCCCTGTTCGAGATCGACGAGCAGCATCTTGCCCGGCTCGAGCCGCCATTTGCGCACGATGCGCGCTTCCGGCACGTCGAGCACGCCGGCTTCGGACGCCATGATGACGAGGTCGTCATCCGTCACCATGAACCGCGCCGGACGCAGACCGTTGCGGTCGAGGGTGGCGCCGATCTGGCGGCCATCGGTGAACGCCAGCGCCGCCGGGCCGTCCCACGGCTCCATCAGCGCCGCGTGATACTCGTAGAAGGCGCGGCGCTGCGGATCCATCAGTTCGTTGCCGGCCCAGGCCTCGGGGATCATCAGCATCAGCGCATGCGGCAGCGAGTAGCCGCCGGCGATGAGCAGCTCGAGGCAGTTGTCGAGCGTCGCCGAATCCGAATTGCCGTCGCCGATCAGCGGCCAGAGCTTCTCGAGATCGCCGCCCAGCAGCGGCGAGGTCATGGAATGGCGCCGCGCCAGCATCCAGTTGATGTTGCCGCGCAGCGTGTTGATCTCGCCGTTATGGGCGAGATAGCGGAACGGATGCGCCAGCTCCCAGGACGGGAAGGTGTTGGTCGAGAAGCGCGCATGCACCAGCGCGAGCGCCGATTCGAAGCGCTTGTCGCCGACATCGCTGTAATAGAGCGCGAGGCGCTCGGGGATGACCATGCCCTTGTAGATGATGGTGCGCGCCGAAAGGCTGGCGATGTAGAAGGCGCTCTGCTCCGGCAGCTTGCGCGCGCGGATGCTGAGATGCGTCTGCTTGCGGATGACGAAGAGCTTGCGCTCGAAATCGTCGAGCTCGGCGCAATTGGCGCCGCGGCCGATGAAGACTTGGCGGATCACCGGCTCGACCGGCTTGATGCTGTCGCCGAGAACCGAGCTGTCGACGGGCACGTCGCGCCAGCCGAGAACGCGCTGGCCTTCGGCGGCGACGTAGTATTCGAGCGTCTCCTCGCAGGCCTGGCGGGTGGCGGCGTTCCGCGGCAGGAACATCATGCCGACGCCGTATTGGCCGGGCTTGGGCAGGGCGAAGCCGAGACGCTTCGCCTCGGCGCGCAGGAGCTTGTCGGGAAGCTGGACGAGAAGCCCGGCGCCGTCGCCGGCCAGCGGATCGGCCGCGACCGCGCCGCGATGCGCGAGGTTCAGCAGGATGCGGATGCCGTTCGCGACGATGGCGTGGCTTTTACGATTCTTGATATGGGCAATGAAGCCGACGCCGCAGGCGTCATGCTCGTTGCGCGGATCGTAAAGCCCCTGCCGTTCTGGCATCGACAAACTCACCCCTTCGTCCCCCCTCGGCAGCGCGCAAGCCCGACGCGAGCGCGCGAAAACCACCCTTCGGCGCCCAGCCGGAAAATCCGGCATGCCTACGCCGTGGCGATCGTTCTTCCTGACGCTTTCGCCCGGCAACCCCGCCCGGCCTCGCGCCCCGACTGATGAGCATCGCGGCAGCGGTGGCCCGGAGTCAAGGGTGGGGCCAGGAGCTGTCAGCTCTCAGCTGTCAGCCATCAGCTAGGAACGAATTCCCTCCCCCCTTGAGGGGGAGGGTTAGGGAGGGGGGTCGCTCGCGTCGCAGACGCGAGCGTCACTTCCGGCGGCGATGGCGCAGCTAAACCCCGAGCAGACGATGCATCAGCTCGCCCTCCGCGCGCAGCCCCGCCGGCGTTCCCTCATAGACGAGGTGGCCG
>DATIYL010000270.1:0-18252 GCA_035517635.1 Allostellaceae bacterium | reverse complement strand
AATCTCGGTCGGGGATTTCCAGGTCGCGCTGCCCGGGGTCGGCTCCTATGTCGCGCGCGCCATAGCGGAGCGCGACCTCGCGGCGGTGGGCTGGGCGATCCTCGCCATGACCATCGCCATCCTGCTCTACGATCAGCTCTTGTTCCGGCCCATGGTCGCCTGGGCGGACAAGTTTCGCTTCGAGCAGACGGCCGCGCAGATCGTTCCGCGGAGCTGGGTCCTGGAGCTGTTTCGCCGCTCCGCCCTGCTCGGCAGCCTGACGCGGCCGATCGGCGCGGCGCTGCAGAAAACGGCACGGGCGCGGCCCGCTCTTCCCATACGGCTTGGCTGGGCCAAGCGCTGGTCGCCGCCCGATCGCATCACCGATATCGCCTGGTTCGGCCTCGTCATCGCCGGCCTCGCTTATGTCGCCGTGAGCCTCGTTCGCTTCGTCGGCGCGGCGCTGTCGTGGGAGGATCTCGAGATCGCGGCGAGCAATGGCGGCCTCACCCTGCTGCGCGTCGCTATTCTCATCGCGCTCGCTTCCCTCATCTGGGTTCCGATCGGCGTCGCCGTCGGGCTGCGGCCGAGCCTGACCGAGCGCGTCCAGCCGATCGCGCAGTTTCTCGCGGCGTTTCCCGCCAATTTGCTGTTCCCGATCGCCGTCTTTCTCATTCTGCGCTTCCACCTCGCGCCGAAACTATGGCTCAGCCCGCTGATGATCCTCGGAACGCAGTGGTACATCCTCTTCAATGTCATCGCCGGCGCGAGCGCGTTTCCGAGCGATTTCCGGGAAGCTGCCGCCAGCTTCCGCGTCGGCACCCGGCGCTGGTGGCGGGACGTGATGCTCCCGGGTATTTTCCCTTACTACGTGACCGGCGCGATCACCGCGTCCGGCGGCGCCTGGAACGCCAGCATCGTCGCCGAAGCGGTGAGCTGGGGGCCGACGAAGCTCAGCGCCTCGGGACTCGGCGCCTACATCGCAGAGATGACCGAGGCCGGCGATTTCCCGCGCATCGCGCTGGGCATCGCCGTCATGTCGGTGCTGGTGATCGCCATGAACCGGCTGCTGTGGCGGCCGCTCTATGCCTTTGCCGAGCGCCGGACCCGGCTCGATTGAGGGAGGAATGGCCGAGACCGCGCCACCGATCAGCGAGCTTCGCGGCGTCTCGATGGCCTTTGCCAAGCCGTCCGGCGCGCCGCTGCCCGTGCTCGCGAAGATCGACATGGCCTTGCGCGACGGCGAGATCCTCGGCCTCCTGGGTCGCTCCGGCTCGGGCAAATCGACGCTGCTGCGCATCACCGGCGGCTTGATCAAGCCGAGCTCGGGTCAGGTGCTGTACCGCGGCGCGCCGCTCGAAGGTCCGGCCGAAGGCATCGCCGTCGTGTTTCAGACCTTCGCGCTTTATCCCTGGCTCACCGTCCTCCAGAACGTCGAGTTCGGCCTCGATGCGCTCGGCCTGTCGCTGGACGAAGCCCGCCGCCGCGCGACATCGGCGATCGATCTCATCGGTCTCGACGGCTTCCAGTCGGCCTATCCGCGCGAGCTTTCGGGCGGGATGCGGCAACGGGTGGGCTTCGCGCGGGCGCTCGTCAGCGAACCCATTCTGCTGCTGATGGACGAGCCGTTCTCGGCGCTCGATGTTCTGACGGCCGAGACCTTGCGGACCGATTTCCTCGATCTCTGGGTCGGACACCGCCTGCCGACAAAAGCCGCGCTGATGGTGACGCACAACATCGAGGAGGCGGTCTTGATGTGCGACCGCATCCTCGTCCTGGGCTCCAATCCCGGGCACATCGCGGCGGAGATCGCCGTGCCCTTGGCGCATCCGCGCAACCGGCTCGATGCCGCTTTTCACGCCATCGTCGATCAGATCTATTCGATCCTGACCTCTCGCATGGCGGAAGCGATCGGCGCGCAAAGCCGGATGCACGGCGGCATGGCCCAACCCTTGCCCGAAGTCTCGACCAACCGCATGGGCGGCTTCGTCGAGGCCCTCGCGTCGCCGCCTTACGGCGGCCAGGCGGAGCTCGCCAAGATCGCAGCGCCGCTCGCCCTCGAGATCAACGACCTCTTCCCGATCGCCGCGGCGCTGCACATGCTCGAATTCGCGGAGCTCAAGGAAAGCACCATCCGGCTCACCGCCGCCGGCCGCGTCTTCGCGGAAAGCGGTACCGAGGAGCGCAAGCGCCTCTTCCGCGAACATCTCCTCCGCTTCGTCCCTCTCGCCGCGCATATCCGCCAAGTGCTCGAGGAGCGCGAAGGCCATCACGCCCCGCGCGTACGCTTCGAATCCGAGCTCGAGGACCACCTGACTCGGCGCGACGCCGAAAAAACCCTGCGCGCGGTCACCGGCTGGGCGCGCTATGCCGAGATCTTCGAGTATGACGACCGGGCGCGGGTCTTTCGCCTGGGCGCGCCTTGAGCCTCGCCTGGCCCCTGCCCGGCGGCCGCGAAGCTGACCCAGATCAATGTTATGGTCCGGCGGGCGACTAGCCTTTGACGCGAAGAGAGGAGCGAGCACCATGCCCCTATTCGACGAGCGCGAGAAATCGGCCGAGCGGAAGTTCGAGCACGACCAGGAGCTGGCCTTCAAGATCACCGCAAGGCGCAACAAGCTGCTCGGCCTCTGGGCCGCCGCCCATCTCGGCCTCAGCGGCGAGAAGGCCGAGCACTATGCGCGCGAGATCGTCCAGACGGGGCTGACCGGGCATGGCGAAGCCGCGGTCATCGCCCGGATCTGCGCCGATTTCGTCGCCTCAGGTTTTCCCATGACGGAGCAGGAGGTGCGCCGGCGCCTCGATGTCTTCCGGGTCGAAGCGCGCAATGCGGTGATGCGCGGAACGGAGGAGAAGCGCTAGCGGGGAGGCAGTATCTTCGGCCCCTCACCAGAAGGATCAGCCCCTTCTGCGCCGTCCGGTTCGCTTGTCATCAAAGTCAATTCCGGTTTTGTTGGCGGCGTCCGAGCGGCTCTTCACGTGATCGATGAAGGCACGCAGCTTCGGCATCATCTGCCGGTAGCCGGGATAGTAGAGAAACAGACCCGGCGCTATGGGCGCGAACGGTTCCAGCACGCCTACGAGTTTCCCCGCTGCCACCGCGCCGGCAGCGATCGGCGCGGGCACCTGCGCCAGGCCCAATCCTTCGACAGCCGCGCCAAGCACTGTGGGAATGTCGTTGGCGACAAAAGGTCCTGAAACGATGACTTCGACGGCCGCGTTGCCGTTGACAAAGGACCAGGGCGCGATCGAGCCGTTCGGGCGGCGCATGCGCAGGCAGGCGTGGCGGCGCAGATCGTCGATGAGTTCCGGCCGCTGCCGCCGGCGCAGATAGTCGGGGCTGCCGACCACAGCCAGCGGAAACGGCGGCGACAGACGCACCGCGATCATATCGGCCTCGATGAACTGGCCGAGCCGGATGCCGGCGTCAAATCCTTCGGCAGCGATATCGACCAGGTCCGCGCTTGCGGCGATCTCCACCTCGACGTCGGGATAGGCTTGGCAGAAGGGTGCGATCTTCGACTCCAGCAGGAACGGCACGACCGCGCGCGGCGCCGTGAGCCGCAGCAGCCCGGCCGGCCGCTGCCCGAGGTCGCGCGCGACCTCGCTTGCGGCGACGAGCTCCTCGAAGGCCGGCTTGGCGCGCGACAGGAAGCGCTCGCCGGCTTCGGTCAACCCGACGCTCCGAGTCGTGCGTAGGAAGAGCGCTGCGCCGATGCGCGCCTCGAGGGTGCGCACCGCCTGGCTGATCGCCGATGGGGTCACCCCGAGTGCCGCGGCCGCGCGCCGAAAGCTGCGGTGCTGGGCGACGCTGAGGAACGCCTCCACGCCGTCCAGGGCGCCGTGCCTGACTGTGAAGTTCTGCTTCATAGCCCGTCAACATTACAGCGGATAGTCGCTCGCGGGAAGCAGCCCCATATCCGGCTCGCACGTCGGGAGAAGCGGCCATTCGAGGCCCCGATGCGCGACAACCAAGGGAGCGACGCAATGCGAGAGGTGAGGTTTTCGCGACGCGAGATGCTCTGGGCGGGAGGTGCGCTCGCTGTCGGTGCGGCTTTCGCAAAGCCGCTTGAGGCCGCTCCCGCCGAGTCCAGCGCGGCCGGCCCTGAGCCGGCATCTTGGCAGGATCCGGCGATGCCCGAGGTGACGCATCGGATGCTCGCGACGAACGGCATCCGCTTGCACGTGGCCGAGCAGGGCGAGGGCCCGCTCATCATCCTCTGCCACGGTTTTCCCGAGTGCTGGTATTCCTGGCGGCATCAGCTCCCGGCGCTGGCGAAAGCCGGATTCCGCGCGGTCGCTCCCGATTTGCGCGGCTACGGGCGAAGCGACCGTCCGGAGGCGGTGGAGAAGTATACGATCCTCGACGACATCGGCGATATCGTCGGTCTTGTCGACGCTTTGGGCGCCGAGCAAGCCGTGATCGCCGGGCACGATGTCGGCGCCGCGATCGCATGGCAGGCAGCCTTGCTGCGCCCCGACCGCTTCCGGGGCGTGATTGCGCTCAGCCCGCCGTTCCGGACGCGGGCGTTTGGTGCCTCAGGGCCGCCAACGACGCTGATGCCGCGGAACAAGGATGCGGTGTTCTACCAGCTGTTTCTCCAGACCCCCGAGGCCGAGGCGGCGCTCGGGCGCGACCTGCGCCGCACGTTCCGTTCCCAGTTCTACTCGCTCTCGGGCGACAGGCCGCAATCAGCGGGCGGAGGATTTGCCGCGGGGATGGTGCCGCGGAAGGGTTTTTCCCTAACCGACCCGGCATCCTTGCCGGCTTGGATCATGGAGTCCGACATCGCAGTTTATGTCGATGAATTCAGCCGCAGCGGCTTCCGCGGCCCCTTGAACTGGTGGCGCAATATCGATCGCGGCTGGGAGCTGATGGGCGCCTTTGCCGGGGCGGCGGTAACCGTTCCGGCACTCCACATGGCGGGCGACCGCGACTTCGTTGTCGCCGCGTTTCGACAGGACATCGCCAAGCAGTCGATATTCGTCCCGAAGCTCCGGCCGCCGATCCTGCTGGCGGGCTGCGGCCATTGGACCCAGCAAGAACGCGCACCGGAGGTCAGCGCCGCCATGATCGACTTCCTTCGGCAGTTACCAGACGGAGCGAGGTGAGCCGATGCAATTCATCATCCCATTTCTCGTTGCAGCGCTGCCGATAGCGGCCGCAGCGCAATCACAGTCCGGGCAAGCCCCAGGCGCGTCCGGCGTGGTGCTCCCGAAAACCACCGAAGTGATGGTCATTCTGACGGCCAAGCAAGGCGTGACCCGCCAACAAATCATGGCCATCATGCCGTCCGAGATTCGGGAAACGGTGAAGCTCTATCTCGCTGGCAAAATCCGCCAGTGGTATTCGCGGGGCGATGGTAAGGGCGTCGTCTTCTTTCTCGACGCGAAGACCGCGGACGAGGCGCGAGCCGTCATGGAAACCCTGCCGCTCTCAAAACAACATCTGATGGATCACGAATACATTCCGGTCGGACCCTTGATGCCGTTGGCGGGATTGATCGGCGCTGGAGCGCGGCAGTGAGGTCAGGTCGCGGTTTCGAGCGATGGCCTGCGATCCTATAGCTTGCGCCGACTAGGATGCCATTCGGGCTAGATGATAGACCGGCATGGCCTGGCTGACGCCTTTGAGTTCCGCCTCGCTCTTTGTCATCGGGTATGGCGCAATAATTTCCGCTACAGCCGGCGCGCTGTAGACTTCTTCGGTGATGCAAATCTCGTCGCCATCGGCAAGGTTTTGCACCCGCGCGGCGATATTCACCGTCTGGCCAAAATAATCGAGCCGCTCGTTCAGCGTGACCGCGATCGAGGCTCCCCGATGCACGCCGATTTTCAGGATGAAATCACGCTGCGGGCGGTCCCGATTTAGCTGATCCACGGCCTCGCGCATGTCAAGCGCCGCCTGCACCGCATCGGCCGAAGTCAAGAACGCCGCCATCACGGCGTCACCGATCGTCTTGGTGACGGCGCCATTGTGCCGAACCGTGGCGTCGAGAAGATGCTGGAAGTGCCGCTGCACCTGAATGTAGGCGTTAAGGTCGCCGATCCGCTCGTAGAGCGCCGTCGAGCCCTTGAGATCGGTGAATACGAGCGTAACGTCGAGAACTGCGATGCCCTCCGTCGCGCTGATCACCTCTGAGCGGAAGAAGTCGCGAAAGGTTTGTGTCATCAGCAGTCGCTTGCCGGATAAGGCTGGCATGAAGTGAAGCTTCGGGCGCTGAAACGTCGCCATCGGAAGCTGTAGGATGCCGAATACCACCGGCAGCTTGCCAGCGTTGCGAACGTCGAACACGACCTTGCCGGGTGCGATGGTTGCTGTGGCGGCCACGCATTTGCCGCTGTCGAGCATGACCGGCACATGGGGCGGCGTTACACCCGCTCCGCTTGCGATCGGGAAAAAAAATTGGGCGTCGCTTTCGAAATCCTGGCCCAGAAGCGCGCCTTCGGCGGCATCAACCTCAAGACTGGCCGCGGAATCCGGCTCTATGCGGGTGAGCACCCTCACCAGCCCTTTGGCAACCTCGCTCCATGGCACGCCGTCGGGCATGACGCCGCCGGGCGTCATTTTGTAATGGAAGACGTAATCCCAGGCCGAAAGCGCATCCGGCTTATGGAAGCGGATGCTGCGCACGGCGGGTGAAACCGTAAACGTCACCGCGATGTAATCGTCGAGCGCGGCGTCGTAATCGCTTTGACAGAGGTTGCAGTGGAAATGCGTGTGCAGTTTGCGCAGGCTTCGGAAGCTCTCGACAACGTCGGAGCACATCGGACAAACGAGCAGCCAGTCCATATCGAATAGCCCGGCCACGCAGGCATGGAGGAAAAGATCGATCCCTTCGGCCTCGGCAATCGACTTCTCTGTGGCGAACTGGATCGGATTGATGCGGTAGAGTGCCTCGTCCGGGCCCGAGCGCAGCAGCATCTCCAGCCGCGAGACGACGCGCGGACTCCAGGATTTGGCCGCTTCGAGCGCGAGCAGGCGCTCTTCGAGCTTTTTCTCGTCGATCATCGCAGTACTCCGCGATAAAACTCGCTCCGTTGAACTCAAATATACAATGTCATGAGCTCGGGGCGAGCCGATCGGGGCGGTACTCCGGCAAAGGCGGGGCCGGCGGCTCGGGCGCGCGCGGCAAGAGGCCGAACTCTCGCGCCAGGCGTTGCAGCGCCGCGACAGCCCCGCCCAGCCGCCCCAACCACTCGCGGCCGGCCGGCTCGCCGACGACAGCGATCCAGCCGAGGCCAAGGCCGATCAAGGCCAGTGGCGCGGCATCGCGGCGCAGCGCCTGGCCGAGCTGCTTGACGTCGATTTCCGGTTGTTGCGCGAGGCGAACGGCGCGCACGGCGAGATGGCGCAGCGCGTAATCGCGGTCGAGCAACGCCAGGTCGCGCGATAGCCTGTCCCGGCTTCGGGCGATCGCGGCGGCGATCTCCGCCGCGGAGAGATGATCGGCGCCGCGCCGCCGGCGGCTCATGTCAGCTCCTGGCGCAGCCAATCCCCGGTTTCGCGCAGGGCTTGCCAGCTCTGCCGCGGCATGACGCTCGCCCGCGCGATGAGCCGCCGGCCATAGAAGACGAGCACCGCGCCCGCCGCGGCGATCACCGCGCCGACCAGCGCCGACGCCGCCCAGAGCGGCATGATGCGGCCGAGCAGCAGGATGAGCGCGGCGACCAGAGCAAGGCCACCGATCAACGCTACCGCGATTCCGGCGGCCAGCACCAGCGCGCCGAGGACGAGCCGGCCGGCGTTCTCGCCGAGCTCGGCGCGGAGCAGCGCGAGCTGCTGCAAGAGCAGGGTCTCGGCGTCATGGAAAAGCTGCGCCAGTAGCGCAGCGAGGCCGGGCTCGTGCGCGGAGGCGGCGTCGCGATCGGCCATGAGCCGCCTCAGACGACCGAAACGATGTGGAAGGTGCGCGTCACGCCGTCGCGCTCCTTGATCGAAATGTAGTCGCCGGCGCCGAAACGGTGCGCGTCAGCCTTGAAGATCGCCTCTGCTTCGCCCCCGTCGTCGAAGACCAGCGTCCAGCCCTGGCGGCGATGCGTCACCTCTCCGATTGCCTCGTCATCGCCCCAGAAGCGGCGAAATCGGGTTTCGCTGCGATGCTTGTGCCAAAGCTCGCGATCGAGCGTTCCGTCCTTCGCCAGCGGCAGGGTCAGCTCATAGCCATGCGCCGCGCTGCCTGCGGGAAATTCGTGACACCGTGCCAGTTCGAGCCTCACGCGCCGCAACATGGGGTTCCATCCTTCCATGACCTCTGCGTCATCCTCCGATTGCGGCGGAAAGCCGGCATTGACCTGGGTCAAACCTGCTTTCCAGCGGCGGCGACGCGATTGAGATACATCAATTCGAGCCGCCGGGACGCGCCCTATGCTGTTCCGACCTCACGAAGGCAGGTCGGCCATGCGTCACATGTCGGAAATCATCCGCGACCAGACCCCCCTCACCTATTCGCCGCGCACGACGGTGAAGCATGCCTGCCAAGGCATGCGCCAGCGCCGCGTCGGCGCCGTGCTGGTGATCGATGCGGAGCACCGCTTGCTCGGCATCTTCACCGGGCGCGACGCGGTCGGGCGCATGCTTGCCGAGGGCAGGGACGCCGCCAAGACGCTGCTGAGCGAGGTGATGACCCGCGATCCCGCCACGATGGGACCGACGGGCAGCGCCATCGACGCGTTGCGGCTGATGCATGACGGCGGCTTCCGCCATGTCCCCGTGGTCGCCGATGGCAAGGTCGTCGGCATCGTCTCGCATGGCGATTTCCGCGGCCTCGAGACCGCCCGTCTCGACGAGGAGAGCGGGCTGTGGGAACGCATCTAGCATCTTCGCCAGGCAAAGGACGCACCCGATGACCGCATCCGAGGAGAACCTTGCCGCGGCCGAAGCGCGCGCGCTGGTGCCGCTGCGCGGCCTGCTGGCGACGCTGCAGGCGGCGGAGCCGTCGCCGCCCGGCGATGAGCTCGAGCCCGATGCGCGCCGCGCCGAGATCATCGACCGGATGCTGCATGCCGCGCAAGCGCGGCTCACCTACTCGCTCTCGCCGGCAGCGCTGATGCAGCCCTTCGCCGATTGGGCGATGCACTTCGTCAATGCGCCGGGCAAGCAGCTGCTGCTGATGGAGAAGGCGCTGCGCAAGCTGGTCCGCTTCAACCTCTATCTTGCGCACGCCGCGACCGATCCCGAGACCCCCTGCTGCATCGAGCCGCTGCCGCAGGATCACCGCTTCACCGATGAAGGCTGGCAGAAATGGCCGTTCAACCTCATGTATCAAGGCTTTCTGCTGCAGCAGCAATGGTGGCACAATGCCACCACCGGCCTGCGCGGCGTCTCGGCGCAGAATGAGCGCGTCGTCGCCTTCGTCGCGCGCCAGCTCCTCGACATCGTCTCGCCGGCGAATTTCGTGCTCACCAATCCCGAGGTACTGCGCCAGACCTTCGCCGAAGGCGGCCAGAACTTCTTCCGCGGCGCGCTCCACATGATCGAGGATTGGGAGCGCGCGATTGCCGGCAGGAAGCCGGTCGGCAGCGAGGATTTCGAGGTCGGCCGCAACGTCGCGGTGACGCCGGGCAAGGTGGTCTATCGCAACGAGCTCATCGAGCTCATCCAATACGCGCCCGCGACCGAGAAGGTCCGGCCGGAGCCGGTGCTGATCGTGCCCGCCTGGATCATGAAATACTACATCCTCGACCTGTCGCCCGAGAACTCGCTGGTGCGCTATCTCGTCGGCGCGGGCTTCACCGTCTTCGCCATCTCCTGGCGCAACCCGACCGCCGAGCAGCGCGAGCTCGGCATGGACGATTATCGCCGCCTCGGCATCGGCGCCGCGCTCGACGTCATCGGCGCGATCTGCGGCCCGCGCCGGGTGCATGCCTGCGGCTATTGCCTCGGCGGGACGCTGCTCGCCACCGCCGCGGCGGCGATGGCGCGGGACGGCGATGAGCGGCTGGCCAGCCTTACCCTTTTCGCCGCGCAAACCGATTTCACCGAAGCGGGCGAGCTGACGCTGTTCACCAGCGAGAGCCAGGTCGCCTATCTCGAGGACACGATGTGGGAGCAAGGCTATCTCGACGCCCGCCAGATGTCGGGCGCCTTCCACATCCTCCGCTCCAACGATCTGATCTGGTCGCAGCTGGTGCGCCAATACCTCAAGGGCGAGCGCGCGCCGATGAGCGATCTCATGGCGTGGAACGCCGACGCGACGCGGCTCCCCTATCGCATGCACTCGGAATATCTGCGCCGCCTTTTCCTCGACAATGATCTGGCCGAGGGCCGGTATCTCGTCGACGGGAGGCCGATCGCGCTCTCCGACATCCGCCTGCCGATCTTCGCCGTCTCCACCATGACGGACCATGTCGCGCCCTGGCGCTCGGTGCACAAGATCCACCTGCTGAGCGATGCCGATGTGCGCTTCGTGCTCACCTCCGGCGGCCACAATGTCGGCATCGTCAACCCGCCGGGACACCCCGGTCGGCGCTATCGGCTGGGGCATCGGCCCGAGGATGGCCGCTATGTCGATCCCGAGGCCTGGCTGGCGGTGACGCCGGAGCGCGAGGGCTCGTGGTGGCCCGCCTGGATCGATTGGCTCGCCGCGCATTCCGGCGCGCCGGAAGCACCGCCGCCGCTGGGCGCGACGGAACGCGGCTTGCCGCCGCTGATGGATGCGCCGGGGCGTTATGTCCTCTCCCCCTGAGCCCGCCGCTCCGACTGACGCGAGGAGATCCCTGATGCGCGACACATTCATGCGCCTCATCCAGTTCCGCTTTGCCTGCAAGCTCTTCGACGAGACGCGAACCCTGGCGCGCGCGGATCTCGAGTACATTCTCGAGGCGGGGCGCCTCTCGCCCTCATCCCTCGGCCTCGAGCCCTGGCGCTTCCTGGTGATCGAGGATCGAGCGCTGCGCCGGCATCTGCGCTCCGCCTGCTGGAATCAGTCGCAAATCACCAGCGCCAGTGCGGTCATCGTCATCAAGGCGCTGAAGGCCGAGCTTAAGCTCGAGACCGGCTATGCCAGCCGCATGCTGCGCCGGCTGGTCGCCTCGGACGCGGAGCTCGAAGAGGCGATGGAGATCTATCGCGGCATTCCACACCAGAGCCGCGCCGCCTGGAGCGTCGCGCAATGTCACATCGCCGCGGCCGACATGATGCTGGCGGCGGCCGCGCTCGGCATCGACAGCTGCCCGATGGGGGGCTTCGAGCCCGAGGCGGTGGCGCAGCTGCTCGGCATCGATCTCGGCCAATTCGAGATTGCCTTGCTGCTGGCTCTCGGATACCGGGCGCAGCCGCAGCCGGCGCGCCACCGCCTGCCGCTCAGCGAGCTGGTGGAGTATCGCTGATCTCGCTATCCGGGCCGTAACGCAACCTTAACCAGGAAAGCTTTAGAGACTCCCGAGGCAACGGGAATGCAACGAGATGAGCTACGGGTCGCTCCTTTCGACGGATAGAATCCAGCGGCCTCCAGACGCGGTTGGCTCCATGTTCCGGGCCGCCGTTACCGCGATCTTCTTCGCGTCGGGGGCGGCGTCCCTTACCCTGCAAGTCATCTGGTTCAAGCAATTGCAGTTCGTGCTGGGCAGCACGACGTTGTCGGTCAGCGTTACCATCGCTAGCTTCTTTTTCGGCCTCTCCATCGGCAGCGCCTTGGGCGGTCGCGTCGCCGACACCGTTGCTCGCCCGCTGAAGGCCTACGGGTTTCTGGAACTCACGCTGGCATTCGTTTCCTTTGCCGTTACGGCCTTTCTCTCGCATTGGTCGACCTGGGTGGGCTGGCTGTCGCCGATGCTGAGCCTGGACTCCCCGGTTCGGCTGCCGCTTATGGTCATCTTGTCATTCGCTACATTGGCGCTGCCGACGATTTTAATGGGCGCGACACTGCCTTGCCTTGTCAGAGTCGTGGCGCGCTCCCGGACGGAGCTCGCCCATCGAATCGGTCTCCTCTACGGCTTCAATACCTTGGGCGCCGCCTTCGGCACATTGAGCGTCGGCTTCGTGCTCATTGGATGGTTGGGCGTCACCCAATCGAGCCTGGTCGCTTCGGTCGTTTACTCCTGCGTCGGCGGTTTCGGCCTCCTGGCCGCGCGCCGCGAGCAGCCCTTGCCGGTGGCGGAGCGCAAACAGGAAGACCGACGCGGCGACGGAGCAAAGGGCACCTTGTTGATTTGGCTTTTCGCCGGCTCCGGTTTTGTCTCGATCGCCTACGAGGTCGTCTGGTTTCGTTTCCTGACCAACATCAGCACGTCGAGCGTCTACGCCTTCTCGGGCATGCTGGGCACATACCTCATTGGATTGGTGATCGGCGCGCTGATCTGCGCCCGGTTTCTCGCCGCTCACAAGGATCGATTGCTCCGCTACTTCGCTGTCACGCAATTCGGCATCGCGGTTGCCGCGACGCTCACCCTGGCGATCCTCGGCAAGGCCGGCACGATTCGCTTGGCGTTGCAGCCGCTCGTCTCGGCACTGGTGCCGGCCCACGCGCAGATGCTGCTGGGAGACGATGTCGCGTTCTTCGTCACGTGCTTTGTCGCCCTGCTTCTGCCGACCACGCTCATCGGCATCAGCTTTCCTCTCGCCAGCGAGCTGACGGCCGTGCGGATGAGCGCGTTGGGGCGACGAATCGGCACGCTCTATGCCTTGAACACGATCGGCGGCGTGTTGGGATCCCTGACAGCGGGATTCGTTCTGATCCCCTATCTCGGCAGCCAATGGGCGCTGGCTGTGTTGATCTCAATCAACATGCTGCTGTTCGCCGCCATCGCCGCGTCGCAGCCGGGCCTGCCTACGAGCTTGTGGCGACCCGGGGCGATCGCCCTTACGGTCGTCGTCGTGTCGTTCGCGCTTTTTGGGCCGCACTACTTGGAGCGGCAATTGACCGCGTTCCTCGGCGCCAAAGTCCTGGATCTCCGGGAGTCCAAGGAAGCAACCTACACCGTCCTCGAGTACGACGATGCAGCGGCCGGGAAATTCCAGCAGCTTCTGGTGAATTCCAAAAGCTACGCCAATAATCGCCCGGAGGGGAGGCGTTACATGGCGGCCATGGCGCACTACCCTCTCCTCCTCCATACCGGCCCCTCCGAGAGCGCCGCCGTCATTTGCATCGGGACGGGAACCACGGTCGGCGCCGTCACCACCCACGATGAGTTGCGCTCCATCTATGCCATCGATCTGGCGCCGGCGGTGTTCGACTTTGCCCGATATTTCGTGCCAATCAACAAGCGCTTCTACGCGAATCCCAAGGTGCACGAGATCGTGGCGGATGGCCGCAATTACCTCCTCGGCACGACGAACAGCTTCGACGTGATCACCATGGAGCCGCCGCCGCCGACCGATGCCGGCATCGTAAATCTGTACACCGAGGAATTCTATGCGCTGGCAAAGCGGCGGATGCGCCCTGGCGCCGTCCTTGCGCAATGGGTGCCGTTGGATATCGGACGCGGTGTTCTGCCGAAAATGATCCTGAAGGCCATGATGGCGCAGTTCAAGCACGTGTCGTTGTGGCTACCGGACAGAATGGAAGGTGTGGCGATCGCCTCCGACGAGCCATTGCGGATCGATCGCGACGTGCTGGCGAAGCGCATGGCCGAGCCCGCGGTGGCTGCCGATCTCACCGAGATCGGGCTGCGCTCGCCCGATGATCTGCTGGCTACGTTCGTTGCCGCGGATGAAAGGCTCGCTGCCTTTCTTGACGATACGCCGAGCCTCACCGATGACCGGCCGCGCATTGAGTATTTCAATCGGTACCCGGTGAGGCCGATCCACGTGGCGGATCTGAAACGCCTGCGCGAGCCGGTGGAGCGCTATTTTGCCGTCGGCTCGCCCGAAGACGGACAGCTTGACACCGCCCGACGCGTGGTCGAGGCGATTTGGGACGAGCATGAAGCGACCGCAACCGGCGACCTGGCCGCCGCCCGGACGGCGCTCGGCACCGCCTTGAAGCTCGAGCCGGACAATATGTATCTCCGCTATCTCGACCGCGAGCAGCGAGCCATGGAAGCATCGGCGCGGCGGTAAAGGCCTTCTCGGAATTGCGCGTTGGCACCCGCGTCGGACGCTCAGGATTGGAGAGCAGACCCCGAGATGGCCCATCCGGACCGTCTCCCTGCGCCAACGATAGGAAGAATCGCTGAGCCTCAATAGAGGCCGGGAATGAGGCGCGCGGTGCGGTCGCGGTAGGCGTCGTAAGCGCTGCCGAATTGCGCGCGCAGCAGCCGCTCCTCGGCGTTGATCCGCGCGAGCACCACCGGAAGCATGAGCGCCACGAGCAGCAAACCCACCCCCGACCGGAAAGCGAGCGCCCAGCCCGCGGCGTTGACGAGGAGGCCGAGATAGCTGGGGTGGCGGATGACGCCGTAGATCCCGGTGGTCACCAGGGCGTGTCCGGGCTGAATCGCCACCAGACCGCTGAAGCGGCGGCCGAGCACGAAGACCGGCCAGAGCCGCAGCGCCCCGCCAGCGGCGAAGAGAACGACGCCGAGCCAGCGCAGCCCATTGCCGTCGAGGACCCAGAAGCCGATCCGATCGGTATAGGCCGGCAGGTAGCCGGCGATGAGGCCGATGACGCCGAGGGCCGCGATGACCCAGCGGTTGCCGCGATCCTCGTGCACACCGGGGCTGAGATTGCCGCTGGTGAAGAGCGCGGCGCCGGAAAGAGCGAAGAGAATGATGGTGAGCGCGATGAAAGCAGGGCGGCAGAAGAAATTCTGAAACCCGTCCGCGCCGAGAACGGCGAGCCCGAGATAGGCAAAAGTGCCGAGGATGGTGAGGACTGCGCGGGTCATGGTGCGCCGGATCGGCTCACACGGCCGGGCGCGTCGTCGCCTCTGTAGGCGGATGCGTGACGATCGATTTCAGGGCCGGAACCGGCTTGCGCAGGCGATCGAGATCGGGGCGCGGACGCTGCAGTGCCGGGATCCGGGCAAAAGCGGCTTCCAGCGCCGCGCCGGCGCCCAGCAAGTCGCGATCACCGCGGAAGCGGCCGATCACCTGCAGGCCGAAGGGCATGCCGCGGTGATCGGTGCCGCAGGGGAGGGACAGCGCCGGGTTGGTGACGAGGGTCACGACATAAGTGAGTGCGAGCCAGCGATAGTAGTTCTCGAGCGGCTCACCGTTCACTTCCTTGAGATAGAGCTCGGTCCAGGGGAAAGCCGAAATCGGCGTCGTCGGCGACAGCACCAGATCGTACCCCTGGAACACCGTCTGGAAGCGCTGGAAGATCCGCGTCTGCTCAAGATGCGCCGAGGCACAATCGGCGAGCGTGAGCGCGGCGCCGAGCTCGTAATTCACGCGCACATTGGGCCCGAGCGATGCCGGATCCTTGGCATAGGCGTCGCGGTGCTGAGCAACGAAGCTCTCGGCGCGAATGACGTCGAAGCAGCGATGGGCTTCGCCGAAATCGAACGCGACCTCGTCGCAAGTTCGGAACAGGTGCCGCATTGCCGCGATCTTGCCGCGAAAGGTTTCCGCGATCGCGCGATCGACCGCGCAGACGCCGAAATCGACGGTCCAGGCGACGCGCAAGCGGCTGAGGTCGACCCGTGGCGGCGTGGCGAACGCCGCCGCGTCGACATCGTAGGAGAGGGCATCGCCGACATCCCGACCGGCGGTCGCCGCGAGCTGCAAAGCCACGTCGGCGATGGTTCTTCCCATCGGCCCCACGACCGAAATCGGCGTCCAGCCGAGCAGACGCCGTTCGCTCGGCACCAGGCCGGGCGACGGCCGGAAGCCGACGACGCCGCAGATGGCGGCGGGAATACGGAGCGAGCCGCCGGTATCAGAACCGCTGCACAAGGGGAGCATATCGCAAGCGAGCGCCGCCGCGGAGCCGCCCGAAGAGCCGCCGGCGTTGAGGAGCGGATCGAACGGGTTTCCGGTCGCACCCCATACGACATTGCGCGTATTCGCCCCCGCGCCGAATTCCGGCACGTTGGTTTTGGCCGTGACGATGGCGCCGGCGCGACGCAGCCGCTGGACCAGCACGTGGTCGCGATCCGGCACGTGGTCGCGATAGAGCGGCGAGCCGTGAGTCGTGAGCAGCCCTTCGGTGTCTTCGAGATCCTTGATACCGATCGGCAGCCCATGCAGCGGGCCGAGCTCGCTGCCCGCCAGCACGTCGCGTTCGGCCGCGCGCGCCTCGTTCCGCGCCCGCTCAAAGCAGGTCGCCGTGATCGCGTTCACGGCGGGATTGACCGCCTCGATCCGCTCGATGCAGGCCTCGAGCAGCTCGACCGGCGAAATCTCCTTGGCGCCGATCCGCCGGCGAAGTTCGACCGCCGAGGTCGCGAGCAGCGTGGCGCGATCAGTCATGGAGCAGCACCGTCATGGGTCAGGCCCTCCCGAGGCGACGCGGCGACAGCATCTCCGCCGTGACGCCGGCGGCGAGAACATGGTCGGGGAGCGGCAGCCCGCGGGCAAGGGCGGCGCAAGCCTCGCCCATGGCGGCCGAAGTCTGCATGCCGTAGCCGCCCTGAGCCGCGACCCAGAAGAAGCCCGCCGCGCGTGCGTCGAAGCCGCCGACCAGGTCGCCATCGCTCACGAAGGAGCGCAAGCCTGCCCAGCTTCGCGCCGGACGGCGGATCTCGAGCGTCGTGAACCATTCGATCCGGTCGATGCCGGTCGCGATGTCGAGCTCTTCCGGCTGAACGTCCTGAGGATCGACCGGATCGGCATTGGCGGGAGAGCCCAGCAACATGCCGGCCTCGGGCTTCATGTAGAAGCTCTCATCGGCGGCAATGAGCATCGGCCAGCGCGCCGCGTCGAGCCCCGGCGGCGCGGCAAAGGTGAAGGCCGAGCGGCGCTTGGGTACGAGGCCAAGGGGCGCGACCTGCGCCAGCGCCGCGAGCTTGTCGCACCAGGCACCGGCCGCATTGATCAAGATCGGCGCGCGATAGTCGCCGATCCTGGTTTGGACAGTCCAGTCGCCGCCGCCCACGCGCTCGACCGCCATCACCTCGGCATCGCAGAGGATCGTGCCGTGCGACCGGCGGATGCCGCGCAGAAAGCCTTGGTGAAGGCCATGAACGTCGATATCCCTGGCATCCGGCTCATAAAGCGCGGCGACGATGCGTTCGCGGCGCAGCACCGGGACCCTGTCGCCGGCACCGGCGGCGTCCATCCGTAAAGCCTGTGCGCTGCCCTCCTCGAGGAGATGCTCCTGCCCAGCCTCGGCCACGGTCAGCGTGCCGCGCGGCGACAGGATCGGATGCTCGGAGAAATCCGCCGGCGGCGCTTCGAAGAAGGCCCGGCTGGCGCGCGTCAGAGCGCGGACCTGAGGGGTGCCGTAGCTCTCCATGAACATGGCGACGGAGCGGCCGGTCGAGTGATAGCCGGGCTGGCTCTCGCGTTCGAGCAGCACGACCTTGCCGTGGGGAGCGAGCCAATAGCCGATGGATGCTCCGGCAATGCCGCCGCCGACAATCAAGAAGTCCGCCTGCATGGCCCCGGCTCCGCTGCTGTCACGAAGGGCGACGGCCACTCCAGTATGGCATTGCGCCGCCAACCAGAATTATCATATATGAGAAACCAGATTCTCATATATGATAATTAGCGATAGCTGCCCCATATCATGCGCGTGCCTCGTCCCGCCCCCGTATCCGATCCACCCCCGGCCATCGACCGGGCCGATGTCGGCGCCCGGTTGCGCCGCCGCCGCCAGGCGAACGGCCTCACCCTCAAGGAGTTGTCCGACCGCTCGGGCGTCACGCTGTCGATGATCTCCAAGGCGGAGCGAGGCGAAGTCGCGCTCACCTACGACAAATTCGCGGCGCTTGCCCGGGCGCTCGGCATGGACTTCCGCGATCTCTTCGGCCAGGCCGACGAGACGAGCGCGGCCGGCGGCGTTTCCTTCACCCCGGCCGGGCAGCATGTCCTCTATCGCAGCGGCAATTACGGCTACGGCATGCTCGCCGCCGATCTGACGGGCAAGCGGATGGTGCCGATGCGCGCGACCATCAGCGCCCGCCGCGTCGAGGATTTCGCCGATTACATCCGCCATCCCGGCGAGGAATTCGTCTATCTCCTGACCGGCGAGCTCAGAATCTGTTTCGAGGACGGTCGCGAAGCCCTCATGCAGCCCGGCGACAGCCTCTATTTCCACAGCAGCACCGGGCACATCTATTTGTCGGTCGGCGCGGGCGATGCCGAAGCGATCATCGTCTGCACCGACGAGACGGGTGAGAAGAAGGGGCTGGTGTAGCGTTCCTGGCGCGCCGTCCTGACACAGCGAGATCGAGGGCAACTCCATGCGCATTTTCAGCGGGGCGTTCGCGACCGAGACCAACACCTTC
>DATIYL010000269.1:0-4270 GCA_035517635.1 Allostellaceae bacterium | reverse complement strand
CGGCGGCTCGGCGGCGCTGAGCCCGGTGAGGCGCTCGATCGCCGGCTTCAGGAAAAGCAGCCCGCAGACCAGGCTCGAGACCGGGTTGCCGGGGAGGCCCATCATCGGCGTCTCGCGGTAGCGCCCGACCATCAGCGGCTTGCCCGGCCGCATGGCGATCTTCCAGAAGTCGAGGGTGAGCCCGGCCGCGCCGAGCGCATCGCGCACCAGATCATGCTCGCCGACCGAGGCGCCACCGGTGGTTACGAGGAAATCGGCGCCGATCGCCGCTTCGGCAATGCGCTGCAGCGCGTCGGCCTTGTCCGGCGCGATGGGGAGGTGGAGGGGGAGGCCGCCCAACTCCGTCACCAGCGCCGCCAGCGCCAGACCGTTGGAGCTGACGATCTGATTGGGCCCGACCGGATCGCCCGGCATCACCACCTCGTCCCCGGTCGGCAGGATGGCGATGCGCGGCCGGCGATACACCATGAGCCAAGGGCGGTTCATTGCCGCGGCGAGGCCGATGTCGCGGGCGTTGAGGCGGCGACCAGGCGTGAGCCCGACCTCGCCTTCGCGGAAATCGAGCCCGGCGGGGCGCACATGCTGGCCGAGGGGTGCGGCTTCGCGCACCTCCACTATCTCGCCCTGGCGCTCGGTGTCTTCCTGGATGACGATGCTGTCGGCGCCCTCGGGCACGGGAGCGCCGGTGAAGATGCGCACGGCTTCGCCGCGCCCGACGGTGCCGGCAAACGCCTGGCCCGCCGGTATGCTGCCGATGACGCTGAGGCGCACCGGCACACGTGCCACATCGGCGGCGCGCACGGCATAGCCGTCCATCGCCGAGACCGGCCAGGGCGGCTGAGTGCGGCGCGCTGCCACCGGCTCGGCGAGCACGCGCCCGGCGGCATCGCTGAGCGCTACCTGCTCGATCCCCAAAGGCTTCAGCGGCGCCAGCAGGCGCCGCCGCGCTTCCTCGACCGAAATCATGGCGCCGCCTCGTAAATCCCTGATTTACCGCCAGCTTTATGCAGCAGGCGGATGCCTTCGATGCGCATGCCGCGATCGACGGCTTTGCACATGTCGTAGACCGTGAGCGCAGCCACGGCAACCGCGGTGAGCGCCTCCATCTCGACCCCGGTGCGCGCCGTCACCTTGCAGGTGGCGGTGATGTCGACGGCGTGGCGCTCGGGAACGCAGCTCAGCTCGACCGCGACCGAGCTCAGCGCCAAGGGATGGCAGAGCGGGATGAGGTCGGGTGTCCGCTTGGCACCCATGATGCCGGCCAGGCGTGCCACTGACAGCACGTCGCCTTTCTTGACGCCGCCCGCCATGATCAGGTCGAGCGTCGCCTTTTCCATGACGACGCTGCCGCCGGCAATGGCGATGCGCTCGGTTTCGGGCTTGGCCGAGACGTCGACCATCGCCGCGTCGCCCTTTTCGTCGAAATGGGTGAGGCGGCTCACGCCCGCGCCTCGGCCGGCGCCAGCAGTGCCCGGGTCGCCGCCTCGACGTCGCTTTGCCGCATCAGGGATTCGCCGATGAGGAAGCAGCGCGCACTGGCGCGCGCCATGCGCGCGAGGTCGGCCGGGCGCTCGAGTCCGCTCTCGCTCACCAGCAGCGTTCCAGGCGAGACCGCTTTCGCAAGCTCCTCCGTTACCGAAAGATCGACCTTCAACGTCTTGAGATTTCGGTTATTTATGCCGATGAGCGATGCCCCGAGCCCGGCCGCGCGGTCGAGCTCCGTTCGGTCATGCACTTCGACCAGAACGTCCATCCCCCAATCCGCCGCCGCGTCGGCGAGCGTGCGCGCCTCGCCATCGTCGAGCGCCGCCAGGATGAGCAGGATGCAATCGGCACCCAGCGCACGCGCCTCCAGCACTTGATAAGGATCGAGCATGAAGTCCTTGCGCAATACCGGCAATCCGACCGCGCCGTGCGCCGCGACGAGATGCTCGGGCCGGCCCTGGAAATAGGGCTCGTCGGTGAGCACCGAGAGGCAGGTGGCGCCGCCCCGCGCATAGGCGCGGGCCAGCGACGGCGGGTCGAAATCGGCGCGGATCAGGCCGCGGCTGGGACTCGCCCGCTTGATCTCGGCGATGAGGCCGTAGTGCCCGGCAGCGACGGCGCGCTGCAGCGCCGCGGCAAAGCCGCGAGGCGCCTCGGCCGCTTCCGCCTCGCGCTGCAGTGCCGCCACGGGGCGCGCCGCTTTCGCGGCGGCAATGGCGCGGCGCTTCTCGGCGCAGATGCGTTGCAGCACGTCGCTCATGCCGGAACGGGTATATTGGTGATGGCGATGAGCCGCTCCAGCGCGCGCTTGGCGGCGCCGCTGTCGATCGACCGCGCCGCTTCGGCGACGCCCTCCCGCAGATCCTTGGCGCGGCCGGCGACGACGAGCGCCGCCGCGGCGTTCAGCAGCACGATATCGCGCAACGGCCCCTTCCTGCCTTCGAGCACCACGACCATGCGGGCGGCGTTGGTGGCGGGGTCGGCGCCCTTGATGTCGTCGAGCCGGGCACGCGGGAGGCCGGCATCTTCGGGCGTCACGTCGAAGCTGGCGACCTTGCCGCCCTTCAGCTCGGCGACATGGGTGGTGCCGGTGGTGGTGAGCTCGTCGAGCCCGTCGCCATGCACCACCCAGGCGCGCTCGGTGCCAAGCTTCGCCAGCACCTCGGCAATGGGCTTCACCCAATCGCGGGAAAAGACGCCGACGAGCTGACGCGTGACCCCGGCGGGGTTCGCGATCGGCCCCAGCAGATTGAAGATGGTGCGGGTGCCGAGTTCGACGCGGGTCGGTGCGACATGGCGCATGGCGCTGTGATGGCGTTGCGCCATGAGGAAGCCGATGCCAGCTTCGGCGATCGCGCGCTCGACCAGGCTCAAATCGCAATTGATGTTGACGCCGAGCGCTTCCAGCACGTCGGCCGCGCCGGTCAGCGACGAGGCCTTGCGGTTGCCGTGCTTGGCCACCGGGACGCCGCAGCCCGCCACCACCAGCGCCGCGGCGCTGGAGATGTTGAAGCTGCCCTGGCCGTCGCCGCCGGTGCCGACGATGTCGATCGCCTCCTGGGGCGCCGCCACTTTCAGCGCCTTCGCGCGCATGGTGCGCGCGGCGCCGGTGATCTCTTCGACGGTCTCGCCCCGGACGCGCAGCGCCATCAGGAAGCCGCCCATCTGCGATGGCGTCGCATCGCCCGACATCATCGCATCGAACGCGGCAGCGGCTTCTGCCTCGCTGAGCTGCCGCCCGGTCGCGACCTTGGCGAGGAGCGCGCGGAAATCGGGCGCCGCTTCGGTCATGCGGCGACGCTCTCCCGGGCGGCGATGGCAAGGAAGTTGCGCAAGAGGTCGTGACCGCCGAGTGAGGCGATGCTCTCGGGATGGAACTGCACGCCATGCACGGGGCGCTCGCGATGCTGCAGTCCCATGATCAGCCCGTCGCATTCGGCGGTGACGGTGAGCGCCGGCGGCAGGCTCGCGCGCTCGACGATGAGCGAGTGATACCGCGTCGCCGGGAAGGGATCGGGCAAGCCGGCGAAGACGCCGGCGCCGGCATGGCGCATCTCGCTCACCTTGCCGTGCATCGGCACCGGCGCCCGCACCACTTTGCCGCCGAAGGCCTGGCCGATCGCTTGGTGGCCGAGACAGACGCCAAGCAGCGGAATGCTGCCGGCGCGACGCACCAGCTCGAGGCAGATGCCGGCATGGTCGGGATCGCTCGGCCCCGGCGAGATGACGATGCCCTGCGGCCTGAGCGCCAGCACCGCCTCGACCGAGATCGCGTCGTTGCGCTTCACCACCACCTCGGCGCCGAGCTCGCCCAGATAGTGCCAGAGGTTGTAAGTGAAGCTGTCGTAGTTATCGATCAACAGGAACATGAGGCTGGTTATATCAGGTCCGGGGCCAGGGGTGAAATCAACGCGGCAAGGCTATAGTGCGCCGCAGCACGCGCCAGCCTAAGCAAGGCGAAGGAGAGAAAGCTCATGAAGCAACGCACCCTCGGCACATCTGGCCTCTTGGTCTCCGAGATCGGGCTCGGCTGCAACAATTTCGGCGGCAGGCTCGATGTCGAGGCATCGCGCCGCGTCGTGCACAAGGCGCTCGATCTCGGCATCACGCTGTTCGATACCGCGGATATCTATGGCCGGCTGAACGGTGGCGAATGCGGCGCTTCCGAGGAGCAGCTCGGCCAGATCCTGAGCGGCCGTCGCCACGAGATCGTGCTCGCGACCAAGTTCGGCATGCCCATGGATGAGCGCTCCAAAGGCGCCTCGCGCCGCTACATCATGAGCGC
>DATIYL010000268.1:0-14452 GCA_035517635.1 Allostellaceae bacterium | reverse complement strand
CGTCCGCTGCAAGGCTGCCCTGCGCCGCCTGTTAATACTCTGAAAACGAAAGTAATCGTGTCAGCGCTTGGCATTACGCGCCCCACCTCAGCGGGAGGGTGAGGTGGGGCGTGCGGACCAAGTACGGATCACCCTGGCCGATCCGTGAATTGCAGAGCCGCGAGGCGGGCGTAAAGGCCGCCCGCCTGGATCAGCTCGGCGTGCTTTCCTTCGGCGACGATCCGGCCCTCATCCATGACGACGATGCGGTCGGCGCGCAGCACCGTCGCCAGGCGATGGGCGATGACGAGGGTGGTGCGGCCGGCCGATAGAAGCTGCAGGGCTTGCTGCACGGCGCGCTCCGACTCGGCATCGAGCGCCGATGTCGCCTCGTCGAGCAGCAGGATCGTCGGGTTGCGCAGGATGGCGCGGGCGATGGCGATGCGCTGGCGCTGCCCGCCGGACAGCCGCACGCCTTTCTCGCCGAGAAACGTATCGAAGCCTTGCGGCAGCCGCTCGAGGAACTCGGCCGCGGCCGCGGCCTCGGCGGCGGCGCGCAGCTCCGCATCGCCGGCATCGGGGCGGCCATAGCGGATGTTGTCGGCGGCCGTGCCGCTGAAGATCACCGGGTCCTGCGCGACGAAGCCGATGCGCCGGCGCAGCGTTGCGGGATCGACGGCGGCGATGTCGACGCCGTCGATAGTGAGCCGGCCACGCGCGGGATCGTAGAAGCGCAGCAGCAGCTGAAACACCGTGGTCTTGCCCGCGCCCGAAGGGCCGACCAGCGCCACCGTCTCGCCCGGCGCCACGGTCAGCGAGAAATCGGCAAGCGCGGGCCGCTCCGGCCGCGACGGGTAGAAAAAGGTGACCTGGTCGATCGTGACATGGCCGCGCGCCGGCTCGGGAAAGGCGCGCGGGCTTGCCGGGGCGGCGATCTCGGGCAGGGTCGCGAGCAGCTCCAAGAGCCGCTCGGCCGCGCCCGCGGCGCGCTGCAGCTCGCCGAACACTTCCGAGATGGTGCCGACGGCAAAGGCGGTGAGCACGGCGTAGAACAGAAAGGCGGAGAGCTGGCCGCCGCTCATCCGCCCGGCGATCACGTCATAGCCGCCGACCCAGAGCACCAGCGCGATGGCGCCGAAGGCGAGCAGGATTACCACCGCTGTGAGCGCGGCGCGGACGCGGATGCGCGAGACGGCGACGCCGAACGACTCCGCCACGCGCTCGGCAAAGCGCGCCCGGTCGAGCGGTTCGTGGGTGAAGGCCTGGACGGTGCGGATGGCGTTGATCATCTCCTCGGCATAGGCGCCGACATCGGCGATGCGGTCCTGCGAGCGGCGCGACAGCCGCCGCACCCGGCGGCCGAAGAACAGGATCGGCACGACGACGAGCGGCACCATGACCAGCACCAGGGCCGCGAGCTTCGCCGAGGTGACCACCAGCATCGCGAGGCCGCCCAGCAGGATGAGCGCATTGCGCAGCGCCATCGATACGCTCGAGCCGATGACGCTCTGCAGCAGCGTCGTGTCGGTGGTGAGCCGCGACAGGACCTCGCCCGTCTTGGTCGTCTCGAAATAGGCCGGGCTCAAGCTGACGATGCGGTTGAAGACGGCGATGCGCAGATCGGCGACGACGCGCTCGCCGATCCAGGAAACGAGCGAGAATCGGCTATAGGTCGAGACCGCCATGACGATGATGACGGCGAACAGCACGCTGACCGCCCGATCGAGTCGCGCCGAATCGCCGGCGCCGAGCCCGGCATCGACGAGAAAGCGCACCCCTTGGCCGAGCAGCAGCACCGAGGCCGAGGAGATGAGGAGCGCGATGGTCGCGCCCACGAGCTGCAGCCGATAGGGCCGCAAGTAACGCAATAGCGGCAGCAGCGACAGCAGGCTGCGGCCGCGCGCCCGGTCCGCGGCGTCGCGCGCCGGTGCGGCGCCGGCGGATCGTTCGGTCATCGCCATGGCGGAGCAGCCTCGCACGAAAGGGGGCGCCGCGCGTTATAAGGCCGCAGCCGAGGCGCAACAAGCTCGCCATCATTTCGCCACGCTTCGCGTACCAAATTTGACCCCAGCCGATCACGGCCGCGCCGCGGTAGGGTCGGCCGCTTCATCTTCATCCGCCGTTAGCCCCGGGAGCCCGTTCCGCCATGTTGTCCAAGCCCGCCGCGAATCCCGCAACGACCCCGGCTCAGCCGGCCCCCAAGACCGAGACCGCGACGCGCAAGCTCGTCGTCGGCCGCGGCATCGTCTTCTCCGGCGAGATCACCTCTTGCGACTGCCTCGTGGTCGAAGGCACGGTGAAGGCCAACATCGCCGGCTGCCACGATATCAACATCGCCGAAGGCGGGCTTTTCACCGGCTCGGCCTCGGTCGAGAGCGCCGAGATTCGCGGCCGCTTCGAGGGCGCGCTCAATGTCAGCGGCCGGCTTCTCGTCCATGCCAATGGCAAGGTCGCGGCCGAGGTGCGCTACCATCAGATCGAGATCGAGCGCGGCGGCGAGGTCTCGGGCCATATCCAGGCGCAAGGCGCCGGCCAGGCGGCGCAGCAGGCACCGACGCCGCTGCCGCGGCGGGCTTGAGCATCGCGGCGCGCGGCTAGCGCCGCGCGCCCGCTTCGGCGGCCAGCAGCGTCTCGATGATCGTCGTACGCTCCGCATCGAGCGCGGCGGAAGAAACCGGCTTTTCGGCGCGGCGATACCAGTAAGCGGCATTCTGCGCGTCGCCCTCGCGGCGATGCAGATAGGCATGCACCCAGGCGCCGGTAGGGTCGTCTTGCGCCTGGGCGCATTCATGCGCTTTCTGCCAATCGCCTTTCGCATCCCACCACAAGCCCTTGAGGGCAAAGCTCAAGTCTGCGGGCGGTGCGTCCGCGGCGAGTGACCGGTTGAAGCCGGCGAGGTCCCTCACATCCGTCATGGTACGATCCTTTCGCGACGGGTAGGCGTCGGAGGCCTGATTGCCAGCACACCTCCTTGCACCAAGTTATTCCCCCTCCCCCCTTGAGGGGGAGGTCGGCAGCGCAGCGGCGCTGCCGGGAGGGGGGGTGCCGCGGGCTCGGTCTCGCGTCAGGAGCGCAGCAACCGGACGCGCTTCGCGCAACCCCCCGCCTGCCCGAGGCCGATGGCCTCGGGCGCCCCTTCCCCTCAAGGAGGGAGGGGCTATTATCATGTCAGCTCTCCCCATACCCCGGCGGCGCGACGAAGGCGCGGTGCTCGCGTTCGAGCAGGCGCGCCAGGCGCAGGCAGGTGTAATCGCCGTATTGCGGGCCGATGATCTGGACGCCGCTCGGCAGGCCGGCGGGCGAGAGCGTTGCCGGCGCCACCGTCGCGGGGAGATAGCAGAGCCCGGCATAGCCCGCCCAGAAGAGCTGCTCGGCCATCGGCCGCGCCTTGCCGTTGACGGTGAGGCTGCGGCTGAACGGGTCGCCTTCGTGATTGTGCGGGAAGGCGGTGGTGCAGACCGGCGGGCAGAGCAGCACGTCCCAGTCGCGGAAGAACTCGGCCCAAGCGAGCCGCATGCGATGCCGCGCCTCGTTGCCGACGAGCCAGTCGCGGTGGTGCAGCGTGGCGGCGCGCAGGCTCTGCGCCGCGCCGCTCATGTCGCTGGGATCGAGCGCGGCGACCTTCTCGAGATTGGCGCGGAAGACATCCTCGGGCGAGCGCCCCGACATGGCGGCGATGAGCAGCCGGCGGAAAAGACGGTCGACCCCGAGCGTGTCCAGCGCGGGCCGCGCGCTGTCGCTCACTGTGGCGCCGGCCTTGGCCAGCCTATCGGCGACGCTTTGGACGCCGTCCTGCACGGCGCGATCGACTTCGGCATGCGGCACGCTCAGCAGCACCGCGACGCGGAAATCGGCGAGGCGCTCATGGCGCGGCTTGGGCAGCTCGAGGCGCCAGCCGGCGCCGTCGATCGGGTCGGGCCCGGCCATCGCCGCCAGCGCCACTTCGAGATCGCCGGCGCTGCGCGCCAGCGGCCCCACCACCGAGATGTCGGTCGTGGCGACGCGGCCGGCGAGGGCATGGCCGCGCGGCGACACCACGCCCCAGGTCGGCTTGTGCGCATAGACGCCGCAATAATGCGCCGGGTTGCGCAGGGAGGAGCCGATATCGCTGCCCGCCTCGAGACCGGTGAGCCCGGCCGCCAGCGCCGCGGCGGAGCCGCCCGAGGAGCCGCCCGGCCCGCGCGTCACGTCCCAGGGATTGTTGGTGGTGCCGTAGACGGCGTTGTAGCTCTGAAAGTCCGACAGCATCAGCGGCACGTTGGTCTTGCCGAAGAGCACGGCGCCGGCGGCGGCAAGGCGATCGACGGCGAGCGCGTTGCGCTCAGCGATGCTGTCCTTGAATTCGGGCGCGCCCCAGGTGGTGGGCAGCCCGGCGACGTCGTAGGATTCCTTTACCGTGATCGGCACGCCGTGCAGCGGTCCCCAGATCTCGCCCTTGGCGAGCGCCGCGTCCGCCTCATCGGCGCGCCGGCGCGCGGTCTCGAAGGTGGTGGCGACGACGGCGTTGAGCTTGCCGTTGTAGCGCTCGACCCGCTTCAGATAGAGCTCGAGCAGTTCGCGGCAGCCGATGCGCTTGGCGCGGATCTCGGCGGCGAGCTCCAGCGCCGAGCGGAAGGGCAGGTCGGTCATTGCGTCTCCTCGTGTCGTCTCAGGCGTTGCCGCGTCGGGCGCGCATGCGGCGCACCATGGCGTCGAACATCAGCCGCGGCGTGGTGCCGTCGGCGAAGTCATGCGCATCCCGGGTCGAGGTCGCTTGGACGTCGTCCGGAACGGCAATGTCGGCGCCGCCCATCGCCGCGGCCTGGCACTGCACCTCGCAGGCGCGCTGCAGTGACCAGAGCCAGCGGAAGGCGCGCGGAACGTCCTCGCCCAGCACCAGAAGGCCGTGATTGCGCAAGATCAGCACGTCCTTGTCGCCGAGGCTCGCCACCAGGCGCGGCTGCTCTTCCGGGTGGACGGAGATGCCTTCGAAATCGTGATAGGCGACCCGGCGATGAAACATGGCGCCGTAGAAATTGTCGTGCGACAGGCCGGCTTTCTTGCAGGCGACGGCGATGCCGGCGGTGGTGTGGACATGCATGATGCAATGCGCATCGTCGCGCGCGCGGTGGATGGCGCCGTGGATGATGAAGCCGGCGGGATTGACGCGATGCGCGCTCGGGCCGACGGGATGGCCGTCGAGATCGATCTTCACCAAATTCTCGGGCGTGACCTCTTCATACATGAGGCCATAGGGGTTGATGAGGTAGTGCCGCTCCGGCCCGGGGACACGCATGGTGATGTGGTTGAAGATCGCTTCACCCCAGCCGAGATCGGCGAAGAGCCGGTAGCAATCGGCGAGCTCCTGCCGGAGCTGCCATTCTGCCTCGGTGATGGAATTGCCGCGCACGGCTTGCCGCTCCTCTCTCCCTTTACCGAGACTAGGGTCTGGCTCAGCTTCCGCCAAGGCGCTCCTTGACGATGTCGGGGATCGGCGCCGCTTTGATGCGCGCGGGGTCGTCGGGATGGGGGATGGCGCAGACGCGCAGCTCCGAGCCCTCGACCAGCAGCGCCCCGTCGCGCAGCAGGCGATGGCGCACGGTGAAGGTCTTGTCGCCCCATTGGGTGATCTCGGCCTCGCAATCGAGCTCGTCGCCGAAGGCCGAGGAGCCGGTGAAGTGCGCCTTGGCCTCGAGCAGGGGAAAACCTTTGAGCCCGTGCTCGCGGTAGAGCTGCGGCAGCGGCAGCCCGGCGCTCTCGAAGAGGGCCGCGGTGGAGGCGTCGAACCAACTGAAATAGTTGGGATAAAAGACGATGCCCGCGGGGTCGCAATCGCCCCACGCCACGCGGATGCGGCGGCGGCTGATGGCCATGTCGAATCGGTCCTCGCTCGGCGAAATGGTTGGCCCTCCAACAGTCTAACCGCGATGGCGGCGCTCTAACAGGCCCGCGGTGCCGGCAACGCCCGGCTTTACTGCTGCCGCGTTCGGGTCCATCGTAAAGGGCCGCTCCAATCGGCCTCGACAGAAGGCCAGCGGCAGGGAGGGATTCGATGACGCTGAGAGCATTCTGGCTCGGCTGCGCCGTGCTTGCGCTTGCCGGGCTTTTGGTGAAGCCGGCCGCGGCACAGAACGAGCCGGTGCGCATCGGGCTGCTGACGGTCAAGACCGGGCCGCTCGCAGAAGGCGGCATCCAGATGGAGCAGGGGCTCACCCTCTGCCTCAAGGAGCATCACGGCATGATGGCTGGCCGCAAGGTCGAGCTCGTCGTCGGCGATACCGGCGGCAACCCGGCCGGCGCCAAGACCAAGGTGCAGGAGCTGGTGGAGCGCGACAAGGTCGACATGATCCAGGGCCCGCTCGCCGCCTTCGAAGCCTATGCCATCGCGGATTACGTCCGAGAGGCCAATCTGCCCTGGCTGCCCCTGGCCGCCGCCGAGGATCTGACGCAGCGCAAGGCGGTGCCCGACATGGCGCGCGTGCTCGGCACCTCGTCGCAAGACAGCAAGCCGATGGCCGACTATGCCGTGAAGACGCTTCATGTGAAGCGCGCGATCACGATTGCCGATGATTTCGCTTACGGCCACGAGACGGTGGGCGGCTTCCAGCAGGTCTTCGAAGCGGAAGGCGGCGAGGTCGTGAACAAGCTCTGGCCGCCGCTCAATACGGCCGACTACACGCCCTATCTTGCGCAGATCGCCGAGGCCAAGAACGTCGATGCCGTGTTCGTCGGGCTCGCGAGCTCCAATCCCGTGCGCTTCATCAAGCAATTCGCCGAGTTCGGGCTCAAGAAGAAGCTGACGCTACTCGGCAACGGCACCGCTGCAGACGCGCCGATCTTGCGCTTCCTCGGCGAGGATGCAGCCGGAATGTATGGCGCCGCGGCCTATGCCTCGACCTATGAGTCGCCCGACAACAAGCGCTTCCTCGCCGATTTCCGCACCGCCTACAAGGTCGATCCCGGGCTCTACTCGGTCGCGACATATCTCGGCTGCGAGATCATCGACAGCGCGCTCGAGGCGACCAAGGGCAGCACCGCGGACAAAGCGGCGCTGATCAAGGCGGTGCGCGATGCCCAGCTCGCCGACAGTCCGCGCGGACCGCTGCGGCTCGACGACTACGGCAATGCCATCGGCGACACCTTCATCCGCAAGATCGCCCTGGAGAACGGCAAGCCGGTCGACACCATCGTCAAGATCTATCCCAACGTGAGCCAGTTCTGGACCTTCGATCCCAAGAAGTTCCTGGCTCAGCCGGTCTATTCCCGGGACTTTCCGCCGCTGACGCATGGAGGCTAGGCGTGATTCATCGGGTCCTCATCACCGGCGCCGCCGGCGGCATCGGCCGCCGGCTTCGCCTGCTGCTGCGCGGTGCCTATCCCACGATCCGGCTGTCGGATCGCGTGTCGGTCGGCGCGCTCGCTCCGGGCGAGAGCGAGATTGTCGCCGACCTTGCCGATACGGCGCAGGTGGAACAGGCGGTCGACGGCGTCGAGGGCATCATCCATCTCGGCGGCATCTCGGGCGAGGATGATTGGCCGAGCATCCTCGAGAGCAACATCGTCGGGACCTATAACCTGTTCGAGGCGGCGCGCCGGCATGGGGTGAAGCGCGTGGTCTTCGCCTCCTCGAACCATGCCGTCGGCTTCTATCGGCGGCGGCGGCGCATCGGCACCGAGGTGCCGGTGCGGCCCGATACGCGCTATGGCCTCAGCAAAGCCTTCGGCGAGGGGCTGGGCGCGCTCTACGCCGACAAGCACGGGCTGCGCGTTCTCGCCATCCGCATCGGCAATTTCGGCGACGTACCCATCGACAGGCGGCGGCTCAGCATCTGGATCCATCCCGAGGATCTGGCGCAGCTCGTGCGCATCGGCCTCGACCATCCCGAGCTGCGCTACGAGATCGTCTACGGCGCCTCCGAGAATGAGCGCGGCTGGTGGGACAATGCCGCCGCCTTCCGCCTGGGCTACCGGCCGCGGCACCGCAGCGAGGATCACCGCGACGCGGCGCTCGAAGCCCAGGCCGAGCTGCCGCCCGATCCTGTCGGCGACCTCTTCCAGGGCGGCAGCTTCGCCGCGATGGAGTTCACCGGCGATGCGGAAGGGCGGGGCGGCTGAGCTGTAGCTGCCTACACCTGATCGTAATCGAGCACGACCTTCGGCGAGCGCGGGCGGGACTGGCAGGTGAGGACGTAGCCGGCTTCGAGCTCCCAGCGCTCGAGCGAGTAGTTGTGGTCCATCGCCACCTCGCCTTCGACCAGCCGGGCGCGGCAGGTGCAGCACATGCCGCCGCGGCAGGAATAGGGCAGCTCCAGCCCGGCGGCGAGCGCGGCATCGATCACCGTTTCGCCGGCCCCGATGGGGAAGTGGTGGCGGATGCCGTCGAGCACCGCTTCGGCTTCGGCGACGGTCTCGCGCGGCGCGCCCCGCGCAGGCGCCGGCCGGCGCGGCGCCGCCACGGCGCCCTCCACCGTGAAGCGCTCGCAATGGATCCGCTCCGCCGGCAGGCCCAGCGCCCGCAGCGTCCGCTCGGCCGTTTCGATCAGCGCGGGCGGACCGCAGAGAAAGGCCTGGTCGATCGCCGTGACGGGGAGGGCGCTGCGCAACAGCAAGGTCAGCTTCTCGGCATCGATGCGGCCGCTCAGCGCCGGCACGTCCTGCGCCTCGCGGCTCAGCACATGTGTCAGCGAGAGCCGGTCGAGGAAGCGGTCCTTCAGCTCCTCCAGCGCCTCGCGGAACATGATGCTCTGCGTCGTGCGGTTGCCATAGATGAGGAAGAAGCGGCTCCGCTTCTCGCGCGTCAGCACGGTTTTGACGAGCGACAGCAGCGGCGTGATGCCGGAGCCGGCGGCGATGCCGAGATAGAGATGCTGCGCCGTGGGCTCGAGCGGCGTCGTGAAATGCCCCGTCGGCGTCATCACCTCGAGCGCGTCGCCTTGGGCGAGGCGCTCATTGGCGAAGGTCGAGAAAAGGCCGCCTTCCTGTTTCTTGACGGCGATGCGCAGCTCGCCATCGTCGAGGCCGGAGCAGATGGAGTAGGAGCGCCGCACCTCTTCGCCGTCGAGCGGCAGCTTCACCGTCACATGCTGGCCCGGGCTGAAGCGATAGGCCTCGGCGAGCGAAGCGGGCACGGCGAAAGCGATCGACACGGAATCCGGCGTCTCGCGGCGGATCTCGGCGATGGAGAGGCGGTGGAATTGGGGCGTCATGCGGATCAAGCCGATAGCGCTCGCGCGCATCCAAGACGCGCAGCGAGGCCGCACCTCGATATTTGCCTTGCCCGCGAAAGCGGGCATCCAGAAGCTTCAGCTCCGATGAGAGGAGCCCATGGCTCTGGGTTCCCGCTTTCGCGGGAACGGCGAGAGAGACGTTGGTAGCGGGTCCGTCTCATCGATCTTCAGTGGCATTTGAAGTAGTCGAAGGGCTCGGCGCAACTGCGGCAGCGATAGAGTGCCTTGCAGGCGGTCGAGCCGAATTCGGCGAGCCGTTCGGTCTCGGCTGAGCCGCAGCGCGGGCAGCGCACGCTGTCGCTGGTGAACAGCCCCCGGCGCGACGCCTGGCCGGCGGGCGGTGCGATGCCGAACGTGGCCAGCTTCCGCCGGCCTTCGGGCGAGAGCCAATCCGTCGTCCAGGCGGGGGAGAGCACGGTGCTGATGCGGAACTTGTCGATGCCCGCCGCGCGCAAGGCGGTATCGAGATCGAGCTCGATCACGCGCATCGCAGGGCAGCCGGAATAGGTCGGGGTGATGTCGATCTCGACGGTGTCGCCGACGACGCGCACATCGCGCAGCACGCCGAGATCGCCGATGGTGAGCACGGGAATCTCCGGATCGAAGACGTGCGCTGCCGCTTCGAGGGCGCGCTCGCGCAGGCCGGCGGCGGTCACCAGGTGGCTCCGGGATAGGTCCGCTGCAGGAACTGCATCGTCGCGAGGAGATGGCCGAGATGCTCGGAATGGCGGCCGCTGCGCCCGCCGCTTTGCATCCATACCCGCTCCGGTGCCTCAAGCGTCGCTTCGGCGAGCACGGCAGAGACCGTCCTTTGCCATTCCGCGCGGAGCGTCTCGGGATCGACGGCGATCCCTGCCGCGATCAGAGGGTCCTCGACCGCGTCGCGCTCGAACAGCTCGCCGGTATAGGGCCAGAGCTCGTCGAGTGCCGCTTGCGCGCGACGGTGGCTCTCTTCCGTACCGTCGCCGAGCCGGATCAGCCATTCGCCGGCATGGCGGAGATGGTAGGCGGCCTCCTTCTCGGATTTCGCGGCGATGGCGGCGAGGGTCGCGTCGCGCGATGCCGCGAGCCTCCGCCAGAAGGGCTGGGCGAAAGCGGAAAAGAGGAATTGCCGGACGATGGTCGCGGCGAAATCGCCATTGGGCTGCTCGACCAGCAGCAGATTGCGGAAGCCGCCGGCATCGCGGCGATAGGCGAGGGCGTCCTCGTCGCGCCCCTTGCCTTCGACCGCGCCGGCATAGCTGTAAAGCGCGCGCGCCTCGCCGATGAGGTCGAGCGCGATATTGCCGAGCGCCATCTCCTCTTCGAGCACCGGCGCATGGCCGATCCATTCGGACAGGCGATGGCCGAGGATCAGCGCCGTGTCGGCGAGCCGCAGCGTGTAGTCGAGGAGCGGCGGCGCGAGCGCCGCGCCGTCACATGTTTCCGACATCCTCGGGCACCCGATAGAAGGTCGGATGACGGTAGATCTTCGACGCCGTCGGCTCGAACATCATGTCCTTCTCGGCGGGATCCGAGGCGGTAATGGCGCCCGACGGCACCACCCAGATCGACAGCCCCTCGCCGCGCCGCGTGTAGACGTCGCGCGCCGCTTGCAGCGCCATCGCCGCATCGGCGGCGTGGACGCTGCCGACATGCTTGTGCGCCAGCCCGTTGCGCGCGCGGATGAAGACTTCCCAGAGCGGCATTGGCACCTCGCTCATTCCGCGGCCTCCCGCAGGCGGCGCTTCTCGCCATAGGCGATCGCCGCTTCACGCACCCATGCCCCGCGCTCATGCGCTGCGCGCCGCTGCGTCATCCGCTGGCGGTTGCAGGGGCCGTTGCCGGCGAGCACGTTGCGGAACTCGTCCCAATCGATGGCGCCGAAATGCCAATGGCTCGTCGCGTGGTCGAAGCGAAGCTGAGGATCGGGGAAGGCGAGGCCGAGGAAATGGCCCTGCGGCACGGTCGCATCGACGAATTTCTGGCGCAGCTCGTCATTGCTGAAGCGCTTGATCTTCCAGCGCAGCGACTTGTCCGAATGCTGCGATTGCGTATCCGAGGGCCCGAACATCATCAGGCTCGGCCACCACCAGCGGTCGAGCGCGTCCTGCGCCATCGCCTTCTGCTCCGGGGTGCCGCGGCACAGCGTCAGCATGATCTCGAAGCCCTGGCGCTGATGGAAGCTCTCTTCCTTGCAGATGCGGATCATGGCGCGGGCATAAGGGCCGTAGGAGCAGCGGCAGAGCGGGATCTGGTTCATGATCGCGGCGCCGTCGACCAGCCAGCCGATGGCGCCGATATCGGCCCAGCTCAAGGTCGGGTAGTTGAAGATCGAGGAGTATTTCGCCTTGCCGGCGAGGAGCTGCTCGACCAGCTCTTCGCGCGAGACGCCCAGCGTCTCCGCCGCGGCATAGAGATAGAGCCCGTGGCCGCCTTCGTCCTGCACCTTGGCGAGGAGCGCCGCCTTGCGCCGGAGGCTCGGCGCGCGCGTGATCCAGTTGCCTTCGGGCAGCATGCCGACGATTTCGGAATGGGCGTGCTGCGAGATCATGCGGATGAGGGTGCGCCGATAGGCCTCGGGCATCCAATCGTTGGGCTCGATCTTTTCTTCGGCGTCGATCCGCTCCTGGAACCGGGCGAGCTTCTCCGCCGGCTCCGGACCGCCCCGATCCTCGTCCTTCCCGTGCAGCAGGCCTTGCGTGTACATGGCCTGGAATATATCACAGAAAATTATGTTTTCCAGTAAGTTTCTGTAACATATTGCGGTGCGCGTCAGTGCGCCGGGCGCAAGGCCTTATGGAAACCGCCGCTTGAACGCCGCGCCCGGCTTCGGCAAACGGCCTTTCTCGCCGTGGAGATTGTCGTCGATCCAGCGTTCGGCCGCCTTTGCTAGTGCGCGGTAGACGCTGCGCGCCGCGGCATAGGCCTCGCGGCCGATCCAGTCGCGCGGCAGCAGCGCCGGCGGCAGCATCGGGTCGCGCAGGATGAGCCGGCGGTAATCGTGGATGAGCAGCAGCCGCGCCAGCAGCGCCGGTAGCGGCTCCGGCGCGGCGCCCTGCGCCAGCGCCGCGCGCAGCCCGGCGAAATCGGCCAGGAACTGGCGATAGGATTCCGCGAGCCCGCCGAGGTCCCAGCAGCGCGCCACCAGTCCCGGCAGCAGATGCGGCGCCGACAGCGCCGCCTTGCCGGCGATCGCCAGCGGCCGCTGCGCGGGGGGCGCGTCGCGGATTACCGAGGCGAGCGAGGCGAGGTCGGGTGCGGGGTGCAGCATCACGCCCGGGGCGAGGAGGCCGAAGCCGAGCCAGCTCAGATCCTTGCCGAGTTCGCTGCGCTCCGCTCCCGGCGGCAGCACCAGGACATGCCATTCGCCGCGCCAGCGCCGCAGCGGTCCGGCATAGATGCGCCGTGTCGCTTCCTCGAAGCGGTGCCTTCCGGTCTCGGTCGGCCGATAAAGGCTCTGCCGGCCGAGCCGCTCGGCCTCGAGCCAATGATCGGCGACGAGGCGGGACAGCGCGGTGCGGACCTGGCTGTCGTTGAGCGAGAAATGCCGCAATAGCGCGATGAGATCGGCGAGTAGCACCGCGCCGCCGCGCGGCAAGATCGCATCGCCGAAGACGGTAACGATGAGCGAGCCGGTGCGGATCGGCTGGCGCTGGGCGAAGCGCTGCAGCAGCGGCGCGACCGGATCGGCAGCGCTCGCGCGTGCATTCCGCTCGGCCATCGTCATCGGCGCCGGGCGATGATCGCCCCCATCCCATCCTCCAGCTTGCGTCGGCGACACTCTAATCTAATGACACCCCTCTCTCATACGGGAGCGGGAGCGGCGATTGCAGATTCCTTCCACAGTGTGTATAATTATCCACACTGTGCGGAGCAGCGAGATCATTGCCCTCTTAAAGGAGGACGGGTGGCGCGAGGTCGCCCAGAAGGGCAGCCACGTGCAGTTCAGGCACCCGGCCAAGCCGGGGCGGGTGACCGTGCCACACCCGCGGAAGGACATCCCAATTGGCACGCTGCGAAGCATCGAGCGGCAAGCCGGGCTCAAACTTCGCTGAGCATGAGGAGACGATTTTGGCCGAGTACATCGCCTTGATCCATAAGGACGCGGACAGCGACTACGGGGTTTCGTTTCCGGATTTCCCGGGCTGCATCACGGCGGGCTCGACCCTCGACGAGGCGCGGGCCATGGCGGCCGAAGCGCTTGCCTTCCATATCGAGGGCATGCGCGAGGACGGCCAGGAAATTCCAAGTCCAAGCCTGTTGGCAGAGGTTATGAGGGAGCGGACCAATCGCGACGCAGTTGCGTTTCTCGTCGCTGTGCCAGATCAGCCAGAACGCAACGTCCGAGTTAACGTAATGCTCCCCGAGGGGCTACTTCGCCAGATCGATGCCCGCACCGACAATCGATCCAAGTTTCTCGCCCAGGCAGCGGTCCTGAAGCTGCGCGGAGGGGTAACGCGGCGCCTGATCGCGAAGCATGCAGCCGGCGAGAGGAAAGTGCGGCGGGTCGTGCCAAAAGCAAAGCGAAAGTCGAAACAGCAAGGCGCTCGCGGCGCCTGATCACACAGCGCCCCGGTACGAGCCTGCGCTAGGCCCGGCCATCGTCATCGGTGCCGGGCGATCACCGCCCCCATCCCATCCCCCAGCTTGCGTCGGCGGCACTCTAATCTAATGATGGCGGGCGATCCCAGGGGCTTGCCGACGGGAAGGAGAGGAGAGGCCGATGAACAACGACGCCAAGAAGACGACGCTGCGGATGATCCCTTACGGCATCTATGTGCTCACCGCCGATAACGGCAAAGGCGGTATCGCCGCCGCCACGGTGAACTTCGTGACGCAGAGCTCTTTCGCGCCGCCGCTGGTGGTGGTCGGCGTCAAGGCGGACAGCGGCGCCTATCAGGTGGTGAAGGCGGCGGGCAAGTTCGCCCTCAACATGCTGAGCAAGGATCAGAAGGCGCTTGCCTTCACCTTCTTCCGCCCGGCGGATGTCAGCGAGGGCAAGCTCAGCGGCCAGCCCTATCGCCCCGGCACGACCGGCGCGCCGATCCTGACCGAGGCGCCGGGCGCGGTCGAGTGCACCGTCAAGACCATCCTCGCCGAAGGCGACCACCATATCGTCATCGGCGAAGTGGTCGAGGCGCATCTGATGAAGCCGCCCGCTGGCCGTCCCGACGCGGCCATCCTCGAGATGAAGGATCTCGGCGAGAACGTCTTCTACGGCGGCTAGCATTCACAATTGGGGTTCCGGCGCAGCCTGCGACCTGGTCGACGCCCCACCTCACCCT
>DATIYL010000267.1:0-4690 GCA_035517635.1 Allostellaceae bacterium | reverse complement strand
TGCCATTGCCAAGCGCATCGAGGCCGGCCGCGAGGCGATGATCGCGGGGCTGTGCGAAAGCCCGCTGACCTTCCAGGCCATCATCATCTGGCGCGACGAGCTCAACGAGGGAAAGATCTTTCTCCGCGACATCATCGATCTTGAGGCGACCTATGCCGGTCCCGACGCCAAGGCCAATCCGGGCATCATCGGCGCGCCGATCGGGCCCGACGGGCAGCCGATCGTGAATGGCGACGGCGAGGGTGTTGGCGTTGGCGTTGGTGTCGTAGCCGCCGCGCCGCCGGCGCCTGCGCCCGCGCCCGCGCATGTCGCGCCTCCCGCAGCACCCCCACAGCCGACCCCGTTCCGCGCCGCCGTGCCGGAGGCCGGCGAAGGCGAGGGCGATGAGGAAAAGGATCCGGCGGAAGCCGCGGCGGAAGCCGACATGGACGACGACGAGTTCGAGAACCAGATGTCGCTCGCCGCGATCGAGGCCGAGCTGAAGCCGAAGGTGGTCGAGACCTTCGACAAGATCGCCGACAACTACAAGAAGCTGCGCAAGCTGCAGGAGCAGGACATCGCCAACCAGCTTCAGAACGAGTCGCTCTCGCCGCACCAGGAGCGCAAGTACAAGAAGCTGAAGGACGAGATCATCGTCGAGGTGAAGTCGCTGCGGCTCAACCAGGCGCGCATCGATTCGCTCGTCGAGCAGCTCTACGACATCAACAAGAAGCTCGTCTCCTTCGAGGGGCGCCTGATGCGGCTCGCCGACAGCCATGGCGTCGCGCGCGACGATTTCCTGCGCAACTACCAGGGCTCCGAGCTCGATCCGCGCTGGCTCAACCGCGTTTCCAAGCTCGGCGCCAAGGGCTGGAAGAATTTCGTCCACAACGAGAAGGACCGCATCAAGGATCTGCGCCACGAGGTGCAGTCGCTGGCGTCGCTGACCGGGCTCGAGATCGGCGAGTTCCGCAAGATCGTGCATGGCGTGCAGAAGGGCGAGCGCGAGGCGCGCCAGGCCAAGAAGGAGATGGTGGAAGCCAATCTCCGCCTCGTGATCTCGATCGCGAAGAAATACACCAATCGCGGCCTGCAGTTCCTCGACCTGATCCAGGAAGGCAACATCGGCCTGATGAAGGCGGTCGACAAATTCGAATACCGCCGCGGCTACAAGTTCTCGACCTATGCGACATGGTGGATCCGCCAGGCGATCACCCGCTCGATCGCCGACCAGGCGCGCACCATCCGTATCCCCGTGCACATGATCGAGACCATCAACAAGATCGTGCGCACCTCGCGCCAGATGCTCAACGAGATCGGCCGGGAGCCGACGCCGGAAGAGCTTGCCGAAAAGCTCGGCATGCCGCTGGAGAAGGTGCGCAAGGTTCTCAAGATCGCCAAGGAGCCGCTGTCGCTGGAAACGCCTGTCGGCGACGAGGAGGACTCCCATCTCGGCGATTTCATCGAGGACAAGAACGCGATCCTGCCGATCGACGCGGCGATCCAGTCGAACCTGCGCGAGACCACGACGCGTGTGCTGGCCTCGCTCACCCCGCGCGAGGAGCGCGTGCTGCGCATGCGTTTCGGCATCGGCATGAACACCGACCACACGCTGGAGGAAGTCGGCCAGCAGTTCTCGGTGACGCGCGAGCGCATCCGCCAGATCGAGGCGAAGGCGCTGCGCAAGCTGAAGCATCCGTCAAGGAGCCGGAAGCTGCGGAGCTTCCTGGACAATTGAGGAAATGCCCTCGGGCTGAGGGGGCTGAAGCATTCATCGAAATACGAGCGGCGGGCCAAAGGCCCGCCGCTCCTGTTTCGGCTGCTCTTGAGCGAGTTCGCTCTCTCCAAATTAACCATCTCTTTGCGGATTTCGGGCAGACTTGCTTAAATATTGAGCAGCTAAAGGCTGCTGCACACAGTCTTCACACCCAAAAGTTGAGTGTGCTGAACTTGGAAATTCGCTCGTTCAATCATATCGCTCGTGCAGCCGCTCCCGTTGAAGTCGCTGCCGGCGGAATTCGGAAACCGTCAGCACATGCTCCAACATCTCAGGATTTCTCATCGGCTGGCGCTTGCGATCGCAGCGCCCGTCGTCGTCGTGATCGGTCTTGCCGCCCATCTGATCTGGGTCACCTGGGCCGAGCGCGCCGAGATGGCGGAGCTGAACGTGCTCGCCGACGGCATCGGCAAGATCAGCCGGCTCGTTCACGAGCTGCAGCGCGAGCGTGGGATGTCCGCGGTGTTCCTGAGCAGCAAGGGTACGCAGATGCGCGACGAATTGTCGGGACAGCGCAAGCGCACCGACGAGGAGCGTCACGGCGCTGCCGACGCGCTGAAGACGTTTGCAGCACTTGACTCGCGCACGATCAGGGATGCCGTCGGCGGCGCCGAATCCGCCCTTGCCGGCCTCGACGGGCGCCGCAGCGGCATCGAAGCGCAGTCAATCGCGGCACCCGATTCGTCCGCCTACTTCACCGATGCGATCGGCAAGCTTCTCGGCGTGACGCGAAGCGTTGCCCATGTCTCGAGCCGGGTCGACGTGTCGACGGCCTTGTCGGCTTACCTCAGCCTGACGCAGGGCAAGGAGCATGCGGGCCAGGAACGCGCGCTCGCGGCCGGCGGCATCACGCTTGGCCGGTTCGATCTGCCCGGTTACCGAAAGCTTTTGTCGCAGGTCACCGCGCAGGACATGCATTTCTCGGCCTTCCTGGCCGCCGCGAAGTCCGAGCAACGCGATTTCTATGACCGGACCCTGTCGGGCCAGGCCATCGACGGCTTCCGCAAGATGCGGGAGACCATCGCCAATGGCGGGCTTTCGGGCGAGTTGGCGGGCCTCGACAGCGCATCCTGGTTCAAGGCCGCGACCGCGCGGATCGACGCGCTCAAGACCGTCGAGGATCGGGTCGCTTCCGACATGCTGGCATTGACGTCGGCCAAGCGCGACGATGCCACGCAGGCGCTGATCATGCTGGCGTCGATGATCGCGGCCGGTCTCCTGGTAACCGTCGTCCTCGTCCTGTTGATGGCGCGCAGCATCACGCGCCCCATCGGCGTGCTGTCGGGGGCCATGAAGGTGCTCGCCGGCGGCGATACGTCGGTGGCGATCGAGGGAACGCATCGGCGCGACGAGATCGGCGGCATGGCCGGCGCGGTTCAGGTCTTCAAGGACAACATGATCGAGGCGGAACGGCTGCGCAACGAGCGGAGCGCTGCGGAGGCGCGCATGGCGGCGCAGCGCAAGGCCGAGATGATGAAGCTCGCCGATGAGTTCCAGCAGGCGGTCGGCGGCATCGTCAACGCGGTCTCGACGGCATCCACCCAGCTCGAGGGCTCGGCGGGAACGCTGACCTCCACGGCCCACCGCGCCCAGGAGATGGCGACCACGGTCGCGGCGGCGTCCGAAGAGGCGTCGACGAACGTGCAGTCGGTCGCAAGCGCGACGGAAGAGCTGTCGTCCTCGGTGACCGAGATCAGCCGCCAGGTCCAGGAATCGGCGCGTATGGCGGGCGAGGCGGTCAGCCAGGCCCGCACCACCACCGATCGTGTCGGCGAATTGTCCAAGGCGGCCGCGCGCATCGGCGACGTCGTCGAGCTGATAAACACGATCGCCGGTCAGACCAACCTGCTGGCGCTGAATGCGACCATCGAGGCGGCGCGCGCAGGCGAAGCCGGCCGGGGATTTGCGGTGGTCGCCTCCGAAGTGAAGGCGCTTGCCGAGCAGACGGCGAAGGCGACCGGCGAGATCAGCCAGCAGATCACCAGCATCCAGGCCGCGACCGGAGAATCGGTCGACGCGATCAAGGCGATCAGCAGCACGATCGAGAGGCTGTCGGAGGTCGCATCCACCATTGCGGCGGCGGTGGAAGAGCAGGGCGCGGCGACCCAGGAAATCTCCCGCAACGTGCAGCAGGCGGCGCAAGGCACCCAGCAGGTCTCGTCCAATATCGTCGACGTGCAGCGCGGCGCGAGCGAAACCGGCTCTGCATCCTCGCAGGTCCTCTCCGCCGCAAAGTCGCTCTCGGGCGACAGCGCGCGGCTGCGGCAGGAAGTCGACAAGTTTCTCGGCGGCGTGCGGGCGGCGTGAGGTTTGGGGCTGCGGCGCGGATGCGCGATGGCGTCATCCGCCGTTGCATCGCTTCGGTCTGTCGGCAGGGGTAGCCCGGATGAGCGTAGCGATATCCGGGACTTTATCCGCCACAAGTCTCGCATGTCGCTTCGCTCATGCGGGCTACAGTCTGCGAACCGCCGGCTCTACTTCTTCTTCGCACCCACCCGGCTGATGCTCTTGATCTTGAGCTGCGGGCGGCCACCCTTTTCCGCGATCTCGCGATCCTGCTCCATGATGTAGCCGCGCGCCGGCTCGTCGCCGTCGAGGCCCCCGAGCAGCTCGCTCGGCACGCGGCGGTTGGAACGCACCGTATCGTCCTCATAGACGACGTTGAAGAAGGCAAACTCGCCTTTGGGATTGGTCCCCGGTTTTTTTGGCATGGGCGCTTGTTATCAAGCTGCGCGCCCAAGTCAAAGAAAAACCGGCTTCTCGCACGCCGTTTTTGATCGTTGGCGAAGCAACGATGGCGGCGTGATTCGCCGCCATCTGTCCAACAAATGACGAAAGGTTGATGACGATGGTTGCTCGCTGCGACGACTATCGTAGGGCGGATTATCGTCAGCGTAATCCGCCATCGTTCGATAGGTTGTGCAATGTGGTTGC
>DATIYL010000266.1:0-6182 GCA_035517635.1 Allostellaceae bacterium | reverse complement strand
GACCACGTTCTGCTCGACGGCAAGCCGCCGCCGGGCCTCGCTCCGGGCGTGCCCAGCCTGTCGCTCGCCAAGCTCGCGCTCCCGGCCGAGCCTGAGCAGACGGTGATCGCGGTGTTCGACCATGAGCGCATCGCGGCGCGCGACTGGCCGATGAAGGACGACCAGGTGAGCGTCGTCGAGTTCACCTGGTAAGGCGTTCCCCTCATCGGCATCGCGCTCAGGCGAGCGCGATGCATTCGATCTCGATGTCGAAATCGAGCGGCCAGGAACCCACGGCGACGAAGGTGCGGGCCGGCGGCGCCGTCCGGAAGGTGCGGGCATAGACCTCGTTGATGGTGCGGAAATGCGCCGCGTTGGACGCGTAGACCGTCACCTTGCAGACCTTGTCGATGGACGAGCCGGCGGCTTCGAGCGCGTGCTGCACCGCCTTCAGCGAGAGCTCGGTCTGGGTGGCGATGTCGCCCTTGGCGAAGGCGCCGGTGGCGAGGTTCATCGGCGGCAGGCCGGAGACGAAGACGAAACCGTTGGCCTTGATCACCGGCGACAGCGGCACACCCGCCTTGCGGATTGTCTCGGAAATGCCGGGCACTTCGATCACCGTTCGATCCATGCTGCGTCCTCCTGTGTTTGCCTATGTCGGCCTGCTGGCCGGGAGTGCTTATAAAGCAGGTCGGGATCGCGGTCGCTTGGCCCAAGCACGAAGCGTCCCAAGACTCCGTCCACGGAAAATGGTCCCGCTCCCCCTAAGCACAGCGCGATGAGCCCCGCGATGTAGAGCAGGTCGGTCTCGTACCCCGGTTGCCCAAAATGGGCGCCCGTAGCGTCAAAGGATAGGAGCTTGATCGAGCTGAAGCCGTTCGGAAGATGAACCGTGAATATGGCGACGAGCAGCACGATGAGCATGGGCATCGTCGCAAGCGGAACAAGCGCGCCGAGCAGGATGAGTAGCCCGCCGATGATCTCGACGGTGATCGTCGCCCAGCCCAGCAGGAAGTCGAAAGGAATGCCCATGGCATGCAGCACATTGATGAAATCCTCCGGGCCGCGGGCGAGCTTCGCATAGCCATGCTGCATGAAGCCGAACCCGATGATCAGTCGAAGCGGAAGGGCGTACCACGCCACGGGAACAGGGAGGGGAGAGATCGCCAGTCTGCTGATGCGGTGTAACAGGCTCATAGGAATACCTTCGTTGACCTAAGTGGTTTGTTGCACGGCGGCTCGAGGATCGCCGCCCTAGCTCTTCGAACTTTCGGCCCTGGCGGAGCGTCAGTTACAGCGCATGGATCACGATCGATCTCATCGTCGTGATCCGCTTCCGGACTCGAAATGAATGCCCCTCCCCCTTGAGGGGGAGGGAAGGGAGGGGCGTTACGCGCGGAGCGCGCCAAGACTCTGTCATGTCATTCGCGGCAAGCTTCGGAGCTTGTGGCACCCCCCACCCCTCCCTCCCCCTCAAGGGGGGAGGGCGTTTTCCATTTGTGGCTGAGAGCTGACGGCTGAGAGCTCAGCGCCAGCTAGAGAAGATCGAGTGGCGCCGACTCAAACCTGATGCAGCAACAGGATGCCGGCGGCGATCAAGGCGATGCCGGCGATCTGCGCCCAGCCCAGCGGTTCGCCCCAGGCGCGATGGGCGATGATGGCGACCGCGACATAGCTGAGCGAGACGGTGGGATAGGCGAGGCTGACCGGGATCTTCTTGATCGCGGCGATATAGAAGATCGCGGCGAGCGCATAGGCGACGAGTCCCATCAGCGTGTAGGGATCGAAGAACTGGGCGGGGACGTTCCCTGTGCGCGTCGAGCCGGTCTTGAGCAGCACTTGCCCCACAACCCCGACCACGATGGCGAGCAGGAGCGACGCGTAATAAGGCAGCAGCGCGGGCATCAGCGCCGCAGCATCAGGCCGCTCGGCCTGTCCTCCGGCGCGCGCAACCGTTCGGCGGTGTCGCTCTTCACCACCTCCTTGACAATCGATTGCGGCTTGCGGTTGGCGGTGAGATAGAGCCGGCCGAGATACTCGCCGATGAGCCCCAGCATGGTGAGCTGCACGCCCGACAGCAGCAGCACGGCGACCGAGATCGACGCCCAGCCGGGGGGTGTCGTGTAGAACAGCGCGTTCAGCGCGACCCAGATCGCGCCGGCGAGCCCGCAGCCGCCGAGCAGGAAGCCGCCGAAGGTGGCGAGGCGGAGCGGCATCACCGAGAAATTGACGAACATGTTGAGCCAGAGCCGCACCAGCCGGCGGAAGGTGTAGTTGCTGCCGCCATGGGCGCGCGGCAGGTGCTGCACCTCGAGGCTGCCGATCGATTGCGTCACCTGCAGGATGAGGCCGTCGACATAGGGGAACGGGCCGTCGTAGCGCGTGATCTCGCGCGCGACGAAGGCGCTGATGCAGCGGAAGCTCGAGAGATAGAGCCCCTTGGGCTTGTCGAGCAGCAGATCGGCGACGCGGTTGGTGAAGCGGCTGCCGAGATTGCGCCAGGAGGCGTGCTCCTTCTGCGCATAAAAGGTGTAGGCGGCATCCTTGCCGCTGCTCTGGGCGTAGTCGAGCAGACGCAGCACCTCGGAGGGCGGGTTCTGCAGATCATCGTCCATGGTGATGACGTGCGCGCCGCGCGCGTGGCGCAGCCCGGCCATGACGGCATTGTGCTCGCCGAAATTGCGCGACAGGTCGACCAAGGTCATCGGCAGCTTGGCGCGTGCGACGAGATCGCGGCAGATGGCGAGGCTGTCATCCGGGCTGCAGTCATTGACCAGCACGATCTCGTGGCCGCCGGGCACGACAAGCGTCTCGAGCGCCGCCACCAGCTCGCGGATGCTGCGCGCCCCGTTGTAGACGGGAATGACGATGCTGAGCGCGAGCGCGGGTTGGGTCATGGCTTTACCGCCGTGGCTAGGATGGAGCCGCCGAAGGGGAGGGCTAGGCCGGCCGCGAGCAGGCGCCGCTCGAGCGCCAGCACGGCGCCGAAGCTGCGCTCGACCGGTGCGGGGCCGAGCGCCACCTCGCTCACCCGCCCGCTGCCGCGCCACAGCTTCCGCCGCAGCAGCATGAGCGGAAACAGCAGGCTGTTCCAGTAGCGCATTCGCACGCGCTCGAAGCCCGCCGCGGCGAGCAGCCGGCGCAGCTCGTCCATGGCATAGCGCCGCGCATTGTCGACGGCGAGGTCATGCCCGGAATAGAGCCAGCGATAGGCCGGCAGGTTGAGCGCGAGAAGCCCGCCCGGCCGCAGGCAGCGGCCGAGCTCGGCGAGAGCGCAGTGCTCGTCGACGCCGCGATGGCAGAGCACGTCGGCGCTGACGGCGGCATCGAAGGCGCCATCGGCAAAGGGGAGGCGATCGATCGAGCCGATCGCGACAATGCCGCCGCCCTTCGCCTGCGCGCAGTGCGCGGCGACGGCATCGAGATCGAGGCCGAGCACCGTGGCGTCGGGAAAGGCGGCGGCGAGGCGCTTCATGAACCCGCCCGTGCCGCAGCCGGCATCGAGGATGCGCTGCGGCGCCCGGGTTTCGCGCAGCACCCGGAGAAGATTGGCGTGGAGGCCCTGAAACCACCACATCCGCTCTTCCGCCGCCGCCAGCCTTTCATATTCGCTCCGCTCCAAGGCGATGCTACCGGCCGCCGGCGACGAAGCGGGCGTTGCGCTGCTGCGCCAGCACGTCGCGACGGTCGATCACTTCCGAGAGCAGCGTGCCGAGGCGCTCGACGCGATAGATCACCTTGCCCGGCAGCGACTTCTCGCAATCATCCTTGGTGAAGGCGATGAAGAAATCGGCCTTGTCGCGGCTCCTGGTGTAGGTGAAATTGTTCGGAAAGTAGTAGGCGGCGGAGGCCGGCGGTCCGCACACGGCGACGGTGAAATCGTGATGCGTGAAGTCGGCGCCATACTCGCCGCGCAGATAGTCTTCGAGCCCGCCCACCGCCTCGGCGTAGGAATTGGCCCAGTAGTCGAGCTTGAAGAGTCCCGCCGCGCCTTCGACGCCGCCGACGAAGCCGTTGTAATAGACATACTCGTCGGGATGAAGGCGCGCCATGATGCTGACGTGGAAGAGCCCGTACAGCGCGAGCGCGCCATAGGCATAGCCGCCGAGGCGTGCGCGCTCGAGGGCGGCGAGACCGCGATCGGCGAGCACGGCGGCGATGACCGCGATCGGCGGCAGCACGAAGATGAAGTGACGCATGCCGTCGAACAGCACCGCCTTGATCGCGATGGCATAGGCGACGGGAAAGACGACGGCGAAGCCCAGAATGAAGAGCTGCACGGTCGGTGCGCGCGGCAGCGCAGAGCGGCGGCGCCAGAGCAGCCAGAGCGCGACGACGGGTGCGGCGGCGAGCAGCACGAGGATCAGCTCCGGCAGCGCGAGCGCGATATAGGTCGGGAGATACGCCCAGGGCAGGTCGCTGGCCGGGACATAGCGCCCGTCGAACAGCGTGCGGAAGGGAAAGATCTCGTGCGAGAAATAGGCGAGCGTCTGCAGCGGCCGCGTGAACGGCGCTTGCTGCGCCCAGGGCCAGAAGAGGAGCATGACCGGATAAGCGACGACGACCACGGGCAGCAGCACGCGCCAGAGGCTTGCCGAGCCCGCGGCGACGGTGACGCCGAGACGGCGCGCCTCGAGCCCGCGCCAAACGGCGTCGATGAGCAGTGCCAGGCCGAGATAGCCGAAGATCAGCAGCCCGCCGACGCGCACGCCCAGCGCAAGCCCCGCGGCGAGGCCGAGCTTCAGCAGCAGCTTCGCCGGCGGCAGCGGCAGCGCCGGAATGATGCGGACGAGATAATAGAGCGACCAGACCATGCCGACGGCGAAGGGCACGTCCTTCGGATTGTTGAACATCTGCCCGTAGTAATTGGGCGTCAGCAGCAGGAAGAGCGCGGCGAGGAAGCCGCTGCGCGGCCCCATGAGCGTGCGGCCGAGCTTCCAGGTGCCGGCGATGCCGATGATGCCCACTATGCCGTTGAGGAGGTGACGCGTCTCGTAGATGCCGAAGGGCGAGATCTTGTTGAGCGCCGCCGCGGCCAGGTCGAAGGCGGCGCCGTAATTGTAGAGGTCGCCCCAATGCAGCGCGCGCAGGTCGTGGAAGCAGGACAGGTAATAATCGAGCACGAAGACGCCGTACCACCGGTGCACGTCCTCGTCCCAGGTGACGCCGTAATCGGTGAAAGTGAGAATTACCAGCGCCGTGGCGGCAATGAGCAGCGCCCAGGAGAGCCGGTCCCAGACCGGGACGCCATCCTGCCGCCACGCGTTTCTCGCCCGAATTCCGGCGCCGCCCTTCGCCCCGATCATCCCAGGCCCGCCTCGGCCATCAACGCCGAGACAACGGTGTCGCTGCTGAAATATTCCGCCGCCAGCATACGCGCCGCCCGGCTGTGCCGGCGGTAATCGGCGTTGACCGCGTCGATGGCGGCGAGCGCCTCCTCCATGTCGCTGAACTCGAAGAGCCCGTCGCCCACGGGGTAGAAGCGGCTGAAGCCGGTTTTCATGGTTACCACCGGCCGGCCGGCGGCGAGGTAGCAGACGCTGCGATCGCTGAACCAGCCGCTGTTGGGACGGACATAGATGTCCTTGGCGACGGTGAACTCGCCGCGCGAGCCGCAGATGAACTCGCCATAGGCCTCCATGCTGGCGGAGATCGGCCGCGGATCGGCGAGGCGCCAGCCTTTGCCGCCGACCTCGGCCTCGACGGCCGGATCGGGCGGCAGCATCGCCATGGTAAAGCATTGCGGCCGGCGCAGCGGCAGGTCGAGGAAGCGCTGGAAATTGACGTGCTTCGACCAGACATAGGTCTCGCCCTCGAAATCGATGTTCTTGCCTTTGTTTTCCCAGGTGGCGATGGTCGAGAAGCAGGCGGGCGCTTCGGCGTCGGTCGGCCATTCCTCCAGCACCACCGGCGGCCGCGTCGGCTTCCACGGGATGCCGCACAGCGGCACGATCCAGTCGGGACCGCCGACATTCTCGCCATAGGTGAAGAAATCCGTATGCGCGTCGAGATAGCTGCGCGCGCCGGGATCGGCCTTGGCGTATTTGATCTGCTCGAAAACGGGATCGGTATCGACCATGATGCGGCGCGGACAGGCCATGTGCTCGTCGCGCAGGCGCACCGCGCCGCAAAGGTTGATCAGCGCGTCGCTCTCGCGATAGAGGCGGAACACCTCCTCGCGCGACAGGCCGTGATAAACGTCG
>DATIYL010000265.1:0-2623 GCA_035517635.1 Allostellaceae bacterium | reverse complement strand
ACCATCCAAGCGCAGAACCGCCACGTATCGTTCATCTGGCGAGAACGATACTCCGATCGGATAAGCGGCTCCGTGCGTCGGACCCAGCGGCAGCTCATCAAGCGTCGACCAGTCCTTGGTCGAGTAAAGAACGACCGGCCGTACCTTTGTTTGGTTGAAGATCACGGCAAGAATCGTTTGGTCGGGCGAGGCGGTGAGCTTCACGCCCCTGCCGGTGTTTTGACTTGCGACTTCATGGACGATCTTGCCGCTCTCGATGTCAAAGATCGAAAACGCGAGATCCTTCGCGTAGATCGATGGCGGCGTGGCAATCTCTGTGTCACCGGCGACGAAGGCAAACGTGTCGGACACCGACATAAACGGCTCATTGCGAGTGAGCGAGCGATATAGAGTGCCGTCGGCATTCCAAATGGTGATCTGTTTTGCAAAAGGACTGGGTACGGTGATGATCCCTGGCAGCCGCGCCGGCTGGCCAAAGCTGAATGCCGCAACCTTGCTCCCGTCAGAACTCCATATTACCTGCCCCACCTCTCCCGGCGCTGGTAAGGCCCGGATCAACTTCATGCTTGGCAGGACCGGCTGGCCCGCGGGATTGCCATTCGATTGCGCTACCGCTGGTGATCCCGCGCCAGCCCACATGGACACTGCGGGGAGCCCCACGGCGGCCAGCGCGAGTATTGTCGAGAGGATGAAGCCGCGGAACGATACGTCGCATCGTCTTGCCTTGTTAGCTTCGGGCTGCTTACTGTTTCCCATCGAACCTCTCATCTCTCCCTCAGGCTCTCCCTGCCTGTACCTGAGCACGGGCGACAGCAGATAGCTGATCACCCTGCGCGAGCCCGTCTTAATCTCCACCGTCACCGCCATCCCCGGCCAGCTCCTGGCCTTGGGCTCGCTCGTTTCGCTCTCAGCGCCGGACTGCGGACTGCTCCCGCTCTTGTCCTGCGGCTTGTCACAGGCAATCGCGCTCTGGGACACGCTCAGCACTTTTCCATACAAGAGCCCGTGACGGGTGAAGGTGAACGTGAAGAGGTGTGTCTCCTAGGGACAGCGAACCCGTTATCTAGACCGACCTCGCCCGCTCGCTTAACTCGCGCCCTCTTCCTCGCAAGCCGCCGAAGAGGGCAGGCTAATCCGCGCCGGCGCGGTCGATTTCCGGCATGAGGGGCTCGGCGATGGCGGCGGACAGCGCGTAGCGCTCGCCGTCGATCTCGCGGCTGGTTCTGAGCCCGAGGCGCCGCAACAGCGCCATCGGCGGGCACCAGCCCTGGACCGCGTATTGGCCGAGCGCGGCGAAGGCTATCGCCGGTAGCAGCGCGAAGGCGGGGTTGACCGCAACGCTGAGGATGGCGCCGAAGAAGCCGAGGCCGGCGGCGCCGATCTGCAGCGCCTGCTCCTGATCGACCTCGCGTTCGATCTGCCGAAGTCGCGCCGTCGATGCCGTTTCCGCCGCTTCGCCCGCCTTGGCGCCGCGACGGGAGATGATGCCGCTGAGCACGTGCCGCCTCCTTGCTGTGGAGGCATTCTCCGCGGCGATTCCAAACGCAGGGTTAACGGGGCTGGAAAGCGCGTGCCTCCCGGCTAACATGGCTGCCATGACTTCCCTCTCCCCGCCCGCCGCGCTGCCGCTCGCCGGGCTCCGCGTCCTCGAATTCACCCAGAACATCATGGGGCCCAGCGCCGGGCTGGTGCTGGCCGATCTCGGCGCCGATGTCGTCAAGATCGAGCCGGCGCCCGAAGGCGATGCGACGCGCCGGCTCTCCGGCTTCGCTGCCGGCTTCTTCGGCTATTTCAATCGCAACAAGCGCAGCCTCGCCCTCGACCTGAAGCAGCCCTCCGGCCTCGACCTGGTCCGGCGGCTCGCCGGCGAGGCCGATGTGCTGATCGAGAATTACGCGCCCGGCACCATGGACCGCCTCGGCTGCGGCTATGCGGTGCTCTCCGGCCTCAACCCGCGCCTCATCTATTGCGCGCTCAAGGGCTTTTTATCGGGCCCCTACGAGCACCGTCCGGCGCTCGACGAGGTCGTGCAGTTCATGGGCGGGCTCGCCTACATGACCGGGCCGCAGGGCCAGCCGCTCCGCGCCGGCACCTCGGTCGTCGACATCATGGGCGGCGCCTTCGCCGTCATCGCCATTCTCGCGGCGCTGCGCCGGCGCGATGTCAGCGGCAAGGGCGAGTTCCTGAAGAGCGCGCTCTTCGAATCGACGGTCTTCATGATGGGCCAGCACATGGCCGGCGAGGCGCTCACCGGACAGGAAGTGCCGCCCATGCCGGTGCGACGCGGCGGCTGGGGCATCTACCAGACCTTCAAGACTGCCGATGACGATCAGGTCTTCGTCGGCGTCACCAGCGACCGGCACTGGGCGCGATTCTGCGAGGTGTTCGAGCGGCCGGACCTGCTCGCCGACGCCCGGCTGCGGACCAATGAACAGCGGGTCGAGGCGCGGCCCTGGATGCTGCCGATCGTGGCCGAGCATCTCGGTCGCTTCACCAAGCCCGAGATCATGGCGCGCTGCGAACAAGCGAAAATCCCCTACGCGCCGGTGGCGCGCACGGCGGATCTCTTCGACGACCCGCATCTCAACGAGAGCCAGGGCCTCGTCGATGTCCTGCTGCCCGG
>DATIYL010000264.1:0-9511 GCA_035517635.1 Allostellaceae bacterium | reverse complement strand
ACCGAGCGCCATCTCGACGCGATGCTGGATGCGCTTCGCTTCGGCGCCAAGGAGCGGCCGCGCCTCGGCCACCGCCTCGACCGCGACCGCAGCGGCGTGCTGGTGCTGGCGCGCAGCGCCGCCGCCGCCGCGGCGCTGGCGCGCGCCTTTCGCGACAAGACGACCCAGAAGATCTATTGGGCGATCGTGGTGGGCCTGCCCAAGCCGCGGCGCGGCCGCATCGACCAGGCGCTGGCGAAGCTCCCCGGGCCGGCCGGCGAGCGCGTCGCGCCCGACGAGGACGAGGGCAAGCGCGCCGTCACTTATTACCGCACCGTCTCCCATGCCGGCGACAAGCTCGCCTGGCTGGCGCTGCAGCCGGTCACCGGCCGCACCCATCAGCTCCGCGCCCATTGCGTGGCGCTCGGCACGCCGATCCTCGGCGACGGCAAATATGGCGGCGCCGCGGCGCATCCTGCGGGCGTCCCCAATGCGCGCAAGCTGCACCTCCATGCGCGCGCGCTGTCGCTGCCGCATCCCGGCGGCGGGCGGCTCGCGGTGACGGCGCCGCTGCCGCCGCACATGAAAGAGACCTGGGCGTTCTTCGGCTTCGATGAGGCGGAAGAAGCGGAACCCTTCGCCGAGCTGGCGCCGCAGCGATGAAGCGCTTCTACACCGAGGTCAGCGTCGTACCGTCGGCTTCCGGCTTCGCCGTCAATCTCGACGGCAAGCCGCTGCGCACCCCGGCGAAGGCGCCGCTCGACGTGCCGAGCCGCGCGCTCGCCGAAGCGATCGCCGCCGAGTGGCGCGGCCAGGGCACCGAGGTAAAGCTCGCCGAGCTGCCGCTGACGCGGCTGACCAGCAGCGCCCTCGATCTGGTGGCGATGCGGCGCGCAGAGGTCGTGGCGGAAGTGGCGAAATATGCCGGCACCGATCTCGTCTGCTATCGCGCCCAGCACCCGCCGCCCCTGACGCGCCGCCAGCAGGAGGCATGGCAGCCGCTCATCGACTGGGCGACCTTGCGCTACGACGCGCCGCTCGAAGTGACGCATGGCGTGGTGCCGATCGCGCAAAGCACGGCAACCTTGCGCGCCTTTGCCGCCGCGGTCGAGAGCTATCCGACGCTGGAGCTCGCCGCGCTCCATCTCGCCACCAGCGCCTGCGGCTCGCTGGTGGTGGCGCTGGCGCTCATCGAAGGGAGGCTCGATGTCGAAGGTGCCTTCGATGCGGCGCAGCTCGACGAGAGCTTCGAGATCGAGCAATGGGGCGAGGACGCCGAGCAGACCCAGCGCCGCGCCGCGCTCAAGGATGACATGGCGCTGGCGCACCGGTTCCTGGGCCTGCTGCGGGAATAGCGACTGGCGCCCAGGACTGGCGCCAGCCGCGCACAAGTGTTATCTCCCACCGTCCCGCTGGGACAGGGAGCAACGGGAGATGCAGGAGATCCTTCGCCGGCTGGAGCTGAAGCGCAAGGCGGCGCGCGCCGGCGGCGGCGGCCGGCGCGTCGAGGCACAGCATGCCAAGGGCAAGCTCACCGCGCGCGAGCGGCTGGAGCTCATGTTCGATCCCGGCTCGTTCGAAGAATGGGATATGTTCGTCGAGCACCGCTCGACCGATTTCGGCATGGCGGAGCAGAAGATCCCCGGCGACGGCGTCGTCACCGGCTATGGCACGGTGAACGGGCGGCTGGTGTTCGCCTTCAGCCAGGATTTCACCGTGTTCGGCGGCGCGCTGTCCGAGGCGCATGCCGAGAAGATCTGCAAGGTGATGGACCAGGCGCTGCAGGTCGGCGCGCCGATCATCGGCCTCAACGACAGCGGCGGTGCGCGCATCCAGGAAGGCGTCGCCTCGCTGGCGGGCTATGCCGAAGTCTTCCAGCGCAACGTGCTCGCCTCGGGCGTCGTGCCGCAGCTCTCGCTGATCATGGGACCTTGCGCCGGCGGCGCGGTCTATTCACCGGCGATGACCGACTTCATCTTCATGGTGAAAGACAGCTCCTACATGTTCGTCACCGGTCCCGACGTGGTGAAGACGGTGACGCATGAGACGGTGACGCAGGAGGAGCTCGGCGGCGCGCTCACGCATACGGCGCGCTCCGGCGTCGCCGATCTCGCCTTCGAGAACGATGTCGAGGCGCTGCTGCAGCTGCGCCGCTTCATCGATTTCCTGCCGGCGTCGAACCGCGAGAAGCCGCCGCTGCGGCCGAGCGCCGACCCGCCCGACCGCGCGGAGCTGTCGCTCGACACGCTGGTGCCGGCCAATCCCAACAAGCCCTACGACATGCGCGAGCTCATCGAGAAGGTGGTCGACGAGGGCGATTTCTTCGAGCTGCAGCCGAGCTTCGCCAAGAACATCATCATCGGCTTCGCGCGCATGGAAGGCGCGACCATCGGCATCGTCGCCAACCAGCCGATGGTGCTGGCGGGCTGCCTCGACATCGACAGCGCGCGCAAGGCGGCGCGCTTCGTGCGCTTCTGCGACTGCTTCTCGATCCCGATCATCACCTTCGTCGACGTGCCGGGCTTCCTGCCGGGAACGGCGCAGGAATATGGCGGCATCATCAAGCACGGCGCGAAGCTGCTCTTCGCCTTCGCCGAAGCGACCGTGCCCAAGGTGACGGTGATCACGCGCAAGGCCTATGGCGGCGCCTATGACGTCATGAGCTCGAAGCATCTGCGCGGCGACGTCAACTATGCCTGGCCCTCGGCCGAGATCGCGGTGATGGGCCCCAAGGGCGCGGTCGAGATCATCTTCCGCAGCGATCTCGGCGATGCCGCCAAGATCGAGGCGCGCACCGAGGAATACCGCGAGAAATTCGCCAATCCCTTCGTCGCCGGCAGCCGCGGCTTCATCGACGACGTGATCATGCCGCACGGCACGCGCCGCCGCATCTGCCGCTCGCTCGCCATGCTGCGCGAGAAGAAGCTGACCAATCCCTGGAAGAAGCACGCGAATATACCGCTCTGAGATGAGATACGACGAGACCCTTGGTCACCCCCCTCCCTTCCCTCCCCCTCAAGGGGGGAGGGGCTGTTTTGAGCTCCTTGCTCTGCTTCCCCCTCCCCCCTTGAGGGGGAGGGTTGGGGTGGGGGGCTGACGAGCGCGCGATGTTCAAGAAAATCCTCATCGCCAATCGCGGCGAGATTGCCTGCCGGGTGATCCGCACGGCGCGGCGCATGGGCATCAAGACGGTCGCGGTCTATTCCGAGGCCGATGCCGATGCGCTGCACCGGCGCGAAGCGGATGAAGCGGTCGCCATCGGGCCGCCGCCGGCGGCGGAGAGCTATCTGCGCATCGACCGCATCCTCGAGGCCTGCCGCAGCACCGGCGCCGAGGCGGTCCATCCCGGCTATGGCTTCCTGTCGGAGAAGGCGGAATTCGCCCGGGCGCTGGCCGAGGCCGGCATCGCCTTCATCGGCCCCGATGCGCGCGCCATCGCGGCGATGGGCGACAAGATCGAATCGAAGAAGCTCGCCAAGGAAGCCGGCGTCTCGACCGTGCCCGGCCATCTCGACGTCATTCCCAACGCCGACGCCGCAGTCAAGATCGCGCGGGGGGTGGGCTATCCCGTGATGATCAAGGCCTCGGCCGGCGGCGGCGGCAAGGGCATGCGCATCGCGCGCAACGATGCCGAGACGCGCGAGGGCTTCCGCTCCGCCAGCAACGAGGCGCGCTCGAGCTTCGCCGATGATCGCGTCTTCATCGAGAAATATGTCGAGGAGCCGCGGCATATCGAGATCCAGGTGCTGGGCGATGCGCACGGCCATGTGATCCATCTCGGCGAGCGCGAATGCTCGATCCAGCGCCGGCATCAGAAAGTGATCGAAGAGGCGCCGAGCCCCTTTCTCGACGCCAAAACGCGGGCGGCGATGGGCGCCGAGGCCGTGGCGCTCGCCAAGGCGGTCGGCTACCGCTCGGCCGGCACGGTCGAGTTCATCGTCGACAAGGACCGCAATTTCTACTTCCTCGAGATGAACACGCGGCTTCAGGTCGAGCACCCCGTCACCGAGATGGTCGCCGGCCTCGATCTCGTCGAATGCATGATCCGCATCGCCGCCGGCGAGAAGCTCACCGTGAAGCAGAGCGATATCAAGCTGACCGGCTCGGCGATCGAAGCGCGCATTTATGCCGAAGACCCCCTGCGCAATTTCCTGCCCTCGATCGGCAGGCTGGTGCGCTACCTGCCGCCCGACGGCGAGGGCGTTCGCGTCGATACCGGCGTCTTCGAAGGCGCCGAGATCAGCCTCTATTACGACCCGATGATCGCCAAGCTCGTCGCCTATGGCGCCAGCCGCAGCGAAGCGATCGCCCGCCTCGGCGCGGCGCTCGACGCCTTCTACATTCGCGGCCTGTCGCACAATGTCGCCTTCCTCGCCGCCGTGCTGCAGAAGCCGCGCTTTGCCGAAGGCAGGCTCTCGACGGGCTTCATCGCCGAGGAATTCCCGCACGGCTTCGCCGGCGTCGAGCCGTCGCCGGGCGCACTCGACCTCGCGCTGCCCGCCGCTGCCGCCGTCCAGCGCATCATCGCCGAGCAGGAAGCGCGCATCAGCGGACAGCTCGCCGGGCATGGGCGCGTCGTGCCGGAGGACTGGATCGTCGCCATCGGCGAGACGCAGCATGCCGTGCGCACCACGCGCGAGGCGACCGCGGTGGCGGTGACGCGGGCCGATGGCAGGCGGCAGGTGGTGACGACGGAGTGGCAGCCGGGCCAGCCGCTCTTGCGTGCCGGCATCGACGGCGCGGCGGTCACGTTCCAGCTCGACCGCGACGGCATCGGCTTCCGCCTGACGCGCGCCGGCACCGTGCTGGGGGTCAAGGTGCTGCCGCCGCGCGCCGCCGCGCTGCTCGCGCAAATGCCGGTGAAACAACCGCCGGACCTCTCGCGTTATCTGTTGTCGCCGATGCCGGGCCTGCTCGTCTCCGTCGCGGTCGGCGAAGGCCAGGAGGTCAAGGCCGGTGAAGAGCTTGCGGTGGTCGAGGCGATGAAGATGGAGAACGTGCTGCGCGCCGAGCGCGACGGCACGGTGGCGAAGGTGCGCGCCCGCGCCGGCGACAGCCTCGCCGTCGACCAGGTCATCCTCGAATTCGCCTGAGGCGGCGATGGCGGTGATGGCGCTTCGTCTCATCATCATCGGCCGCGTTCAAGGCGTCGGCTTCCGCGCCTGGACCTGCCGCCAGGCGCGGCGCCGCAGCTTGCGCGGCTGGGTCCGGAACCGCAGCGACGGCAGCGTCGAAGCGCTCATCATCGGCGACGGCGCAGCGGTCGAGGCGATGATCGACGCCTGCGCTTCGGGCCCGGCGCTGGCGGAAGTGCGCGAGCTCAGGCGCGATCCGGCCGAGGATGACGGCTCGGCCGGATTCCACGAACGCCCGACGATCTAGGCGAATTACCCCAGCCGTTCGATCGTCTCGATCAACCAGGCGCGGTGGCGGCGCTCGTCGGCAAGCCCGGCCTCGAGCGTGTGGCGCAGTTCCGGCGAGGCATCGCGGTGCTGGACGGCCCGCTCATAGGCAATGTTGGTGTCGTCTTCGTTGGTCTTCATCGCGCGGAGGATCGCCTTGTCGCCGACGAGCCCGGCGAGAACCACCTTGCCCTGGGTCAGCAAGGCCTTCATGTCGCTTTCCTTGGGCGGGGTCTTGCCCATGGCCGAGAGGGCTGCACCGAGCTCTTCGATGTGGCGGAGATGGTCGCGGCGGAAGCCGGCGAGGGCCGAACGGTGGCCGGCCGTGCCGAGACGCTCGATCGCCGCGTCATAGGCGAGAACGGCGTCGTGATCGAGCTGGACAAGGTCGGCGAGCAGCGAGTGCAGCTTGTCCTCGGTGCCGACGGTCGTGACCATGTCGTCTCCTCCGAATGCTGGGACCGATGGACCAACGCCGGCGCCGGGTTGGCGGCTCAGCCTTCAGCCGCGGATTGCGCGGCGCCCGCCGGCGCCGCGCCCTGATGCGCATCGCCTCCCCGATCAGCCGGCGATGAGCTTGCGATAGAGATGCCAGGTGGCGTGGCCGAGGACGGGCATCACCACGATCAATCCGAGCAGCAGCGGGATCGAGCCCAACACCAGCCCGGTGGCGACGATGAGCCCCCAAAGCGCCATCGGCACCGGATTGGCGGCAAAGGCATTGACCGAGGTCCAGACCGCCCGGCCGAGCGTCACGTCGCGATCGATGAGCAGCGGAAAGGACACGGTGCCGATCGCCAGCACCAGGACGGCGAAGAGGAAGCCCACGCCGACGCCGACGACGATCAGCGACCAGCCTGCCCCGGTGGTGAAGACCTCGCCGACGAAGCCCATGAGCGATGTCGGCGGCTTCAAGCCGAAAGTGGCGAAATAGATCGCTTGCGCCACCGCTAGCCAGAGCAGGAAGATCGCCACCAGCAGCGAGCCCAGCACCGCGATCTTCCCGAAGGCGGGCGAGCCGACGACGCCGAAAGCATCGGGCCAGGCGCTGTGCACGCCGAGCTCCCGCCGCCGGCTCATCTCGTAAAGGCCGAGCGCGGCGAAGGGACCGAGCAGGGCAAAGCCGGAGGCGAGCGGGAAGAGCAGCGGCACCATGCCGTAGCCGAACGCGAGCCGCCCCAGGACAAGGCCGAGCAGCGGATAAATCACGCAGAGGAAAACGACATCGGTGCGGAAGCTGCGGAAATCATCGAGGCCGCGGGCCAGGACATCGCCGAGATCGGCGATGGTGATGCGCCGGATCGTCAGCAGCGGCGTCCGCACATCCTCCTGTGTCTCGCCGATCGCCTGTCCGGCCGATCCGACCGCGAGACCGGCCAGCCTGATCTGGTCCAATCCCCATTCGATGGGGTTGCGAATGGTCGACGCCATAGGTGCTCCTCCCGAACCAGGGGTTCGAGGGCCGCGACCCATCTCGTGTCGACGTGCCCGATCCGGCCGCCAGCCACGAGAGAGCTGCGACCCGCCGTTCCCGCAATCATACACAAGTCCGTCGTCCGAGTCGTTAATCGCGCGGTGCTTCGACGCATCCACAATTGTATGGATTCCCGCTTTCGCGGGAATGACGGAATAATTTGATTTTGCTGTATTATTCGTCACCCCCGCGAAAGCGGGGGTCCATCTCGACGGCGCACCGCGGAACGGCGGTCGCATTCTCTAGTCCCGTGCGCGAGTCTCTCCCATGGCCGAGGCGCAGCTTCACCTTCTGAGGACCCGGCGCTTCCTGCCGCTCTTCGTCACCCAGTTCCTGGGCGCGGTGAACGACAATCTGCTGAAGACCGCGCTGGTGACCCTGGTCACCTATCGCGCCTTCACCGACCCGGTGACCACCAAGATCGTCGTCGCCATCGCCACCGCCATCTTCATCGCCCCCTATTTCATCGCCTCGGCGACGGCGGGGCAGCTGGCCGACAAGTTCGAGAAGGCGGGGCTGGTGCGCTACATCAAGCTCTGGGAAGTGGGCGTGATGCTGCTCGCCGGCGCGGGCTTTGCGCTGAGCGGCGAGGAATTCGTCTATTTCGAGCTCGCCGTGCTGTTCCTGCTCGGCATCCAGGCGACGTTCTTCGGCCCGGTCAAATACGGCATCCTGCCGAACCTGCTGGCGACCCAAGAGCTCATGGGCGGCAACGCGCTCATCGAAGCCGGCACCTTCATCGCCATCCTGCTTGGCACCATCGCGGGCGGGCTGCTGATCCTGGCGCCGGGCGGCACGGCGATCGTCTCGGCGGTGCTGCTTGCCTTCGCCGTCGGCGGCTGGCTCTCGAGCCTCCTGATCCCGCGCGCCGGCCGTGCGGCGCCCGATCTGCGCATCAATCCCAACATCTGGGCCGAAACCCTGACGATCCTGCGCTTTGCCAAGGCGCGGCGCGTGCTCTGGCTCGCCATCCTCGCGATCTCCTGGTTCTGGCTGGTCGGCGCCATCTTCCTGTCGCAGTTTCCGACCTACGCCAAGGTCACGCTCGGCGCCGATGCCAGCGTCGAGACGCTGTTCCTCGCCATGTTCTCGATCGGCATCGGCGCCGGCGCCATGCTGTGCGGAAGGCTGCTGCGCGGCGAGGTGAGCGCGCGCCTCGCCCCTTTGGGCGCGGTCGGCATGACGCTCTTCACGCTCGATCTCTATGCCGCGAGCACGCGCGCCGGCGGCGGCAGCGGCGGCGCGCTGATCGGCGTCGGCCAATTCCTCGCCCATGCCGCGAATTGGCGGCTCAGCATCGACCTCTTCATGATCGCGGTGTGCGGCGGGATTTTCACCGTGCCGCTCTACGCCCTGCTGCAAGCGCGCGCCGAGGAGAGCCACCGCTCGCGCGTCGTCGCCGCCAACAACGTGATGAACGCGCTCTTCATCGTCGCCTCGGGCGCGGTGAGCGCGGTCATGCTGAAGCTCGGGCTTTCGGTCCCGGCGGTGTTCCTGGTCGTCGGCATCCTCAACGCCGCCGCGGCGATCGTCGTGCTGCGCCTCGTGCCCGGCGAGATCCTGAAGACGCTGTTCGCCGGCTTGCTTCGCTTCGCCTTCCGCGTCGAGATCAGCGGGGTCGAGAATTACGACAAGGCGGGCGAGCGGGTGGTGATCGTCGCCAACCATCTCTCCTTCATGGACGGCGTGCTGCTCGCCGCCTTCCTGCCGGGCCGGCCGGCTTTCGCCATCGACACGGTGCGCGCCGCCGCCTGGTGGGCGAAGCCCTTTCTCGGCTTCGTCGATTGGGTGCCGATCGACCCGACCAAGCCGTTCGCCGCCAAGACGCTCATCCGCGCCGTCGAGCAGGGAAGGCGCTGTGTCATCTTTCCCGAAGGCCGCATCACCGTCACCGGCGCCCTGATGAAGATCTATGAAGGGCCGGCGATGATCGCCGACAAGGCCAAGGCGGCGATCCTGCCGGTGCGGCTCGAGGGGCCGCAATACACCATCTTCTCGCGGCTCAAGGGCAAGCTGCGCCGGCGCTGGTTTCCCAAGATCAGCATCGCCATCGAGGCGCCGCAGCACATTCGCCTGCCGCCGGAGCTCAAGGGGCGGCGGCGCCGGCATGAGATCGGGCGCCAGCTCTACGACGTCATGTCGTCGATGATCTTCGCCACGGCCGATATCGAGAAGACGCTGTTCGAGACGCTGCTCGATGCGCGCGCCGTCCATGGCGGCGCTCATCTCGTCGTCGACGACATCGACCGGCAGCCGGTGACCTATGGGCGCTTGATCGCCGCCAGCTTCGTGCTCGGGCGCCGGTTCGAGGCGCTGAGCGCGCCGGGCGAGCGGATCGGGCTGCTGCTGCCCAACGCCGCAGCGACGGTGGCGAGCTTCTTCGCCCTCCATGTCGCCGGCGCGGTTCCGGCGATGCTCAACTATTCCAGCGGCGCCGGGATCATGGCGAGCGCTTGTCGCCTTGCGCAAATCCGCACCATCGTCACGTCGCGCCGCTTCGTCGAGCGCGCGCGGCTCGAAGCGGCCGTGACGGCGCTGAGCGAAGGGCGGCGCATCCTCTATCTCGAGGATATGCGGGAGAGGATCGGCAGGTTCGAGCGTCTTGCCGGCCTCGCTCGCGCCCGCGTCGCGCGCAGCCTCTATCGCCGGCGCGGCG
>DATIYL010000263.1:0-17804 GCA_035517635.1 Allostellaceae bacterium | reverse complement strand
GCCATCCACAGGAAGAGGGCAGTGACCGACGGCGCGATCATCAGCCGCGCCAGGGATCGTGTGTGAAGCGTGGCCATGCCTGTCAACCCGGCCCGATAGAGTGCCCGCGACCAGCCGCCTTGGTGACGACCAGTCGCAGGCGCTCCATTACTTGATGTATCCCGCTCGTTTCATCTCGCGCTCGGTCAGAAGCTGCGCATTCTGCAGCGCCTGACTGGCCGAAGTCTGGCCGGCCAAAGCCGCGGAGAATTGCTGGCCGACCGCCGTCGCGATGCCCTGGAATTCCGGGATCGCGGCAAATTGGACGCCGATATAGGGTTTCGGCTTCGAGTTGCCGTCGAGCCCGGGATCAGCCGAATCGATGGCTTTCAGCGTCATTTGGGCGAAGGGTGCGGCTTTCAGGTAATTGGAATCGTCATAGAGCGATTTGCGCGTCCCCGGCGGAACGTTGGCCCAGCCATCCTTGGCCGCCACCAGCTTTAGGTATTCCTTGCCGGTCGCCCAGGCGACGAACTTCTCCGCGTCGGCCGTCTTCTTCGAGCTGCTCGGGATGGCGAGCGCCCAGGACCAGAGCCAGTTGGCGTTCTTGCAGGTGGTGCCGCAGGGCGCGGGCGCGAAGCCGACATCGTTCGCGACCTTCGACTGCTTCGGGTCGCTGACAAAGGACGCGGCGACGGTAGCGTCGATCCACATGCCGCATTTGCCGCCCTGGAACAGCGCCAGGTTCTCGTTGAAGCCGTTCGACGAAGCGCCGGGCGGTCCGTCCTTCTTCATCAGCTCGAGATAGGTGTTGAGCGTCGTCTTCCACTCCGGTCCGGTAAACTCGGGCTCCCACTTCTCGTCGAACCAGCGCCCGCCGTATGAGTTTGCCATGGTCGTGAGGAACGCCATGTTCTCGCCCCAGCCGGCCTTGCCCCGCAAGCAGATGCCGTAGATCCCCGCTTGTTTGTCGGTGATCTTGTCGGCGGCCTCCTTGATGAAATCCCAAGTCGGCTTCTCGGGCATGGTGAGCCCGGCTTTGGCGAAGAGGTCCTTCCGATACATAAGCATCGAGCTTTCGCCATAGAACGGCGCCGCATACAGCTTGCCGTCGTAGGAAAGACCGCTGCGGATGGGTGGCAGAAGGTCGTTGACGTCGTAGGCCGCACCGAGATCGAGGGGCGCGAGCCAACCCTGTTTGGCCCAGATGGGGACTTCATAGGTGCCGATGGTCAGCACGTCGTACTGACCGGCTTTGGTGGCGATGTCGGTGGTGACCTTCTCGCGGAGGACATTCTCCTCGAGGGTGACCCAGTTGAGGTCGATGCCGGGATTCTTCTGGCGGAAATCGCCCGCCAGCTTCTGCATCCGGATCATGTCGCCATTGTTGACGGTGGCGATGGTGAGCGTGTCGGCCAGGCAGGGACCTGTGATCGCGAGCGCAGCCGTGCCGACCAAGGCAGCCAGCGTCCTCCTCATGGCGTCCTCCCATTTGGCAGTTCTGGGCAATTGCCCTTTGTTAGAGCGAATGCTCACACGAACACCGGCCAAGTGTCAAGCCTGATCGCGACGTGCGCTGATCATTCGGTCAGTGATTTCGCCGTCGCTTCATCCGTGATGAGGCCGTTGATAAGCTGTCCCTCGAGCGCTGCACGCACCGCCGACAGTTTCGCCGGTCCCATCGCGGCACCGATCACTTTGGCAGTGCCGGTCTTGCCGATCGGCACACTCGCCACCCGCTCGTTGGTGAGTCCGGTCAGGATCCGCCCATGGCGATCATAAGCCCAACCGACGATCTCGCCGACGGCGCCCGCCTTGTGCAGCGCGCGCAGCTCCGCGCGAGTAATGAAGCCGTCCTCGAAGAGCGGCGCGTTGTCGTCGAGGCTGCCGATCCCGACCATGGTGACGTCCGCCCTCTTGGCGAGGTCGCAGACATGCGCCACGGCTTTCAGCTTCAGCAGTACCGCCTTTTCCTCGACGCTGCTCGCCACCACTGGAACCGGCATCGGGAAGTGAGGCGCCTTGACGACGTCGGAGATCCGGGTGATCACGTCGTAGAAGCTGGCCGAGCCGTCCGGGGCGATGTTGCCGACGAGCGAGACGATCTTGTGCTGCGGGCAATCCATGGCCGGCAACTGGTCGACCGAAGCGCGGATCGTGCGGCCGGTGCCAAGCGCCAGGATGAGCGGCGCGGGCGAGCGCAGCGTTCGCTCGAGATAGGCGGCAGCCGCCTCGGCGATGCCGAGCACCGTGCTGTTCGATGAAGGGTCGGAGGGAACGACGTCGCAATAGTGCAGGCCGTAGCGCTTCACCAGCGCTTCCGCCAAGCTCATGCAGCTCGCGATCGGATGATCGAGCCGGACCTTGATCAGCTTCTTGGAGATAGCCAGCGAGACAAGCCGCTGTGCGGACTGGCGCGAGATTCCCAGCTTCTGAGCGATCTCATCCTGCGTATTGCCGGCGACGTAGTAGAGCCATCCGGCGCGCGCAGCGTCGTCCAGCCTCGACTCGTCCCGATCGCCGTTCCGCGCCATCGCCGCTCAGCCTCCCTCGAGCCCGAATTCGGTCATCGAGCTGAATATCCGCGCTGCGCCGGCGCGTCGCAACAGATCGATATCCCGGCCGGCGCCATAATGCGAGCCACCGACGAAGGCCCAGGCGGTCATGCCGGCGGCCACGGCGGCGGCAATGCCGGCGAGACTGTCTTCGACGACGAGGGTGCGCGTCGGCGCCGCGCCCATGCGCTCCGCGCAATAGAGGAAAAGGTCGGGGGCCGGCTTGCCGCGGCGTACCATCGAGGCGTCGAAGACATGGCTACCGCAGAGCTCGGCAAGTCCGCTTACCTCCAAGGCTAGCATCAGCCGCGCTGGAGTACTCGACGAAGCGACGCATTTTGGGATCGCGAGCCGGCGTAGCACGTCGGCGACCCCGGCGATCGGTTTCAACTCGCGGCGGAATGCCGCGAACAGCTCGCCGTACCAGATATCGCCAAATTCCTTGGGCAGCGGCCGGCCGGAGCGGCGGCGATGATCGGCGTCTATTACTTCGAAGCTGCGGCCGAGATAATGCTCGTTCACGTAGTCGAGGTCGACGGGGAAGCCGATGCGGGTCAAATTGTCGGCGAGGGTTGAGGCGCTGATGATCTCGCTGTCAACGAGGACGCCATCGCAATCGAAGATCACGAGGTCGAAGCCTGCAGCGGTGCTTTCCATCTCAATCCGCCGCCGGCGGCTCGGCGGTTAGAGCGGCTATTGTCGCTGCGCCGACCTCGGAAAGCCGTGGCGGGTCGGCACCCGGACGGCCGCAGGTGATGGCGGCGCAGGAAGCAGCAAAAAGCATGGCGCGACGGAGCTCGTTGGCGGTCGAGCCGGCCAGCGCGCTTCGCCTGATCCGGCCAATCTTCCGCAATGCGAAGAGCAGCCCAGCCTGAAAACTGTCGCCGGCACCGACCGTGTCGACGATCGCAGCTTGGGGTACCGTCACCTCGAGCGAACCGGCCTGAGCGTGCCAGGCTTGGGCGCCAAGCGCGCCGCGGGTGAGAATGAAAAGCCGGGTAGCTGCCTTGAGAAGTGCCGTTGCCTTTGCGTCAGGATCGCCGTCGCCATAGAGAAAGGCGAAATCCTCCTCCGACAGGCGCACGATGTCGGCGCGCGCGGCAAATTCTTCCATGCGGCGGACATAGTCGGATTTATCGCCGACGAGGTTGGGCCGGCAATTCGGATCGAAGGAGACGACCGTCGAGCCGCGCGCGTCCTCGACCAGCCGCAACACCTCGGCCGCGGCCTTGGGATCGACGAGTGTCGTCGAACCGAAATGGATGGCGTCGATTTCGGCGAAGCGAAAGGACCCCGGCCGATAGATCCAATGCCGGGCGGCCGACCCCTCGTCGTAAAAAGCATAGCTGGGCTCGCCCTTGACGGTACGGATGAAGGCCAGCGTCGTCGGCCGGGAGCTGCGCAGGCAATAGCGAAGATCCACCCCCGAGGCTTCGGCATGGTCGGCGAGCATACGCCCGAAGAGATCGGTCGAAATGCCGCCGACAAATCCCGCCGGTGCGCCGAGACGCGCGATGCCAATCGCAACGTTGAGGCAGGAGCCGCCGGGCACCGGCAGAAGCGCGTCGAACCCGTTGGCGGATTTGACCGGCAGGAAGTCGACCAGCGCGTCGCCGCAGCTCAGCAGCATGGCGCACCGTCTCGGCCGGTCGCCACCGGAGGTAACGCCCGCATCGCCGCTCGGCTTTCACGATCGAGGCGGCGCATCTGCTCATAGACCACGCGCTTTGCCGCATGGAAGCGGCTTGTTTCAGGTCCCGTTGCCCGCGTCAATGCGCCGAGCCGCGACATCCCCTTCATCGCCGCGTTGAGTGAGGCAAAGGCTCCGCCGGCCACCGCGCCCAACATGGCGGCGCCGAGAAGCACCGGCTCGGTCGTCGCCGGCGATGCCACGCCGAGTCCCGTCGTGTCGGCCATGATCTGCCGCACCAAAGGGCTGCGGCTCGCTCCGCCGCTGATCACCATCATGCGGCTCGCAATGCCATGCGTCCGCATCGCGTCGACGACATCGGCGAGGCCGTAGGCAAGCCCGCAGAGCCCGGCCACGAAGAGGCGCTCGAGGCTGGCGACATCGCCATCGAGATCCAGACCGGCAATGATCGCGCGCGTTTGGGGATCGGCATAGGGCGAGCGATTGCCGAGAAATTCGGGCAGCACATGGATGTCGCGAGCGAGCAGAGCGGTGCGCCCCACCGTGTCGAAGCGGGCAAGGGCGCGGCGCTCCAGGAAGTCGAGAACGCCGAGCTCTGTGGCCTTGGCGGCCGCGGCCGCCTCGGCGTAAGCCGGATGCGATTGCACGAGATAGTCGAGGGCGGCTCCAGCCGCCGACTGACCGCCCTCGTTGAGCCAGAGACCGGGGACCATCGCCGAGAAATAGGGGCCCCAGACGCCCGGCACGAAACGCGGCGCGTCGGTCGTCGCCATGATGCAGGCGGAAGTCCCCATGATGTAGGCGAGGCGGTCGAGGAGATCGACCGGCGTCTCGTCGGCGCCCTGGCCGCCAATCGTGCCGATGCCGCCGGCATGGGCATCGATCAGCGCGGCGCCGACCGCCGTGCCCGGCAGCAGGCCGAGCGCCTCGGCGCTCGCGGGCGTCAAACCGGTGCCCAGCGCCGTCCCGGGTTCGATAATCTCTTGTCCGATACGCGCACAATTGTCGGCGAGAAGTTCCGCCAATCCGATCCGCTCGAAATAGCGCCGACTCCAACGCCGCTCATGCGCGAGGTAGGTCCATTTGCAGGTCAGGGTGCAGACCGAGCGGACATTTCTGCCGGTCGCGCGAAACGTCAGGAAATCGGCGAGGTCGAGGAAATGTCCGGCTTGGCGATAGGTACCCGACAGGTGCTGTTTCAGCCATAACAGCTTCGGTGTTTGCATTTCGGGCGAAATGATGCCGCCGACATGGCGCAGCACCTCATCGCCCGTGTCGCTTATGCGAATGGCCTCCGCGACCGCTCGGTGGTCCATCCAGACAATAACATTGCGCTGGGGATCGCCCGATAGACTGATGCTCAAGGGGTTTTGCGCATGGTCGAGCACGACGAGCGAGCAGGTGGCGTCGAATCCTATTCCCTTTACGGCCGCGGGCGGCAGCGCCGCCTCCCGCATGACGGCGCGGACCGCGCCGGCACAGGCATCCCAGATGTCGGTCGAAGATTGCTCGACGATATCGCCGGCCTCGTGCCAGATCGCGATCGGCCGTCGTGCCGTCGCGATCAGGCTCCCCTCCGCATCGAAAATGGCGGCACGGACACTGGCGGTGCCTGCATCGATGCCGATGAAAGCCTGCTTCATGAATGCGCCAATCTTGTCCTTTAAGGGTCACCAGCAGGTATAGCCGCCATCGACGACGACGATGCTTCCGGTCATCAGGCTGGCGGCGTCGGATGCCAGAAAAAGGACGACAGAAGCGATTTCCTCCACCCTGCCCAAACGGGCCATCGGCGTCCCGCCGATCCAGGCATTGTACATGGTAGGGTTGGACTTGACGAAGGCATTGAGCGGCGTGGCGATATAAGTCGGCGCCACGGCGTTGACGCGGACGCCACGCGCCGCCCATTCGGCGGCGAGCGACTTGGTGAGATGGTGGACCGCTGCCTTGGACGCGTTGTAGTAGCTCTGCTCCTGCGGTTTGTTGACGATGAAACCCGACATCGAGCCGATATTCACAATAGCGCCGGATTTCGCCGCGAGCATATGGCCGCCAAAAGCTCGGCAGCACCAGAAGGTACCGTTGAGATTGACGTCGAGGACGTTGAGCCAGTGCTCGTCCGTGACCTTCTCAGCCGGCGTCTCGCTGCGCGCGATGCCGGCGCTATTGACGAGCACGTCGATCCTGCCGTAGCGCGACACGAGCTCGTCGGCGACTTCCGTTACGCGGCTGGAATCGGTTACATCCATCGTCACGACATCTGCTTCGAAGCCCTTGCCTCGCAGCGCCGCGCGTCCCTCCTCGGCAAGCGCCGCGTCCCGGTCCGCGATGATCACCTGCGCCCCCGCCTCGGCCAGGGCCTCGACGCACGCAAGTCCAATGCCGCGGGCGCCGCCTGTCACAAGCGCAATTCGACCAGAGAGCTTAAAAAAATCGAGATACATGGCCCTGCTCTTTGGCTCGGGTTGCGCGTACCGGAATGCAGCCTTGGAGCGCCGCCGTGGTCATTCGGGCTCCGTCTCGAGGCTCCGATGACCACGGTCCGGCCGCGAGAGGAATGAGCATATGCCCGCCGTCTGGTCATATGCTCACATCGGTACTCCAGCTTGTCAAGCGCCATAGCACGCGGCTTCGTGCTGACTCCAGCACGCGTAGCAAGACTGGGCGCTGTCGATTTTGCGAATTCGCGAGAGGTCGCGCAGGGCCGCGGTAGGATCAGAGAGGGCGGAGCCTCCGCGTCATGGCCTCGTGCCAGAGATTCTCGCGATCGTCGTCGAAGATGAGTTTCGGATCGGCCGACGCGACGACCCAAACACGCTGCGCGATTTCGCTCTCAAGCTGGCCGGGAGCCCAGCCGCAATATCCGAAGGCGACGAGGAACTTCGAGGGGCCTCTCTTATGGCCGATGTCGCTTAGAATTTCGTGGGTCGATGTCATCGCCACGTGTCCGTCGATATCCAACGTCTCGGCACGATGATAGTCGACGCTATGCAAGACGAAGCCGATCTCCACTTCTACGGGCCCGCCAGCGAAAAGACGCACACTTCCCTCGACCCCCGTGGGGTCCGCACCAATCGCTTTCATCACGCTTGCAAGCGGCCGCTCTTCGACGGGACGGTTGATGACGATCCCCATCGCACCATTGCTGTCGTGGCGCAGGACAAGAACGACGGTTTGATCAAAGCGCGGGTCGTCCATATCCGGCGATGCGACCAGTAGTTCACCGGCGATTGCATTGGCGCCCGGTGAGACCTCGGACTGCGATAGCGCGGTTGGTGACAGGATAGCAGCCAGCGCGATCAGCACGGCGAAGCTCGCAATCGATTGCTTGAACCCGCTACGGACCATTAGGCAAGCAATGTAGCTTCGGTAGATTTCAGAGAGGTCGGCTCTCGTCATGACCGTTGCGCCCACATTCGCACAAGTGTCCGTCGGCAAATTAGGGGGTACTCATAACCAAACAAACGGCAGTGTGCGCGCAGATGTCCGCTGTCGCCTCCGACCCCGGACTCCCTGAACAAGCTCAGGATATGCAGGAGAGGTCGGCCGACGCGAGCGAGCGGTGTCTGCACCGCGGGCGTCGGCTGCATGGTCAAGAGCGGACCTAGGCTCTTCGTCGCCTCGATCAGGTCGCTGCCATGCGCGGGCGCAATCGAGCGCGTGGGCTTGAGGTCTTGATCCACGCTGCTCGGCGAGGCCATTTGCCCCGCTTCGATTGACAAGCGGCAGAGGAGACGCCTAGGCTAACTTGTCTGGTGGTTGGGCCAGTAGCGTAGTCCGGGGCGGAGTGATGGCGAGACGGTCGGCACAGCGCGTTTTTCCGGCTCTGCCGGATATGCGCGGCAGCATCGTCAAGCGGACGGTCAAGGAACAGATCAGCGACAAGCTCGCCTCGCACATCGCGTCGGGCATCCTCGGGATCGGCGACGAGCTGCCGAGCGAGCGCGAGCTCGCCGCGGCCTTCTCCGTGAGCCGCGAATCCGTCCGCAGCGCCATCCAGGATCTGGCGTCGCGCGGGCTCGTCGAAGTGTCGCAAGGGGCCCGCACGCGCGTCATCAGCGTCGAACGCGCGGCGCGCGACTTCGCCATCGCCAGTCCGCACGCGGTGAACCGCTATGATCTCCGCTCGGTTCACGAGGCCCGGCTGCTCGCCGAGCGCGCGGTCGTCGCTGACGCGGCGGAGCGTGTCGATGCCGCAACGCTAGCGCGCCTCGAGGCCTCGCTTGCCGCGCAAAAGCGCTGCCTCGACGATCCCGTAAGCTTCCTGATCTGCGATCGCGAGTTTCACTTCGCGATCTACCGCTGCTCGTCCAATGCGCTTTTGGCGGATTTCGTGATGGGTCTCTACACCTACCTCATGGAGCAGCGCCGGACCGCGGTGTCGCAACCCGGTGCCATTCTGCGCAGCTACAAGGATCACAGCGAGATCATGGCCGGCCTGCGCGCGCACGATCGCGCCGCCGTGGTTGCCGGCTTCGATCGGCACCTCGACCGCATCTATCGGACGACCGAAGCCATTCTCGAGGCGATGGGACAATCAGCCGAGGAGAGTTCGTCGGGCTGAACCCGGCTCGTTGAGCAAGCACGCGAAAGAAAGGGCGGCAAGGGAGGAAGGCGATGCATGTGCTGATCTTCGGCGCAGCCGGCATGATCGGGCGGAAGCTCGGCCAGCATCTGGCGCAGACGGGCACGTTGGCAGGCCGCGCGATCAGCCAGTTGACGCTGATCGACGTCGTGCCGCCGGAAGCGCCCGCGGGCTTCGCCGGCAAGGTCTCGGCGCTGAGCCGCGACATCGCCGATCCGGCGGCCGCGCTGGGCGCGATCGCCGCGCGGCCGGACGTGATCTTCCAACTCGCGGCAATCGTCTCCGGCGAAGCGGAAGCCGATTTCGACAAGGGTTATCGCATCAACCTCGACGGCACGCGGCACATCCTCGAAGCAGTGCGGCGTGAAGACATGCGAGCCCCTTATCGCCCACGCTTCGTCTTCGCTTCCTCGATTGCCGTCTTCGGCGCGCCCTTTCCCGACCGCATCGGCGACGAGTTCTTCACCACGCCGCTGACGAGCTACGGCACGCAGAAGGCGATGGCGGAGCTGCTTCTCGCCGACTACACGCGGCGCGGCTTTCTCGACGGCATCGCGCTGCGGCTGCCGACGATCTGCATCCGGCCCGGCAAACCCAACAAGGCGGCGTCGGGCTTCTTCTCGAGCATCCTGCGCGAGCCGCTCGCCGGGCAGGAGGCGGTGCTGCCAGTGGCGGACGAGGTGCGCCACTGGCATGCGAGCCCACGCGCCGCGGTGGGGTTCCTCACCCACGCGGCCGCGCTCGATCTCGCGCCGCTGGGCGCGCGCCGCGCGCTGACTATGCCGGGACTCTCCGCCACGGTGGCCGAGCAGATCGCTGCGCTGCGCCGCGCTGCGGGGGAGAGGGCGGTGCGCCTCATCCGCCGCGAGCCTGATTCCGCCATCGCCCAGATCGTTGCGGGCTGGCCGCGAGATTTCGACGCGCGGCGTGCGCTTGATCTCGGCTTCCGCGCCGACGCCTCCTTCGACGACATCATTCGGCTGCATGTCGAGGAGGAACTCGGCGGCCGCATTCCGGTGCTGCCATGAGCCCTGGGCGGGAGGTTTAGCGCCATGCCCCTGCTGCTGGGCGCCATCGCCGACGACTTCACCGGAGCGACCGATCTCGCCAACACGCTGGTCCGCGGCGGCATGCGCACGGTGCAGTTGATCGGCGTGCCTGAGCGCCCGCCCGTCGAGGATGTAGACGCCGTTGTCGTGGCGCTCAAGAGCCGCACGATTGCCGCTGCCGCGGCCGTGCGGCAATCCCTCGCGGCGCTCGATTGGCTGGGCCGCAGCGGGGCACGCCAGATCTTCTTCAAATATTGCTCGACCTTCGATTCGACCGATGCGGGCAATATCGGGCCGGTGGCGGACGCGCTGCTCGAGGCGCTCGGAAGTCCCTTCACCGTCTTCTGCCCGGCCTTTCCGGAGAACGGACGCACCATCTATCGCGGCTATCTCTTCGTCGGCGACGTGCTGCTGTCGGAATCCGGCATGCGCGACCACCCGCTGACGCCGATGCGCGACAGCAACCTCGGGCGCGTCCTCAGCCGGCAGACGCGCCACAAGGTCGGGCTCGTGCCGCTCGAGACCGTGCGTTGCGGCGCCGAAGCGGTGCGCGCCGCTTTCGAGCATTTGCAGCGCGACGGATGCCGTCACGCCATCCTCGACGCGGTCGAGGATCGGCATCTCCTGACGCTTGGCGAGGCGGCGGCAGGCCTGGCGCTGGTCACTGGCGGCTCCGGCATGGCGCTGGGGCTGCCCGAGAATTTCCGTCGCGCCGGGCTCCTGCCGCCGGCGCAACAGGCCGATCGCCTGCCCGCGGTAGAAGGCGCGGCGGCGGTGATCTCGGGTTCCTGCTCGACCGCGACGCTTGCACAAGTGGCAGCGATGCGCGCGCACCATCCCGTCTTCGACATCGATCCGCTGGCGCTCGCCGCCGGCGAGCCTGTCGTGGCGCGCGCGCTCGATTGGGCGCAGACGCGGCTCGGGGAGGCGCCGTTGCTGGTCTCGGCCAGCGCTCCGCCCGACCGCGTCGGCGCGGTGCAGGAGCGCCTTGGCCGCGAGCGCGCCGGAAGTCTCATCGAGGCGGCGTTGGCCGAGATCGCGCGCGGGCTGGTGGAGCGGGGAGCGCGCCGGCTCGTCGTCGCCGGCGGCGAGACCGCGGGCGCCATCGTCCAGGCGCTTGGAATTACCGGGCTCCGCATCGGGCCGCAGATCGATCCCGGCGTTCCCTGGACGGCGAGCCTCAACGAGCCGCCGCTGCTGCTTGCGCTCAAATCCGGCAATTTCGGCCGCGAGGATTTCTTCACGAGGGCCTTTACATGCTGCATCTGAGCGAAGCGACACTGCGCGACGAGATGTGCCGGCTCGGCGCCTCGATATTCGCCCGCGGCCTTACCTTCGGCAGCGCCGGCAATATCAGCGTGCGGCTCGAGGATGGCTGGCTGATGACGCCGACCAATGTGTCGCTCGGCCGCCTCGACCCGGCGCGGCTCGCGAAACTGGACGCCAAGGGCAAGCTCCTCTCCGGTGATCCGCCGACCAAGGAGACCTTCCTCCACCGCGCCATGTACGAGGAGCGGCCCCAAGCGGGCGCAGTGGTGCATCTCCACTCGACCTATTCGGTTGCCGTCTCCGTGCTCGCCGAGATCGATCCTGCCAACGTACTGCCGCCCATTACCGCCTATTACGTCATGCGCATCGGCCGCCTGCCGCTCGTGCCGTACTTCCCGCCAGGAGACCTTAGCCTCGCCGCGGCGGTGAAGCGGCTTGCCGGGAAGCACCACGCCGTGCTCCTCGCCAACCACGGGCCGGTCGTCGCCGGCAGTTCGCTCGATGCCGCAGCCAACGCCATCGAGGAACTCGAGGAGACGGCGAAGCTTTTCCTGATCCTGCGCGGGAGCAAGACCCGCCCGTTGACGGAAGAGCAGGTAGCAGCCCTCAAGCCAGCCTCCTGAACGCCGAGGTAACAGCGATGCCCAAGCTCGCAGCCAATCTCAGCATGATGTTCCAGGAAGTGCCGTTTCTCGACCGCTTTGCGGCGGCGGCGGATGCCGGGTTCAAGGGGGTCGAATATCTCTTCCCTTACGATTTCCCGGCCGAGGCAATCGCGGCGCGGCTCGAGCGCCATCGTCTGACGCAAGCGCTCTTCAACCTGCCGCCGGGCGATTGGGGAAAGGGCGAGCGCGGCATGGCGGCGCTGCCGGGACGCGAGAGCGAATTCATGGCGGCCCTCGAGCGGGCGCTCGATTACGCGCGCGCGACCGGATGCCAGCGGCTCCATGCCATGGCCGGCAATTGGCCGCCGGAGCGTGAACGCAGCGACGGCAATCGGGTCTTTATCGAGAATCTACGGCGCGCCGGCGAACGCGCGGCGGCCGCCGGGATCACGCTCGTCATCGAGCCGATCAACACGCGGGACATGCCCGGCTATTTCCTCAACACCAGCAGCCAGGCGATGGCGCTTCTTGCCGAGGTCGGGCGCGACAATGTCAAGCTGCAGCTCGATCTCTATCACTGCCAGATCATGGAGGGCGATCTCGCAACACACATCCGCCGCCTCGCCGGGCATTACGCCCATGTGCAGATCGCCGGCGTTCCCGAACGTCACGAGCCCGACCGTGGCGAAGTGAACTACGCCTATCTGCTCGCGCTTTTGGACGAGGTGGGATATGGCGGCTGGGTCGGCTGCGAATACCGGCCCGCGGCGGAAACGCGCGCAGGGCTGGGCTGGGCGCGGCCCTGGCTCGCCGCGTGAGGGTTGAGGCGATGACCGAGGCCGCCGCCGACAAATCCCTGCTCGCGATCGAGGCGCGCGACGTCTGGAAGGCGTTCGAGCGCACCCAGGCGCTATCCGGCGTCGCCTTCGCTTTGCGGCGCGGCGAAATCCACGCGCTTGTCGGCGCTAACGGCGCCGGCAAGTCGACCTTCTCGCGTATCGTCTCCGGCCATCTTGCCGCCGATCGCGGCGACATCCGCTTGTTCGGCGAGGGCGTGCGCTTCGCTTCGGCGCGCGATGCGATCCGCGCCGGCGTCACCATGGTGATGCAGGAGACGAGCCTCGCGCCCGATCTGAGCGTCCTGGAGAATATCTACCTGCCGGAGTTCGGCGCCCCCGGACGGCTGTCCTGGAAGGCGCTCGCGGCGCGCGCCGAGGCGCTTCTCGACCAGTTCGGCCAGAAAGGCCATCTGCCGCTCGGTCGTGCATTGCGCGATCTTTCGGCGAGCCAGCGTCAAATGGTGGAGATTCTGAAGGCGCTGGCGCTCGACGCGAAGGTCATCATCTTCGACGAGCCCACGGCGTCCTTCTCGCCGAACGAGGTCGACCGCCTCTTCGACGTCATGCGGCTCCTGACGCAGCGCGGCAAGTCGCTGGTCTTCGTCTCGCATCGGCTCGAGGAGATCTTCGAGATCACCGATCGCATCACGGTGTTCCGTGAGGGCGCCGCCGTCGCCGAGGGCGTGCCGACCTCGGGCATGCGGCCGACCGAGCTCGTGCGGCTGATGGTCGGGCGCGAGATCGCCGATATCTACGCCCGCGGCGCCGCCGGCAGGGGCGCTGCGTGGGCCGGTGCGGCCGTGCTCGACGTCGAGCATCTCGCGGCGGGTCCGCGCGTCAAGGACGTGTCGTTCAGCGTGGCGGCGGGCGAGATCCTGGGCCTGGCCGGTCTCGTCGGCGCCGGCCGGTCGGAATGCGTCGAGGCGATCTTTGGCCTGCGGCGGGTCGAGCGCGGCGAAATCCGGCTCGCCGGCGCACCGTTCCGCGCCCGCGCGCCGATCGATGCGATCCGCGCCGGCATCGGCTTCATTCCGGAGGATCGGCGCCGGCAAGGCTTGGTGCAGGATTTCACCGTGCGCGAGAACCTGCTGCTCGCCCATCTCGGAAGGCGGCGTGGCATTGGCCTCGGCTATGACGAGCGGCGCGCCCAGATCGAGGTGCTGCTTGACGAGCTCAGCCTTTCGCCGCGCATTCTCGACGACGGCATTTTGACGCTGTCCGGCGGCATGCAGCAGAAAGTCGTGCTCGCGCGCTGGATCCTGATGTCGCCGAAGCTGCTGATCCTCGACGAGCCGACACGCGGCGTCGACATCGGCACGCGAAGCACGATCTACGCCATGATCCGGCGGCTCGCACAGCGCGGAACGGGCGTGCTGCTGGTCTCCTCGGATTTCGAGGAGGTGATCGGCGTCTCGGATCGCATCGTCGTCATGAGCGACGGCACCGACGTCACGAGCATTCCGAGCCGCCTCGTCGACGTCGAGAAGCTCGCCATGTTCGCCGCGCCGCGCAGCTCGGCGGAAGCAACGCACTTCGTGCTCGAAGAGCTCGTGGCCCGTTTCGGCGGTGTCGCGTACTGGATTTCCCTCGAAGGCGAGCGTCTCTATTGCTTCGACGCGGTTGCGGCACCCGAGGCGCCGGAGATCGGCTTCGCCCGGGGCACCTTTCCGGAGATCGCCCAATCGCTGATCCCCCGCGCGCTCGAACGGCGATCGGAGACATTCCTCGCCGAGCCGGCCGGCGCGAGCGTCCTCGTGCCGCTGCGCGGTCACCGAGGGCACGATCTGGGCCATGTCGGCCTCACCTTGCCGCCGTCCAGCCCGCTGCCGGATCCGCTCTTGGTGCGGCGCATCGCGCTCGCCGGCGCCGCCGCGACGACGGCGCAAGCGGTTGCCGGAGGTCGCTGAATGACGACGGAAGTCAAAGCCGCGCCGCGCCGTCCCGCCGCCCGGGTTCGGCGCCTCATCCGCGGCGCCCAGCTCGAGCTGCGCATGCTGGCGATGCTCGGCATCCTGTCGCTCGGGCTCTCGCTCATCTCGCCCTACTTCTTCACCCTCAGCAACATTCTCAACCTGATGGATCAGTCGGTGATCACCGGCATCGTGTCCATTGGACAGACCTTCGTCATCCTGATCGCCGGCATCGACCTGTCGGTCGGCTCGCTCACCGGCGCCACGGGCATCGTTCTCGGCCTCTCGCTTCAGACCTTGCCTCTGCCGCTGGCGATTGCCGTCGCCATCATCGCCGGCGGGCTTGCCGGCTTCGTCAACGGCTACATCATCACCAAGGGACGCGTGGCGGCGTTCATCGTCACCCTGGGCATGATGTCGGTCGGCCGCAGCATGGCCTATGTCTTGAGCGGCGCGAATTCGATCTCGCAGCTTCCCGACGCGCTCGGCGATCTCGCGAGCGCGACCGTGTTCGGCATTCCCCTCAATTTCGTGGTGCTCGTCGTCCTCTACGCGATCGCGTGGTACTACCTCACCTTCACCAAGGGCGGGCGCACGATCTACGCCATCGGCTCGAACGCCGAGGCGGCGCGGACGGCCGGGCTGAGGGTCGAGCTTTACAGCATCCTCGTCTATGTCATCTCCGGGGCGCTGAGCGCGGTTGCCGCCGTTTTCCTCGCGGCGCGCATCCTGTCGATCGATCCGATCGCCGCGACCGGACTCGAGCTCGACACCATCGCCGCGGTGGTGATCGGCGGCGCGAGCCTCTTTGGCGGGCGCGGCACGATCATCGGCACGTTCATCGGCGTTGTGATCATGGTGCTGATCCGCAACGGCCTCAATCTTCTCAATGTCAACCCCTACTGGCAGGGCACCGCCATCGGCTCGATCATCGTCGCCGCCGTGCTGCTCGAACGGTTCCTGAGCGCGCGCGAAGGATTGGGTCGCGCCGGATCGGAGGAGGGTTGAGCTTCCACTTTCGCCGCCGCCCATGCCGCCGGGCGGATGGCGGGCGACGGCGCAGACGCCGCGCCGACCGGCGGCGGAAACTTTCGGGAGGAGAAGCAAGATGCAGAGAAGATTGTTTGCGGCGGCGCTGGCCGTCCTCGCCGGCGTCATGCTGGCAGGGCCGGCGCAGGTCCAGGCTCAGGAAAAGGAGCGCCACTTCGCCTATCTGACGCCGGGCCTCGACCTGCCTTTCTGGCGCTATCTCGCCGTCGGGATCGCTGACGAGGCGAAGAAGCACAACGCCACCGTCACCGACTATGACTCGCACAACGACGCGGCGACCCAGCTCAAGAACGCCCAGGATGCGATCGCGCGCAAGGTCGACGGCATCCTGATCTCGCCGACCGATTCGTCGACCGCACCGAGCGTGCTGAGCTTGGCGGAGAAGGCGAATATTCCCGTGGTCATCGCCGATATCGGCACGGTCTCCGGCAACTACGTCTCCTTCATCATCTCGGACAATGAGAAGGGGGCGCACGACATCGGGGAGGCGCTCGCCGCCGCGCTCAAGGCGCATCATTGGGACCAGGGCCCGGTCGGCCTGGTGACGATCTCGCTCGCGCGGAACAACGGCAAGGCCCGCACCAAGGGCTTCCGCTCCGCCATGAGCGAGCACGGCATCAAGGAAGTGGCGCTCGACCAAATGCAGCGCTACACCGCGGACGAGACCTTCAAATACGTGCAGGACATGCTGACCGCGCATCCCGACCTGCACGGCATCTTCGTTCAGACCGACACGCCGACATTGGGTGCGGTGCGGGCGATCCAGGCGGCGCATCGGCAGGATTCGGTATTGCTCGCCGCCTTCGACGGCGTTCCCGAATTCATCGATCTGATCCGCCAGGGGAAGATCATCGGCTCGGGAATGCAGCAGCCCTATCTCATGGGCGTGCGCTCGGCCCAGGCGATGTTCGAGCACCTGGCGGGCAAGACGCCGCCCAAGCAGGTTCTCGTGCCGATCATCGTGGTCACCCAGGAAAATCTCGACAAGGTTCTGCCGACGATCAAGCAGACCGTTTTTGCCAATGAATTGAAATAATAGCCTGCGTGCCGGGCGGCTGCGCAGGCCGCCCGGCCGCTTCGGCTACGTCGAACCAAGACCGGAAGAGACTGAACCATGGACATGCAGAAGAGCCCCTTGCCGCTCGGCGACCTGCCGGGCATGCGCTATCCCCACAGCCGCATCGAACGGCTGGACAAGCGCTTTCCGATGCAAGGCAATGCCGGCGTCGAGCGCGTCGCCACCGGGTTCCGCTGGGCCGAGGGCCCCATCTATTTCCGCGACGGCGGCTACCTGCTCTGGAGCGACATTCCGAACAACCGCATCATGCGCTGGCTCGAGGAGGACGGGCATGTCAGCGTCTTCCGCGCGCCGTCGAACTATTCGAACGGCAACACCCGCGACCGCGAGGGACGGCTCGTCACCTGCGAACACGACAGCCGCCGCGTGACGCGCACCGAGCTCGACGGCCGCATCACCGTTCTGATGGACAATCACGGCGGCAAAAAGCTGAATGCGCCCAACGACGTGGTGGTGGCATCGGACGGCGCGATCTGGTTCACCGACCCGGGCTACGGCATCGACGGCGAGTACGAAGGCCATGCCGCTCAGCGCGAGCTGCCTGCCAACGTCTACCGGCTCGACCCGAGGACCGGCGAGGCGAGCGTCGTCGCCGATGATTTCGTACGCCCCAACGGGCTCGCCTTCTCGCCTGACGAGCGTCTGCTCTACATCGTGGATTCCGGGATAACCCATGGCGGGCCGGCGCATATCCGCGTCTTCGAGGTCGACGGCACGAAACTGCGCAACGGGCGCCTATTCGCCGAGGGTTTTGCGCCCGGATTCGCCGACGGCATGCGCGTCGACGTCACCGGGAACGTCTGGTGCAGCATGGGCTGGGCGGATCCCGCCGAAGACGGGGTACGCTGCTACGAGCCGAAAGGCGCGCTGATCGGCAAGGTGCATTTGCCCGAAGTCTGCGCCAATCTCTGTTTCGGCGGCAAAAAGCGCAATCGCCTGTTCATGGCGGCAAGCACCTCGATCTACGCGCTTTACCTCGACATCCAGGGCGCACAATTGCCCTGAGCACGCCGGGCGGTGCGCCCAGGCGCGTCAACCGCCGAGCTCGGGGATCACCCAGAGCGGCGCCTCGCCGCGCGCGACGCGCTGCACATTGTCGAAGGCGTTGCGCAGCCGCGCCGTGTTGCTCTCCCAGGTCGGGCCGGCGAGATGCGCGGTCAGCACCACGTTGTCGAGCCGGAAGAGGGGATGATCGGCGGGCGGCGGCTCTTCGGCGAAGACGTCGAGGCCGGCG
>DATIYL010000262.1:0-2764 GCA_035517635.1 Allostellaceae bacterium | reverse complement strand
AATGCCTTCTCACCCATCGCAGGCTCCTGACTATGAACCTGCCCCATCGAATCACAGACTTCAGCCTCGGTGGTACCTATAAATTGTCAGGCTCTGAGCCTGTCGAAGGACGCACTGAAGAACTGCAGCTACACTCGCCTCATCGCTGCTCCGCCGCCGCCAGATAGCGCTCGAAGCTCGCCTGATCGGTAAATACTTCCGCGGCGAAGCCGGCTCGGCGCGCCGCGGCGACGTTCTCGGGCTTGTCGTCGATGAAGAGCGAGCGTGCCGGGTCGATGCCGGCGCGGTCTGCGACGAGGCGGAAGGCGCTCAGCGCCGGTTTGGCATCGCCCATCTCATAGCTGAGATGCGCCTCGAAACGTCCGAGCCGGCCGTGGCTCAGCCGCACCAGGTAGTCCCAGTGCTCGCGGTTGGTGTTGGAGAAGAGCAGGACGCGGCGCGCGGCGGCAAGGCGCTCGACATAGTCCAGCATCGCCGCATCGATGCCGAGATGGCAGCACCAATCGGCGCAGAACGCGTCCCAGGCGGCGCCGTAGCCTGCCTCCTGGCGCAGCCGCTCGTGGAGATGCGCGATCGGCAGCTTGCCTTGCTCGTAGCGCGGATCGCGCGCCGCGGCGGCGATGGTTGCGGGCAGCGATGCCGGGCGGCAGCGCGCCGCCAGGACGCGATAGAGCACGTCGTTGTCATGCGGCACGATCACGCCGCCAAGATCGAAGACCAGCGCCGCAAATTCCGCCATCGTCGAAACCTCTCCCGCTGCCGGCGAGGCTCCTTAGCACGGGCGCCGGCGAGCGTGGAGCGGATTCGCCCGCATCTTCCGCTTGACAAGCCGGGTCGCGGCGCTTACGCGTTCGCCGCTCTCCCGCCACTTCGCTTTGGGTTCCCGCCATGCCTCTCGATCAGAAGCACGCGACCTTCTCCGGCCGCATGGTCATCGTCGGCTTCGGCAGCATCGGACAGGGCGCGTTGCCGCTGCTGCTCCGGCACATCGCCATCGATCCGTCACAAATCACCATCGTCACCGCCGAGGAGCGCGGCCATGACGAGGCGCGCGCGCTCGGCATCCGTTTCATCCTCGAGCCGCTGACGCGCGACAATTACGTGCGGGTGCTGGAGCCGCTGCTGGGCGCCGGCGATTTTCTGGTCAATGTCTCGGTCGAGGTGTCGAGCGTCGCCCTGTTCGAGCTGTGCCGGCGGCGGGGCGCGCTCTATCTCGACACCTGCATCGAGCCTTGGCCGGGCGGCTACACCGATCCTTCGCTGTCGCCGTCGCTGCGCTCCAACTATGCGCTGCGCGAGAGCGCGCTGAAGCTGCGTCAGAACGGGGCGCCGACGGCGGTGCTGACCCATGGCGCCAATCCCGGCCTCGTCTCGCACCTCGTCAAGGAGGCGCTGCTCAACATTGCGGCGGATACCGGCGTCGCGGCGGCGACGCCCAAGAGCCGCGCCGAATGGGCGGCGCTCGCGGCGCAGCTCGGCGTCAAGGTGATCCACATCGCCGAGCGCGACACGCAGCTGTCGCTGAAGCCCAAGCGGCGCGGCGAGTTCATCAACACCTGGTCGATCGATGGCTTCGTCAGCGAGGGGCAGCAGCCGGCCGAGCTTGGCTGGGGCAGCCATGAACGGCATCTCCCGGCCGATGGCCGGCGCCATGAATTCGGCCCGGATTGCGCAATCTATCTGCTGCGCCCCGGCGCTTCGACGCGGGTCAGGAGCTGGACGCCGCTGGAAGGGCCGTTCCATGGCTTCCTCATCACCCATAACGAGGCGATCTCGATCGCCGACTATTTTACGCTGCGCGACGGCGAACGCGTGCGCTACCGCCCGACCGTGCACTACGCCTATCACCCCTGCGACGGCGCCGTGCTCTCCGTGCACGAGCTCGCCGGCAAGAACTGGCATCTCCAGCCGCACAAGCGTCTTATCGTCGACGAGATCAGCGAGGGCATCGACGAGCTCGGCGTGCTGCTCATGGGCCACGCCAAAGGCGCCTATTGGTATGGCTCGCGGCTCTCGATCGACGAGGCGCGCAAGCTCGCTCCCTACAACAATGCCACCAGCCTGCAGGTGACGGTGGCGGTGCTGGCGGGCGTCGTCTGGGCGCTCGAAAACCCGCGTGCCGGGGTGGTCGAGGCGGACGAGATGGATTTCGTGCGCTGCATGGCGATCATGCGGCCTTATCTCGGCAGCGTCGTCGGCGCCTATAGCGACTGGACGCCGCTGCAGGATCGCGGCCACCTCTTCCCCGAGGATCTGGACGAGGCCGATCCCTGGCAATTCAAGAATTTCCGCGTCGTCTGATCGGCTTCGCAGCCGGCCGCGGCGGGCGCCCGGCAATTGAGCGCGGGATAAATTCCCCAACAGGCTCGGGTCGCGCGAAGTAAAGGAAAATTAACCGACCTCCACTACTTTAGTGATTATTTGGGGGGTCCGGTGCAACCGCTCGACCGCGACAAGCGCCTCACCATGCGCGCGCTGCATCATTGGCGAGACATCCTGGGAAGCCGGGCTTTCCCACGGTCGGCCGATGTCGATGTGGCGTCGCTGGGCGATGATTGGCACAATTGCCTCCTCATCGGCCTCGAGACGCCGCTCGAGCGCTCGCGCTTCGTCCATGTCGGGTGCAACCTCTGTCATCCCGCCGGGAGCGTTTTCACCGGTCGGCCGCTGGCCGATTGTGTCGAGCACACGGTGCTGCGCGAGGCGACGTCCTACATCGCGCGCGTCCTCGACCGGCAGGTGCCGATCGGCGTCGGCGGTTCGA
>DATIYL010000261.1:0-10097 GCA_035517635.1 Allostellaceae bacterium | reverse complement strand
CTTGCCGCAGCCCGAGGGGCCGATCATCACGGTCAGCTTGCCGCGCTCGATGAGGAACGAGCAGTCGTGTACGACGGTCTTGGCAAAGGAGCCGACGCCGTAGGTTTTCTCGACGTCGTCGACCTCGATCCGGCCGCCCGCGGGCGGCGGCGGTGCGGCGTCCGGCGCTTGCTCTCGGGTCGATTCCGGCATCTCCCGTCCCCGTCAGCGCTGACGCAGCCAGGGCGTGATGAGCTCGCCCAGCTTGCGCAGGAAGGCGCTCGAGAGGTAGCCGGCGATGCCGATGCTGATCATGCCGACGACGATCTGCTGCAATGAGCCGCCGACATAGGAATTCCAGATGAAGAAGCCGAGCCCGCCGCCGCCGGCATGCCCGCCGGTCGAGATCATTTCGGCGGCGACCACCACCTCCCAGGTGATACCCATACCGACCGCGGCGCCGGTGACGATCGAAGGCAAGGTCGCCGGCAGCACGACCTTCCAGAAGAGGTGCCAGCGGGTGGCGCCCATCGACTGCGCGGCGCGGATCAGACGCACATCGATGCTGCGCGCGCCGCTGATGACGTTGATGACGATGGTGTAAAAGGCGCCCAGGAAGGTGACCGAGGCGATCGACATCTCCTGCGTCGGCCAGAAGATCAGCGACAGCGGAACCCAGGCGAGCGGCGGAATCGGCCGCAGGATCTCGAAGCTGGGATAGAACACGTCATAGAAATAGCGGTTGATGGCCGCGGCGAGACCGACGGGAATGCCGACCAGCATGGCGGCGAGGAAGCCGATCATGACGCGCATGAAGCTCAGATAGGCGCTCTGCCAGTAGCCGGGATCGCCGATGAGGCCGAGCCACGCGGCGAAGACGGAGCCCGGCGAGGGCAGCCGCCCGACCCAGGGCACGTCGATGCCGAGCCAGCCCTTCAGCGACACCGCCACGTACCAGAAGAGCAGGAACAGCGACAGCGCCGCAACGCCGCGGCGCACGCGAATCTCGGTCGACGCCGCGACGATCCGGCGAACGGCGCCGCCGGTGCCCGATCGCCGGGGGAACATCTCCGCCGCTGTCGCAAAGGCTCTCATGCCAGCTCCCTCTCGCCGACCTCGAAGGCCTTTTGCGCCTCTTCCTGCACCGCCTGCTTGGTCTCGGCCAGCAAGGCGCGAAAGCTCTCCGACGACAGCGCGCGATAGTCGCGCGGCCGCGGCAGGGCGACGTCGACGATCTTTTTCACGCGGCAGGGGCGCGTGGTCATGACATAGATGCGCGAGCCCAGAAAGATCGCCTCCTCGAGATCATGGGTGATGAAAAAGATCGTCACCCGCGTCTCGTCGTAGAGCTTCAGCAGCGCCTCGTGCATCACCGATTTGGTCAGGGCGTCCATCGCGCGGTAGGGCTCGTCGAGCAGCAGCAGCCGCGGCTCGTTGATGAGCGCGCGGACGATCTCGGCGCGCCGCGCCATGCCCGACGACACCTCGCCGGGATATTTGTCCACGACCAGGCCCAATCCGGCACGCTCCATCAGATGACGGGCCTTGTCGAGCGCCTCCTGCCGCCGCATGCGCCGTTGCACCACCGGGCCGTAGGCAACGTTCTCGATCAGCGTCTTCCAGGGGAAGAGAGCGCCGTTCTGGAACACCACCACGCGGTCGGCGCCGGAAGCGGCTTTGAGTTTGCCCGGCCCGCAAAGCAGCTCGCCGTCGAGCCGGATTTCGCCGGCGCTGATCGAGTGAAAGCCGGCGACGGCGTTGAGCAAGGTCGTCTTGCCGCAGCCCGAGGGGCCGACGATCATCGAGATTTCGCCGGGCGCGATGTCGAGCGAGCAATCGTCGACTGCGACGATGCGGCCGCCGTTGGGGTCATAGACCTTGCTGACGCGACGAATGGCGAGCGCGCCGCGCCGTAGCGCGTCCGGAGCATCACGCGGCTCGGCGAACGCCCTCATCGCGCGCCGCCCATGCCGATCGAGCGCAGGCGCCATTGCATCAGGCGGTTGCCGAGCCAGCGAATGAGGCCCGAGCTCAGCGCACCGACGATACCCAGTGTCGCCATACCGATGATGATGGTGACATAGGTCATCGAGACATAGGAGTTGAGGATGAGATAGCCGAGGCCGAAATTGCCCGACACCATCTCGGCCGCAACGAGCGAAAACCAGTTGACCCCCATGCTGATCTGCAGGCCGGTGAAGATATAGGGCAAGGCACCGGGCACGACGACATGGCGGAAAATCTGCGCCGGCGACGAGCCGAGGCAGGCAGCCGCGCGGAAATACGCCTCGTCGATCGACTTCACGCCGAGATGGGTGTTGAGCACGGTGACGAAGAAGGAGGCGAGGAAGGCCAGGAAGATGACCGGCGTCTCGCGGCCGGAGAACATGATCACCGCGAGCGGGACCCAAGCCAGGATCGGAATCGGCCGCAACAGCTCGATGATCGGGAAGGCATAGTCGCGCACCTTCTGCGACCACCCCGTCATCAGGCCGAGCGGCACGCCGAGCGCCGTGGCGAGGCCGAAGGAAAGCCCGACACGTTCGACGCTGTAAAGGATGTGCTGGTAGTACTCGGCGCTGTAGACCGATACGCCGAAGACCGGGTCGGGGTTCAGCCATTCCGTGACGACGCGCACTGGGCCCGGAATCTTGGCAAAGCGCGGCAGCCGCAGCACTTCGGTCGCCAGCCAATAGGCGAGCACGGCCGCGACGATGCCGAGCACCATCAGATAGGGGTGCGGGCTGCGCAAGCCGCGCTTGGCGCCGCGCAGGCGGCCGCCGAGGGCGAGCGGCAGCGCTCTCAGCACGGAGGCTCGGCCGCGATCAACCTCTCTGCCGCCGCTCACCGTCATTCCCGAGCCTCCCTCTCCTCTCGCTGCGGCGCGGGTGCCGGCTCACTCGCGATAGTCGCTTTCCGGCAACGCCTTGACGACACCGACCGGACTTTCCATGTGCCGATCGGCCAAGACCTGCCGCGCGATGGCGTCGTCGATCGCGCCGGTGCGGATCGGGCCGGTGGAGACGCGCTTCATCTCGAACAGGAACTGGTGCGCGTTCTGGGCGAGCTGGAGCGCCGCCGGCGCGAAGATGAACGGCAGGCTCTCTTTGATCGCATCGCCGCCGGAATCCCGGGCATAGTCGCCGTAGAGCGACATCCACAGCGTCTTCTTGCTCATGCCCGTGGTCTGCGCCTCGGCCATCTTGGCGACGGCATCGGCATTCCTGGGATCGGCGAGGAAGATCTGCGCGTCGAGCTCGGCCTCGAGCCAGCCGCGCACCACGTCCGGACGCTGTTCCATGAGGTCGTGCCGCATGCCGAGGAAACCGGCATCGCCCTCGTGGAAATCGACGCCGCTGGCGACCCGGCGCGCCGTACCTTCGGCGACCAGCTTCGAGGCCGTCGGCTCCCAGATCACGGCGGCATCGAGCTTCTTGACCTTGAAGTTGGTGCTGATGACCTCGATGTTCTGGTTCAGATACTCCGCCGGCTTGACACCGTTCTTGCGGAACACGGCCTGCGCGAAGCGGTCGGTGCAGCTGCCATGCGGCGAGGCCACCACCTTGCCGTCGAGCCATTTCAAGAATTCCGCCGGCGTCTCGAACGCCGGCGCGTCGCTGCGCACCAGGAAAATGTTGCATTGCTGCTCGGAGGTGCCGAGCACGGCGACAAGGCGAATATCGGCAACGTCGCTGCGGTTGGTGGCCACCAGCGCCGGCATGTCGCCCATGTAGCCGATCTGCTGCTTGTCGGCGAGCAGCTGGCCAACGATGACGGCGCCTTGCAACCCGACCTGGAACTCCACCTCGGAGCCGGGAGGCAGGTACTTTTTCCAGAGCTGCAGGCCGTTGATGACGACCCCTGACCAGGATTCAGTGTAATAGGGCTGATACCCCACAGCGAGCTTTATCGGCTCGCCAGGCGCGCCATATTTCTGCTGCGCTGCCGAGGGGGCCGACCCGGACGCGGCCGCGAAGGCAAGCGCCAGTAACCCGACAAGCCATTGACGACGCTGCATCTCCGCTCCCCTGGACCGAGGTTGGCAACGACATCGGCGCCGCCTTTTCCGGCCGCGCGCTCACACTGTAGCAGCGAGGCTGCGCTATTATCCATGGAAGATTGAGGGCTCGCCTTGGGCGCAGCGATTATTATCGCATGACTTGCATCGGCGATCTTCTGCTCACGTGGTTCGGGCAGCGCCGTAAATCATGGTGTGAATGAGCTTTACAAATGCCCGCCCTCCCCGCACCATTTCCACCCTGAAACCGGGAAGCGCGGGGGTGCTTCCGGGCTGACGCATCGCGCGAGCCGGCACGCTCCCTCGCCGTCGCGCCGGTGACGCGGACAGGAGGACGAATGACAGCCGATCTCAGCAGCTACGGCAACGAAGCGCTGCCTTTCGTCGACAGCCGCATCTACAGCGATCCCGCGCTCTTCGAAGAAGAGCTGCAGAAGATCTGGAAGAAGACGTGGCTTGCCACCGTGCATGAATCCGAGCTGCCCGAGCCGCTCGATTTCCGCACCCTCACCCTCGCGCGCGAGCCGGTGGTCATCCTGCGCGGCAGCGACGGGAAGGTCCGGGCCTTCCTCAACGTCTGCCCGCATCGCGGCAATCTGATCGTGCGCAGGCCCGCGGGCAACTTGTCCGCGGCCGAACCGTCGGGCACCGCCAATCACATGACGTGCATGTTCCATGCCTGGCAATTCGACGGCTTTGGCCGATGCGTCGACATCCCGCGGCAGAAGCAGGGCTATCAGGATCGGCTGAGCAAGGATGATGTGAGACTGACGGAGCTGCCGTGCACGGTGGCTTTCGGCGGCTTCGTCTGGGTGTCGCTCGACAAGGGCATCATGCCGCTCGCCGATTTCGTCGGCGACGCCTTCGCGCTGATGCGCGAGGAGCTCGAGACCGAGCCGCTCGACATCTTTCACTATCACAAGGCCGTCATCCGCAGCAATTACAAGCTGTGGCACGACACCAACAGCGAATTTTATCACGACTACATGCATTACTTTAACCGCGCCACGAGCATGATGCAGAAGGGGTACTTCGATCGGCGCTACACCGCCTTCCCGAACGGCCACTGCACCGTCGGCTCGATGGAGGTGAAATACGACGCCTATCAGGGCGTCGGCGACCGGCCGCTGTCCTTCCCGGGCATGCCGCGCAACGGCTGGAAGATGGTCGATCTCTTCCCGGGCACCACCTACAACATTCGCGGCTCGTCGCTGCGCGTCGACACCATGACGCCGCTCGCGCCGGATTGCGTGATGATCGAGTTCCGCGGCATCGGCTTGAAGCGCGACACGACGGAAGAACGCGCGCGCCGCATCGCCGATCACAACAGCATCTGGGGACCGTTCGGCCGCAATTTGCACGAGGATCTCCTCGGCATCACCGGCCAAGGGGTGGCGATGCGTCCCGGCACCGAGCCGCGGCGGATCCTGCACGGAAGGCGCGAGGACGGCACCATTCATGACGAGATCGGCATGCGGCATTTCTACGGCGAATGGGCGCGGCGCATGGGCCGGTCGCCATCGCGCCCGGACGAGGCCGCGGCCGCCGCCGCCGAGTGACGCCGATGGCAACCGAACCGGAGACCGCAAAGGCGGCGGTGCAAGCGCTGATCTATCGGGCCGCGCTGCTGCTCGACGCGGAGAAGTTCACTGATTGGCTGACGCTCTGCGCCCCCGACTTCACCTATCGGATCGAAACCTACAGCCCGGAGATCCGCAAGCGGATGACGTGGCTGCAGCATGACGTCACCGGCTTGCGTGCCATGATCGAGATGCTGCCGCGTCACAACACGGATCACGGGCAGCTCAGCCGGCATGTCAGCGTCTATACGGTGGAGATCGAGGAGGGCGGCAGCGCGGCCGCCGCGGTCAGCTCCTTCCTCTGCCACCGCACGATGCTGGACGGGATCAACGCGCATCTCGATGCCGGCGAGACGCAGCTGTTCCTCGCCGGCAAGTACTATGACCGCTTCCGGCTCGATGAGGCGCGTCCCCTCTTCATCGACCGCACGGTCTTGCTCGACACGCGCCGGCTCGACAAGGGATCGCACTACCCGATCTGACGGCCGGCCGGAGCATCCGAGGAGAAGCGGCGATGGCTTGGAAGCGGCTCTGCGCCATGGGCGATCTCAGCGAGGATGGCCTCAGCCGGTTCGATGTCGACGGCATCGCGGTCGTCGCGGCGCGGGTGGCGGAGGAATGCGTGGCGTTCCCGCCGCTTTGCCCGCACATGGCCGAGCCGCTCGACGTTTCCGGCATGTGCGAGGACGGCGTTCTCACCTGCACGAAGCATCTCTGGCAGTGGGACATGAAAACCGGCGCCGAAATCGGCATGGCCGAGCGCAAGCTGCTGCGCTACCCGACGCGGCGCGAGGGCGCCGAGGTCTGGATCGAGATCGAGCGCGAGCTGAAATACGAGCACGGGTGACTGGCCCTCCTCACTTCCGCGAGAGCGCGTGTGAGGAAATCGAGATCGACGAAGGTGGCGCTTCGAGATCGCATGGATTCCCGCTTTCGCGGGAATGACGGAATACTTTGATTTTGCTTTAGAATTCGTCACCCCCGCGAAAGCGGGGGTCCATCTCTGAGCTGCACGACGCCCCCGAAAATCGCGGTCAAAACCACAAGTTGTATTCATATATTTTTAATAGAAATCTCCCAGGCTAATCGTCAATTCAGATTATTCTTGATTGCCGATGGGGGTGTTCGTCATGCCGAAGCTCAAGCACATGGTCTGCGCCGCATCGGCGGCGCTGATCGCATTTTCGTTCGCGGCGGGGCCGGCGGCCTTCGCCCAGGAAGCCGCCGATTTTGGCAAGCCGGGCGAGAAAGTGACGCTCACCGTCGGCTATCAGCCCTACTACACCGAGGCCTGGTCGGCGCTGGTGATGAAGGCAAAGGGCTTCTGGAAGAAGTACCTGCCGGCGGGCTCCGAGGTCGACTTCGAGCCGGGGCTGCAGGGCAGCGTGCTGGTCGGTCAGATGATCGCCGGCAAACAGCAGATCGCCTATATGGGCGACATGCCGGCGATCATCGCCAGCGCCCGGCCCGAGGTCAGCGATATCCGCATCGTCGCCGTGCTCGGCACCTCGCAGCAGCAATGCAACGTCTTCCTCGTGCGCAAGGACGCGCCCGACTTCAAGTCGGCGGAGGATGCGGTCAAGTGGATGAACGGCAAAGTCGTCGCCTCGCCGCAAGGCAGCTGCACCGACCGCTTTGCGCGCGAGGTGTTCCAGAAGCTGTCGGTCAAGCCCGACAAGTACTTCAACCAGAGCGGCGACCAGATCGCGGCGAACTTCAAGGCGGGCAAGCTCGATGCCGCCGTGGTGTGGGAGCCGATCGCGGCCAAGCTCATCGATGATGGTCTGGCGCGCCGCGCGGCCAGCGGCGTCAACTTCAACGAAACCGATGCCGGCTTCCTGGTGATGCGCCACGACCTGGCCGCGGCGCGTCCCGATGTCGAGAAGGCGTGGCTCGAGGCCGAGCTCGACGCGCAGATGTTCCTGGCCGATCCCAAGAACGCCAGCGAGATCACCGCCATCGCCGCGGCCGAAGCCAAGGGCTATCCGAGCAAGGTGCTGTGGAACGCGCTTTATGGCGACTATCCGGCCGCGCTCGGCGGCAGCGCCGACCGGCTCACCTTCGATTACGTGCTCACCGACAAGGTCAAGGCGCAGCTCGCCGAGGCGACCGCCTTCCTCTTCGACCTGAAGCGCGTCCCGGCACAGACCCTGCGCCAAGACGCGCTCGCCGATGACGTCGCGCGCAGCGTGCTGGCGGCGCGCGGCCTCAAGAGCCCGATCGGGGCGATCAAGTCGCAGACCAGGGCGGCTTCCGCCCAATAACGCGAACCCATGCCGCGGGGACCGACGATGATGCCGGGCGGGAACCTCAACATCATGCGCTCGCTGAGCATCGCTCAGCGCATTGCTCTCGGCTTCGGCTGCATGCTGCTGCTGCTGGGGCTGGTGGCCACCGGGGCGGGCTTCGCCTTCGGCGATATCGGGCGCCACGTCAAGGCGTTCGAGGCCACCACCGGAGACGTCGAGCTGGCCGGCCGCATCGACGCCGAAATGGCGGCGCTGCAGCGCAAAGTGCGCGAGTTCATGTCCACCGGCCGGCAGGGGCTGCGCGACGACATCGACAAGCTCTACGCCACGATCAAGCAGGATATCGGCACGGCGGGGCGGGGCGCCGCCTCCGCCGACAGCGCCGCCGCCTTCGAGCGCATCGACGGCCTGGTCAACGACTATCACAAGGGCTTCGACGAGATCGTCGATCTGACCAAGACACGCGACACCATCTGGCGGGAGCGGCTCACGCCGACGATCGACAAGATGCATGCGAAGCTCGTCGAGATCAATCAGGCGAGCTCGGCCGCCGGCGATTTCGAGAACGCCTATTATTGCGGCGTGCCGCTGGAAGCGCTGTCGACGCTGCGCGCGCAAACGGTGCGCTTTCTCGATACCGGAGACCAGAGCGCCGCCGACGCGGTGACCCACGCCATCACCGATCTCTATCGCAGCACCACCGATCTGCTGTCGAAGCTCAACGATCCCGAAGAGGCGGCGAGCGCCGGCGAAGTGCTGAAGCTGCTGCCGGCGTTCGAAGGCAGCAAGAACGTGCAGGACGCGGCACATGCCGGCTTCTACGCCATGGTCGCCGCCGCCAAGGCACGCGATCAGCGCACCGCCGAAGTGCTCGACAAGCGCGGCGCCGATATCACCCAGCAGGTCGCCGCGGTGCGCAAGGCGGCGACGGACGAGGAACACAGCTTGGGCGATCGCATGCGCACCGCGCTGTCGGCGGCGTGGGTCGTCGGCGCCAGCATGGTCGCCCTCGGCCTGATCGTCGGCATCGTGCTCGCCTGGGTCATCGGCCGCGGCATCACCAAGCCGCTGCATCGGATGACGGCGCTGATGGAGCGCCTGGCCCAGGGCGATCGCCGGGCCGAGGTCGCCGGCATCGATCGGCGCGACGAGATCGGCACCATGGCGCGCGCCGTCGAGGTGTTCAAACGCGGCCTGATCGACGCCGACCGCCTGCGCGCGGAGCAGGCGGAGGCGGAGCGCAGAGCCGGCGAGCAGCGCCGCGCCGAGATGAACCGGCTGGCCGACGGGTTCGAGAGCAGCGTGACCGGCACGGTGCAGGTGGTCTCGACGGCCGGCGCCGATCTGCGCGCCGCGGCGCAATCGATGTCGGGAGTGGCCGAGGAGACCCGCCGCCGGTCGAGCACCATGTCGTCCGCCTTCGAGCAGACCTCGGTCAACATTCACACCGTCGCCTCCGCGTCGGAGGAGTTGGCCGGCTCGATCGACGAGATCGGCCGGCAAGCGGCGCAGTCGACCACCATTGCCCGCAAGGCGGTGGACGATGCCAATGCGATCAATGATCGCGTCAAGACGCTCGCCTCTGCTGCGACCCGCATCGGCGATGTCATCACGCTGATCAACACCATCGCTTCGCAGACCAACCTGCTGGCGCTCAACGCCACCATCGAAGCGGCGCGCGCCGGCGAAGCCGGCAAGGGCTTTGCCGTCGTCGCCTCTGAAGTGAAAACGCTGGCCCTGCAGACCGCGAAGGCGACCGAAGAAATATCCTCGCAGATCGGCGAGATCCAGGGAGCGACACGCGACGCCGTGACGGCGATCCAAAGCATCGCCGGCACCATCGGCGAGGTGAACGAGATCGCCACCTCGATCGCTTCGGCCGTGAGCGAGCAGGGCGCGGCAACGCAGGAGATCTCGCGCAACATCCAGCGCGCGGCGACCGGCACGACCGAGATGGCGACCGAGATTTCCGGCGTGCTCCAGGCGGCCGACCAAACCGGCGCCGCCGCCGCGGGCGTCCTCGCCGCCGCCAACGACCTGTCGAGCCGCTCCAATACGCTGAGCGGCGAGGTCGAGGAGTTCCTGACGAACGTGCGGGCGGCGTAGGTCAAGGCGAACGCGCGCAGCGCGTTCGTCCGCGGCGGCGGCAGCGATTGCGCAGCAATCGCGGGAGCCGCACCGTTCGGACTAGCCTCGGCGCTAGATGCCGCACGCGCCGAGCTTGCGTCACCCCCCACCCCTCCTTCCCCCTCAAGGGGGGAGGGGGTTTTT
>DATIYL010000260.1:0-7759 GCA_035517635.1 Allostellaceae bacterium | reverse complement strand
GTGGTCGCCTGGTTCAGCGTCAAGCGCGCCGGACTGCGCTGGATCGCCGGGACGCCGACAACCTTCGCCTCGAGCGCCGTAGGCCTCCGCCGATTTTGTCCACGCTGTGGAACGCACCTCACCTTCGAGCACCGCGATCTTCCCGATGAGGTCGACATCACCACCGGCAGCCTCGATGATCCCGAGGCGGTACCCCCGGTGGACCACACGCGCACCAGCAGCCGCCTCGGCTGGGTGCGCTTGTGCGATGAGTTGCCGGCGTTCGCGGAAGCGCGCGAGGAACAATGAAAGCTGCACATCCGCCGTGCGTCCTGAGCCTGTCGAAGGACGCAACGGTGGTCATGCAGCTGCGACTATTGGCGTGCCGCAGCGCGATGCCCATTATCGGCCGGTCGGGACCACGATCAGAGTAGCGCATGTGCACCGTCATCGTTCTGCGCCGGCCGGGCCATGATTGGCCGCTTCTTCTCGGTGCCAACCGCGACGAGATGATCGGCCGCGCCTGGCAGCCGCCGGGGCGGCACTGGTCCGATCGGCCCGAGGTGGTGGCGGGGCTCGACGAGCTCGCGCGCGGCTCTTGGCTCGGCCTCAACGATCACGGCGTAGTCGCCGGCATTCTCAATCGCTTCGGCACGCTGGGGCCGTCGCCGGGACAGCGCTCGCGCGGCGAGCTGGTGCTGGAAGCGCTCGACCATGCCGATGCGCGCGACGCGGCCGACGCGATCCGGCACATCGATCCGCGCGCCTACCGCCCCTTTAACATGATCATCGCCGATAATCGCGACGCCTTCTGGCTGCGGCATGCCGATTCGGGGGAGCCGCCGACGGCACGGCCGCTCGCCCCCGGCCTCGCCATGATCGCCGCCGGCGATCTCGACGAGGCGGAGACGCCGCGGCTGCGCCGCTACCGCCCGCGCTTTGCCGCCGCCGCCGCGCCCGATCCCGGCAAGGGCGAGTGGTCGGCCTGGGAGACACTCCTTGCCGAGACGGAGACATCGCCGCATGACGGGCCGGCGGGCGCCATGCGCTTCGTGACCGAGCGCGGCTTCGCCACCGTGTCGAGCGCGCTCATCGCTTTGCCCGGCACTGCCCGGCAGGGCTTGAAGCCGTTCTTTCGCTTCCGCGCCTGGCAGCCCGAAGCGACGCCGTGGCGCGACGTGCTGGCAGGTTGAGAGCAGGGCTGCTATACAGCCCCCATCCCCGCCGCCCCTGGCTCATGCAGGTTACGGCCATGTCCCGACGCAAACAGGTCTATGAAGGCAAGGCGAAGGTGCTCTTCGAGGGCCCCGAGCCTGGCACCCTCGTACAATACTTCAAGGACGATGCCACCGCCTTCAACAATCAGAAGAAGGGCACGATCACCGGCAAAGGCGTGCTCAACAACCGCATCAGCGAATTTCTGATGATGAAGCTCGCCGAGATCGGCATTCCGACGCATTTCGTGCGTCGCCTCAACATGCGCGAGCAGCTCGTGCGACAGGTCGAGATCATTCCGATCGAGGTGGTGGTGCGCAATGTGGTGGCGGGCTCGCTCGCCAAGCGCTTCGCCATCGCCGAGGGCACGGCGCTGCCGCGTTCGATCGTCGAGTACTACTTCAAGAAGGACGAGCTCGGCGATCCCATGGTGTCGGAGGAGCACATCACCGCCTTCGGCTGGGCGACGACGCAGGATCTCGACGACATCATGCAGATGTCGTTGCGCATCAATGATTTCCTCTCCGGCCTCTTCCTCGGCATCGGCATCAAGCTCGTCGATTTCAAACTCGAGTTCGGCCGGCTCTTTCAGAATGACGAGATGCGCATCGTGCTCGCCGACGAGATCAGCCCCGACAATTGCCGGCTCTGGGATGTGAAGACCCAGGAAAAGATGGACAAGGACCGCTTCCGCCAGGATCTCGGCCGCGTCGAGGAAGCCTATCAAGAAGTGGCGCGACGCCTCGGCATCCTGCCCGAAGGCGGCCCCGGCGACGTCAAGGGCCCGCAGACGGTGCAGTGATGAAGGCGCGCGTTCATGTCATGCTGAAGCCCGGCGTGCTCGATCCGCAGGGCAAAGCGATCGCCCATGCGCTGGGCTCGCTCGGCTTCAAGGGCGTCAACGAGGTGCGCCAAGGCAAGGTCATCGATCTCGATCTCGCCGAAAGCGATCCCGCGCGCGCCAAGGCCGAGCTCGAGCAAATGTGCCGCCAGCTGCTCGCCAATACGGTGATCGAGAGCTATCAGATCGAGCTGGGGCAGTAAGTTAGTTGTCAGTTATCAGTGCTCAGTTTTCAGAAAACCTCGCTGAGAACTGATAACTGACGACTCATCGCCCACCACGGGAACGGAGCCAACACCACATCGTTTCCCAGGATAGGGAAACGTTCGCGGAGGTTCCGTGATGGCTTCACCACGGCAAAAACGCAAGGTCCGGCGGGTGATGCGTGAATACAAGCAAGGCAAGCTCAAAGCGGGGCGCGGGCGCCGCGGCAAGGTGAAGAGCCGGCGGCAAGCGGTCGCCATCGCCATGTCCGAATCGGGCCAGTCGCGCAATCGGCGCCGCAAGGGCAAGAGCGGGCGCAAGACGGCGCGCAAGAGCGGCGGCAGCCGCGGCAAAGCGACGCGCGGCCGCACGCCGAGTCGGCGCAAGAGCGGTACGACGACGCGGCGCAAGACGACTCGCAAGACCCGGCGTCGCTCGCGCTAAGACAAGGCGGTCCACGCTTGATCGGCGGCGGGGAGCAGGCTAGATCAAGTCTGTCTCGCCCTGTGCCTCAGAGGCCCCGCGTCGATGCAAGCCGCCATCATCGTCTTCCCCGGCTCGAACCGCGAGCAGGACGTCCATGATGCGTTGGAGCGGGCATCGGGCAGGAAGCCGCTCAAGGTCTGGCACCGCGACAGCGAGCTGCCGAAGGCGGATCTCCTCGTCATCCCCGGCGGCTTCTCCTATGGCGACTATCTCCGCTGCGGCGCGATGGCGGCGCATTCGCCGATCATGCGCGAGGTGAGCGCGCGCGCGGCGCGCGGGACGCCGGTGCTCGGCATCTGCAACGGCTTCCAGATCCTCACCGAGGCCGGGCTGCTGCCGGGCGTTCTGCTGACCAACAAGACCCTCAAATTCCATTGCAAGGACGTGCATCTGCGCGTCGAGACCAGCCAGAGCCTCTTCACCTGCCGCTACGAGGCGGGCCAGGTGATCCGCGTGCCGGTCGCGCATCATGACGGCAACTACTTCGCCGATCCGGCGACGCTCGACCGGCTCGAAGAAGAAGGCCTCGTCGCCTTCCGCTATTGCACGCGCGACGGCGAACTCACCGAGGAGAGCAACCATAACGGCTCGGCGCGCCACATCGCCGGCATCTTCAACGAGGCGAAGACGGTGCTGGGGCTGATGCCGCATCCCGAGGACGCCACCGATCCGCTGCTCGGCGGCACCGACGGACAGGCGCTGTTCGCCGGGCTGGTGGAGGCGCTCGCTTGAGCGGCGCTGCGTCCGGGCCCGATCTCGGCCCGGAGATCGTTGCCCAGCACGGGCTCACCCCGGACGAGTTCGCGCGCGCCTGCCGCATCCTCGGCCGCGCGCCCAACCTCACCGAGCTCGGCATCTTCTCGGTGATGTGGAGCGAGCACTGCTCCTACAAATCCTCGAAGGTCTGGTTGCGGCGCCTGCCCACGACGGGACCTCGCGTCATCTGCGGGCCGGGCGAGAATGCCGGCGTCGTCGATATCGGCGATGGCGAGGCGGCGATCTTCAAGATCGAGAGCCACAACCACCCTTCCTTCATCGAGCCCTATCAGGGCGCCGCGACCGGCGTCGGCGGCATCCTGCGCGACGTCTTCACCATGGGCGCGCGCCCCATCGCCAATTTGAACGCGCTGCGCTTCGGCAGCCCCGATCATCCGAAAACGCGGCATCTCGTCGCCGGCGTCGTCGCCGGCATCGGCGGCTACGGCAATTGCGTCGGCGTGCCGACGGTGGGCGGCGAGTGCAATTTCCACGCCTCCTACAATGGCAACATCCTGGTCAACGCCATGACGGTGGGGCTCGCCGACGCCAGGCGCATCTTCTATTCGGCGGCGGCGGGCCCGGGCAATCCCGTGATCTATGTCGGCGCCAAGACCGGGCGCGACGGCATCCATGGCGCCACCATGGCCTCGGCCGAATTCAGCGACGACGCCGACGCCAAGCGCCCGACGGTCCAGGTCGGCGACCCGTTCACCGAGAAGCTGCTGATCGAAGCCTGCCTCGAGCTGATGGGCGAGGACGCCATCGTCGCCATCCAGGACATGGGCGCCGCCGGACTCACCTCCTCCTCCGTCGAGATGGCGGGGAAAGGCGGGCTCGGCATCGAGCTCGACCTCGACCGCGTGCCGGTACGCGAGACCGGGATGACGCCCTACGAGATCATGCTCTCCGAGAGCCAGGAGCGCATGCTGATGATCCTGAAGCCGGGCAGCGAGGAGAAAGCGCGGCGCATCTTCGAGAAATGGGAGCTCGACTTCGCCGTCATCGGCAAGGTAACGGAAACCGGCAAGCTGGTGCTGCGCATGGACGGCAAGGTCGCGGCCGACATGCCGGTGGGCCCGCTCGTCACCGAGGCGCCGCTCTATGAGCGGCCTTGGATTGCGCCGCCGCCTGCGCCGGAGCTGCGCGCCGAGGAATTGCCGGCGCGCGATGCCATCACCGCGTTGAAGACGCTGATCGGCTGTCCCGACCTCGCTTCCAAGCGCTGGATCTGGGAGCAGTACGACCACCTCGTCATGGGGCATACGGTGCAGCGCCCGGGCGGGGATGCGGCGGTGGTGCGCCTTCCGGGCGGGCGCAGCAAGGCGCTTGCGCTGGTGACGGATTGCACGCCGCGCTATTGCGCCGCCGATCCCCGCCGCGGCGGGGCGCAAGCGGTGGCCGAGACCTGGCGCAACCTCACGGCGGTCGGCGCTACGCCCCTCGCCATCACCGACAACATGAATTTCGGCAATCCCGAGCGGCCGGAGATCATGGGCCAATTTGCGCTTTCGATCGAAGGCATGCGCGAGGCGTGCCTCGCGCTCGACTACCCCGTCGTCTCCGGCAATGTCTCGCTCTACAACGAGACCAATGGCAGCGGCATCCTGCCGACGCCGGTGATCGGCGGCGTCGGCCTCCTGGAGGACGCCGGCAAGTCCGTAAGCCTTACGTTCAAATGTGCCGGCGAAGCGATCCTGCTGGTGGGCGAGACGCATGGCCATCTCGGCAGCTCGCTCTACCTGCGCGAGGTGCTGGGGCGCGAGGATGGCGCGCCGCCTGCCGTCGATCTTGCCGCGGAGCGGCGGAACGGCGATGCGGTGCGGCGGGAAATCCTCGCAGGGCATGTCAGCGCCTGCCACGACGTCTCCGATGGCGGGGTGCTCGTGGCGCTGGCGGAGATGGCGATGGCGGGCGGGATCGGCGCCGAAGTGACCCCCCCCGCCGGCGTTCCGCCGCATGGCTTCTGGTTCGGCGAGGACCAGGCTCGTTACGTGCTCGCAACGGCCGATCCCGAGGGGGTGACGGGGCGGCTTCAGGCCGCCGGGGTGCCCGTGCTGCGCCTCGGCGCGACCGGCGGCGACGCGTTGACAGTGGCCGGTAGCGGTGCCATATCCACCGCGGAGTTGCGGCGGATCAGCGAGGCTTGGCTGCCGGCCTACATGGCGGCTCCCTGATGCGCTCGACCGGAGACACATCATGGCGATGGATGCGGCGACGATCGAGCGGCTGATCAAGGAGGGCCTGCCCGACGCGCAGGTCACCATCGAGGATCTCCGCGGCGACGGCGACCACTACGCCGCCCATGTCGTCTCCGCCGCATTCAAGGGCAAGAGCCGGGTGCAGCAGCATCAGATGGTATATCAGGCGCTGCGCGGCCGCATGGGAAACGAGCTGCATGCGTTGGCGCTCCAGACCAGCGCTCCCGAAGGTTGAGCTGAACTCGCAAGAGGACATCACATGACCACCACCAACGTCACCGTCTTCGACCGCATCAAGCAGGACATCGCCGACAATCCGGTGGTGCTGTTCATGAAAGGAACGCCGGTCTTCCCGCAATGCGGCTTCTCGGCCGCGGTGGTGCAGATCCTCACCCATCTCGGGGTCAAGTTCAAAGGCATCGACGTCCTCGCCGATCCCGAGATCCGGCAGGGCATCAAGGAATTCTCGAGCTGGCCGACGATCCCGCAGCTCTATGTGAAGGGCGAATTCGTCGGCGGCTGCGATATCGTCCGCGAGATGTTCGAATCGGGCGAGCTCGGCGACGTCCTCAAGGGCAAGGGCATCGAGACGCGCGGCTGAGTCCTCGCTAAGGTCTCTCATCGTGATGCCCGGCCTTGTGCCGGGCATTCGCGTCTGCGCTCCGTCGCAACCCCGGCGCCGGCGCGCCAAGCGACCGTGAAAATGCGTGCGATTCTGCGCGGTTAGGGGCCGGTCGAAAGGCTCTTGAAGAGCTGCGTCGGAGAGCCATATTCCACCTAAATCCCTCGCTCAGAAACGAGCCGTTCTCAACTGACTCTAAACGATCTTTTGGCTGTCTCGAAGCATGTTCGCCTACCGCTCCCTCGCCGCCGACGATCCCAAGATTCTCGAGCACCTCCTGGCGATGACGCCGGAGGATCGTCGCTGCCGTTTCCACGGCGTCACCTCGGATGCGCGCATCGGGCAGCATTGCGCCGAGATGGCGCAGCGCGAGGGCCAGCTCATCGGCTGCTTCGAGGGCGAGCGGCTCATCGGCCTCATCGAGATCGTGCTCTGCCGCGATGAGGCGGGTCGCTATGGCGAGGTCGGGATGAGCGTCGCCGCCGACCGGCGTGGCCGCGGCATCGGCCGCAGCCTCGTCGAGCATGCGCTCGACTACGCCGCCAATCGCGGGCTGCGCCTCCTCTTCGGCTATCTCCCGGACAATACCCGCATTCCGCGCATCGTCCTCGACCTTGGCGGCCATGTCGACCGGCTCGGGACCACGGCTGAGCTGCCGCCTCGGCCGCCGACGCCTTTCAGCCTCTTCCTCGCCGCGCTCGATGATGCCGCGCTGATGGCAGCGAAGCTGACGGAGTTCTGGCGCCAAGCGCTAGGCACGGCTTCCGACCTGCCGGGGGCGCCTCCTCACGTGCTCGGCTTTACGATCGCCGCCACCGATTTGGCGAATCCTTGTTCGACGTCCTCGATCGTCGTCGACCCGCCATAGACCCCGCCAAAGGCGAAGTCCTTGGAGACCTGGTATTTGCCGAGTTGCTGTCCGGTGTTCGCATCGAGAAAGATCACGTCCGCATCGATCTTGATCTGGCCGAGCCCGGCCAGCATGAAGCGCTCAAACGCACTGCCCTTGTCGTATTGGGTGAAGACGAGCTTGACCTTCGCAGGCGGATCGGCAGCGGCGGCGGCCGGCTGCGCGGCACCGTGCGTATCGGCGACCGTCAGGTCGGCCTTGACGAAGGACACGATCCGCTCGAGCTCATAGGGCTGCATGACGACGCCGGGCTGAGCTTCGGCCGTGACATCGAGGACATGGATGGATTGCTTTGTGGCTGGCGCCATCTCCTGGACCGAGACTGGCGTCGAGACGCTGCCGGCACAGGCGGCGAGAAAAAACAGACCCGAAAGTGCGGCCGCTCTTTGCCAAACGGCAGTCATGAACATTCTCCCCCCGTTCGCGCACCCGCCCCCGGGACGCACCGCAACCTTAGGGAGAATTAAATCATATGTAAAGAACGCTATACGTTATGGGGCCCGCTCGCGCAGCTTGCCGACGATGCCGGCGGGGAAGAAATAGAC
>DATIYL010000259.1:0-14076 GCA_035517635.1 Allostellaceae bacterium | reverse complement strand
GATCCCGAGGCGCAGAAATTCTCGACGCGCGTCACCGGGATGTAAGGCAGGCGCAGCGCCGTCGCCAGCGGCACGCCGGATTTGCCGACATGCTGTTCCTCGATCGCCGTCGAGAACCACGCGGCTTCGATCTGGCTGGTCTCGATGCCGGCATCGGCGATCGCCTCTTCATAGGCCTCGACGATGAGATCGTCGGCTTCGCGGTCCCAACGCTCGCCGAATTTAGAGCAGCCCATGCCGAGGATAGCGACCTTGTCCCGGATTCCCTTTGCCATCGTCAGACCTCCTTGGCGCCGCCCGCCGGCGCCGCCTTCCAGAAGTATTTGGTGAAGCCGCGCGCCGGATCGACCTCTTTGATGCGGAAGACCATGCGCATCGGCATGCCGACCTCGACCTCCCCGGCATCGACCTCGGTGAAGTCTACCATCATCCGCCCGCCTTCGGTGAACTGCACCATGCCGTAGTGCGCCGGCGGCTCCGGACAATAAGTGAGATTATCGGCGGTGAACGACATGATCTTGCCGCTGAACTCGGAGAAAGGCTGATCGACCTGGCTGTGCATGGCGCGGCAATTCGGGTTGACGCAGATGTTGGATTTGGGGAACTGCACCGTGCCGCAACGCTCGCAGCGGCCGCCGACGAGCGACAGCAACATGTCCTTCTTGCGATAGAGCGTCGTCAGCGGCGTCTGCTTGTCGACCTCGGCGCGCAAGCCGCGCTCCATCTTCACGAGATCGTTGGTCGCGAGATACTTGGCGTAGTTCGCCTCCTCCTTGCGCTGGCGCAGCGAGCCGATGATGCCGCGCCGCTTCTGCTGCATGGCCGGCAACGCGCCGGTCGCCTCGAAGACAAGCGCGTCCGAGCCATTGCCGAAGCTTGCCACCAGGATGCGCTCGCCGGGCTTCGCCTCCTGCAGCGCATGCACCAGCATCACCAGCGGATGCGCCGTGCCGGTATCGCCGCAGGCGCCGTCGAGATTGGTCCGGATGCTGCTCTCGGACAGCCCTACCTGCTTGGCGATCGCCTGCGCTACCCGCGGCAAGGTGCAGGGCAGGCAGAAATGCGCGATGTCCGCCGCCTTCACGCCCGCTTCGGCGAGCGCGCCCGCGATCACCGGCGGCACGATCTTGAGAAAGCCCTCGTCGCGGATCCAGCGCTCCTCCCAGCCATAATCGAACTCGCGACCCTTGCCCTTGTAATGGTCGACAAAATCGACCGAGGCGGAGCGGCTGCCGAGGAACCGCGCGACACCGTCGGCGCGGTCGAGGATGAGCGCCGCGGCGCCGTCGCCATAGAGCAGCTCGGCCGGGCTCGCCGCGGCAGCGCGGCGTTTCTCGGCGGCGAGATAGAGCACGGGTCCGCCGCGCGCCGCCACGGCATCGAGCGCCGCGATGAGGCCGGTGGTGCCGGCGCGCTGTGAGGCGCCGACATCCATGGTGTTGAGCTCGGCGCCGAGGCGCAGCGCTTGTGCCACGATGCCGGCATTCTGCCGGTCCTCGAACGGCGCCGAGGTGGTGGCAAGATAAAGCGCGCGAAAGCCGTCGCGCGGCGCATCGGCGAGCGCATCGCGCGCCGCTTCGACCGCCATGGTCACGCTGTCCTCATCCCAGGCGCAGATCGCCCGATCCGCCTTGGCATAGGCGCGCAGACCGGCGTTGAACCAGCCATTGGCATCGACGATCGCCTTGCGGCTCAAGCGCCGCCGCGGAATGTAGCCGCCGAAAGATGCGATACCGACCATGCTCTCCTCTCTCATCTCCCCCTCCCCCCTTGAGGGGGAGGGTTGGGGTGGGGGGTGCTGCAGGGCTCGCTGTCAGGCGGCTAAGCCACCTCCGCCAGCCCGTTGTTGATGGCGATCACGTCGCGTTCCACCACCTTGCAACGGAAGCCGAAACGGCCGCCGGTTTCGCGCCAGATCTCGGTGCGTATCGTCTCGCCCGGGAAGACCGGCGCCGAGAAGCGCACCTCCATGCGCTTCAGCCGCGCCGGATCGTAGTCGCAAATCGTGCGCAGCAACCCGTGGCCGGCGACGCCGAAGGTGCAGAGCCCGTGCAGGATCGGTCGCGGGAAGCCCGCGGCCTTGGCGATCTCGGGATCGGCGTGGAGCGGATTGTAATCGCCGCTGAGGCGATAGATCAGCGCTGCCTGCGGCAAGGTGGCAATGTCCGCGACGAGGTCGGGCGCGCGCTCGGGCAGCGCATGCACCGGCTTGGTCGGTCCGCTCGGCCCGCCGAAGCCGCCGTCGCCGCGCAGAAAGCTGGTCGAGGCAAGCGAGGCCAAGAGCTCGCCTGTCTCCTTGTTGCGGATGTCGCGATGGGAATAGACGAGCGCGCCTTTGCCGGCACCCTTGTCGATGATCTCGTCGATCACCGTGCGCGCAACCACCGTGCCGGCGGGCGGCAGCGGCCGGTGCAGCACCAGCCCTTGCTCGCCATGCAGCACCATTTTCCAGTTGATGCCGGTCTCGGGATCCTTCGACCATTGCCCCGGCAGCGCCAGCACCACCGCCATCGTCGGCAGCGCCTTCAGCCCTTCCTCATAAAGGAAGCGCAGCTGGTTGCGGTCCATCGGATCGGCGCCGTAGCCCAAGCCCAGCGCGTAGAGCATGGTGTCCTTGGCGCGATAGCTGTGCTCGATCTCGGGGAAGGGCCAATTCTTCAGTCGCTGATAGTCGATCGCCATCGGCCGCTCCCCTCAAACGGGATCCCAGGTGAAGACGTCGCCCGAACGCTCGAGCGGGAAGAACGAAGCCTTCAACGCCGGCATGCCATGCTCGGCGATCGCCTGCGGCGTCCAACCTTCGCCGCGATGGATCGAGCGGATTGGCCGCGGCTGGCTCATCAGGAAGATCTCGTTGCGGCGCACGGCGAAGATCTGGCCGGTGACATCGCGGGAGAGATCGCTGGCGAGGTAGACGGCGAGCGGCGCGATCTTCTCGGCCGTCGCGGTCTTGATGCGCTCGACGCGCGCGGCCTGTTCCGGCGTGTCGGTCGGGATGGTGCCGATGAGCCGGCTCCAGGCGAAAGGCGAGATGCAGTTGGAGCGCACACGGTAGCGCGCCATGTCGAGCGCGATCGATTTCGACAGGCCGACGATGCCGAGCTTGGCGGCGGCGTAATTGGCCTGGCCGAAATTGCCGATGAGGCCCGAGGTGGAGGTGAAGTGGATGTAGGAGCCGCCCTCCTGATCGCGGAAATGCGCCGCGGCGGCGCGCGCGACATAGAAACTCCCCATCAGATGGACTTTGAGGACGAGATCCCAGTCCACGGTCGACATGCGGTGGAAGATGCGGTCGCGCAGGATGCCGGCATTGTTGACGACGCAATCGATGCGGCCGAAGGCATCGAGCGCAGTGCGGATGATGCGTTCGGCCCCGACCGGCTCGGCGACGCTGTCGGCATTCGCCACCGCGTTGCCGCCGGCCTCGCGGATCTCGTCGACGACGCTCTGCGCCGGACCGGTATCGGGATTGCCCTCGCCATCGGCGCCGGCGCCGAGATCGTTCACCACCACCTTGCCGCCCTCGCGGCCGGCGAGCAGCGCAATCTCGCGGCCGATGCCGCGCCCGGCGCCGGTCACGACGACCACCTTGCCGTCGAGGCATTTCGCTTGGGGCATCGCCACCCTCCTCCCTCTCGTTCCGGGCGGCCTGGCGCCGCGCTTGGGCTTTCACCCTAAGACAGCTTTGGCGCCGATTGCAACGGAGCGACGCGGGACGCCGACAAATCCTCTCGCCCGGCCCGGCCCGGGCGCGATAAGGTCGCGCGAAGGACAGGGAGGCGTCGCATGGGGCCGCTCGCAGGGCTGAAGATCGTGGAGATGGCCGGGATCGGGCCGGCGCCGATGTGCGCCATGCTGCTCGCCGATCTCGGCGCCACCGTGCTGCGCGTCGACCGGCAGGAGCCGAGCGGGCTCGGTCTTCCCGGCGCGGCGCGCTTCTCGGTGACGCAGCGCAGCCGGCACGCCATCGCCGTCGATCTCAAGCGGCGCGACGGCGTCGATCTCGTGCTGCGCCTCGCCGATACGGCGGATGCGCTGATCGAAGGCTTCCGCCCCGGCGTGATGGAGCGCCTCGGCCTCGGGCCCGAGACCTGCCTTGCCCGCAATCCCCGGCTGGTCTACGGCCGCATGACCGGCTGGGGCCAGGAGGGCCCGCTGGCGCAGGCGGCCGGCCACGACCTCAACTACATCGCGCTTGCCGGTGTGCTGCATTCGATCGGCCGCGCCGGCGCGCCGCCGACCCCGCCCTTGAATCTGGTCGGCGATTTCGGCGGCGGCGCCCTCTATCTGGCGTTCGGCGTCGCCTGCGGCATCATCGCCGCGCAGCGCTCGGGCAAGGGCCAGGTGGTCGACGCCGCCATGGTCGACGGTGCCGCCTCGCTTGCCGCCATGTTCTGGGGGCTGCGCGCCGCCGGCCAGATGAGCCTGACGCGCGGCGAGAACGTGCTCGACAGCGGCGCCTTCTTCTACGACGTCTATGAATGCAAGGACGGCACGTACATCTCGCTCGCGGCGATCGAGGACAAATTCCTAGCGGAGTTTTTGCGCCGCATGGAGATCGATCCCGGCGAGATGCCGGCAAAGCTCGACCGCAAGCGCTGGCCCGAGGCCAAAGCGAAGCTGCAAGCGCGCTTCAAGACGCGGACGCGCGAGGAATGGTGCCGGCTGCTCGAAGGCAGCGATGCCTGCTTTGCCCCGGTGCTCAGCCTCGACGAGGCGCCCGCCCATCCGCACAACATCGCGCGCGGCACGTTCGTCGAGGTCGACGGCATCGTCCAGCCGGCGCCGGCGCCGCGCTTCAGCCGGACGCCCTCAGGAAAGCCAACCCCGCCGGAGCTTCCCGGCGAGCGCGGCAACGCCTCGCTCGCCCAATGGGGGCTGACGTCCGACGAGATCGATGCGCTGAAACGCTCCGGCGCCCTCACCTGAACCTCGGGAGAAACCGGCCATGACGAATGTTACCCTCGCCCAAGCCTCGGTCATCGTCGACAAGGCGTTGGAGCATGGGCGAAGCCTCAAGCTGAAGCCGCTCACCGTCGCGGTCCTCGATGCCGGCGGCCATCTCGTCGCCTTGAAGCGCGAGGACCGGTCCAGCCTGCTCCGGCCGCAGATCGCCGGCGGCAAGGCCTGGGGCGTTCTCGGCATGGGCTTCGGCGGCCGCGAATTCGCGCGTCGCGCGGCGGCGCAGCCGGCCTTCATCGGCGCCATCGTCGCCGCCTCGGAAGGACGCATCGTGCCGGCACCGGGCGGCGTGCTGATCCGCGACAGCAGCGGCGACATCATCGGCTCGGTCGGCATCAGCGGCGATGTTTCCGAGCAGGACGAGGCCTGCGCCGTTTCCGGCATCAGGGCCGCGGGCCTCGTGCCCGACACCGGCGAGCCCGGACAATAGCGCCGGAAGACGGCGCCACGGGCGCACGACGCGCTATTTCACATCGAACAGCTTGCCGTCGCGGAAGATGCAGCTGCCCTTGACGGCGCGGCCTTCGCCCGACGCGAGGTCGAGGGTCACGATAACGCTGTCGGAACGACGCTCCACGGATTTGGCGGTGACGAAAGCATCGCCATGCGCACCGCCGGAGAAGAGACGATCCTCGAGTTGGGCGCGGCACAGCCGCACCATCTCCGCCTCGCTCGGCGCCGTCTGCGCGGCGCGCACGACGCCCGCCAGCAAGAGCGGCAGCGACAGCAGCAGCAGAAGGCGGAGGATCATCGGCAAGGGGCGATTGACAGAAGGTAGAGAGCGGCCCAACAGTAGACACGCCCGAAGCGAATTTCCATCACCGATGCCGCCAATGCGCCGAGCGCCGCTCTTTCTCCCTCTTTCTCTCACACTCCTCCTCGCTTGGCCGGCGGTCGCGAAAGGACCGCCCCATGCGCTCTCCGAATGGCCGTGCGATACCCCGTTCGCCGGACCGCTCGAGCCGGGGATGCTGTGGCCCGGCGCCACGCCGGAGCCGGAAAACGCCTGGCACGAGAATCTCGCGGCGCGCCATCTCGTCGATTTTCTCACCGCGTCCGAGAATTCGCCGGCCATGGGCGAGCGCGAGATCGCCGACTTCACGGCGAAGAATGGCCCGGTAACGGGGGAGACCGCGCTCCTCGTCGTCTCCGGCATGGTCGAGCGCGGCAACGTGCTGAGGCGCGTGCTGCTCAAGGGCATCAAGGATCAGATCATACGTTCGCATGTTCTGGCCGATGTGGTGGCCGAAGACAGCCGCAAGCTCGACGCCGCGGAGCAGCAAGGGACGTCCGACGCGCAGCAGCAGGCGGCGGCGATCAAGGAGGCGCGGCGGCAGAATCTCGCAGCGCTCGACGATGCCGACGACACGGCTGCAGGGCTTTGCCGGCGCCTTGTCTATGACGAAGCGAAACTGCGCCGGCTCGCCGCCGCGCTCAAGGCGCACACGCAATAGCTGAGCGATGGCCATCGGTCCGGCGGCGGAGCGATCCCCGTAGCGCCGCGATCGTTCTCGATCTGCCTGCGCAACGATCGCGCTGGACGCTACCCGTCATACGAGTATAGCCTCGTGTCCAGGCGATTCCGGCGCTTCTAGGACGGCGTGCCGCTCTACCTGAGAGCACAATTTCCCAGCGAAGCCGCGATCGACCTTCGGGCAAGAACAAGATCTGCCATTGGGGAGTGAAACATGCGGCGGAAAAGCAGTGGGAGTCGGTGGCTCATGGCCGGTGCGGCGCTGGCCTTCGCCGGGCTCGCAGGGGCGAGCCAGGCCGCTACCTGGGAGGAGCTGCAGAAAGCGGGCGATCAGGCCAAGGATTGGGTCAACTACGGCGGCGATCTCGGCGAGATGCGCTACTGGCCCGGCACCGGCATCAATGCCAGCAATGTGCATCGGCTTCATGTGAAGTGGATCTTCCAAACCGGCGTCATCGGCTCGTTCGAGAACACGCCGATCGTCGATGGGGACGTCATGTACGTCACTACGCCCTATGACCATGTTTTCGCGGTCGATGCGAAGAACGGCAAGGAGCTCTGGCACTACCAGTACAAGTTGGGGGCAAACTACTTCTGCTGCGGTCCCAACAATCGCGGCGTGGTCGTCGTCGGCGACAAGGTGCTGTTCGGCACGCTCGACGCCCATCTCGTTGCCCTCAACAAGAAGACCGGCGAGAAGATCTGGGATACCGAAGTGGCGGATTCGCAGGTCGGCTACTCCCTGACCTCGGCGCCGACGGTCTATAAGAACATGGCGATCATCGGCATCGCCGGCGGCGAATACGGCATTCGCGGCTTCATCAGCGCCTACAATATCGATGACGGCAAGCTGGTCTGGCGCTGGCACACCATTCCGAGCCCCGATGACGTCAACCCCGACGGCACCAAGGGCTGGGAAGGCACCTTCGGCACCAAGGCCGACGGCATCAACGACCTGCATCGCGACGTCGCCGCGGAGAAGGCGGCGATCGCCTCGGGCAAGGACAAAGACAGCTGGATGCATGGCGGCGCCGGCAACTGGACGACCGACGCCGTCGATGCCCGGCGTGGCCTTGTCTTCGGTGCGGTCGGCAATCCATCGCCCGATCTCGACGGCATGGACCGGCCCGGCGACGATCGTTGGAGCGACAGCATCGTTGCTGTCGACGCCAATACCGGCAAGCTCAAATGGGCCTATCAGGTGCTTCCGCACGACGTCTGGGATCTCGACGAGGTCTCGCCGCCGATCCTGGCCGAGGTCCGCGGGCCGAACGGCAAGATGGTCGATGCAGTGATCCAGGCGGGCAAGACCGGCTGGGTCTATGTCCTCGACCGCGACACGGGCAAGCTGATCCGCCGCTCGGAGTCGATGGTGCCGCAGGAGAACCTGTTCGCGCTGCCGACCGAGCAGGGAACGCGCATGCTGCCCGGCGCCAATGGCGGCGTCGAATGGTCGTCCTGCGCCTTCAATCCCGGGACGCGGCTCGATTATTGCGTCAACCTGCACCAGCCGATGAACTACATCGTCAAGCACGAGACCTGGGACGATTACCGCAAGCGCTACTCCCAGGCGCCGGGCATGTGGCTCGGCGGCGCCTTCGTCGCCATCCCGACCGAGAAGCAGTACGGCAATATCTCGGCGGTCAATGTCGACACCGGCAAGGTCGCCTGGCAGGAGAAGACCGAGCAACCGATGATCGGCGGCGCGCTCACCACCAAGGGCGATCTCGTCTTCACCGGCCAGGGCAATGGGACCTTCGCGGCCTATGACGCCAAGTCGGGCAAGATGTTGTGGTCGTTCGAGGCCGGCGCCGGTGTCAACGCCGCCCCGATGGCGTTCGAGATCGGCGGCAAGCCCTATATCGCCGTCGCTGCGGGCGGCAATTTCCAGCTCAACTACAAATACGGCACCTCGGTGATCGTCTTCGGCCTCGACTGAGGCTCCTGGTAGCGGCGCCGCGCAGGCGGCGCCGCTGCATCGTTTCTCTCTCGAACCTTTCGGACATTTCCAACATGATCGGTCGTCTCGCCGCTCCGGCGCTTCTCGCCTTGCTGCTGCTCGCGCCGCCGGCACCGGCACAGTCCAACCAGCAGACGCCGAGCTGGATGAAGATCGATGCGCCGGCAAAGCACGTTACCCTCGACGTCGTCGCCGGCTTCAATGCCAATAACGGGGCGCTCAACTTCAACGGTTACTTCATCGGGGACATGACCGTCGTGGTTCCGGTAGGCTGGACTGTCGACATCCATTTCAAGAATAACGACGCGATGCTGCCGCATAGCCTTGTGGTGACGAAACGCTTCCTCCCAGGCCACTTTCCCGATCATGCCGGCGTCGAAGACGTTGCGATCCCGCGCGCCTATACCGACAATCCCGACCAGGGCATCCCCTCGCCCAAAACCGACACGCTGACGTTCACGGCGACGACGGCCGGCGATTACGATTTCCTGTGCGGCGTGCCCGGCCACGGCCAAGCCGGCATGTGGACGAAGCTCGTCGTCGATCCCGCCGCCAAAGCGCCCTACGTGACGCTCGGCCCCAAGGCCGAGCCCGGTCGACCCTAAACCAGGGCGATTTTGCCCTCTGTCCGACCCCACCCGGGGGCGAGAGCCGCGCCCGCGGCGCCTGCTCCGCCGCAGGGCCGTATCTCAGATTTCTTTAGGAGGAACCTTTCCAACCTCTTGGTGTTGAGTTGCACGCCAGACACATTCCGCGCCTTTTCATTCAACCCACGACCCCGTGATAGAGAGGAGACCGCAGTTGCAGCGTTCGCATCGCGGCCGGGCAGCATAGCGGCGCCCCTGTAGCGACGAGGCAAAGGCGGGCGGATCAGAAATGGCGCAACTTTCACTGTCGGGTCCAACGCCCTTCGGCACGCGCCGGAGGGACACGGAACGCTCACGCGTCGTCCGGCACGAGTTGCTCGCCCTCTCGCGCGGGCTGCTGCGGGCGGTCGACATCATCAGCGTGCCGTTCGCCGGGTTGCTCACCTACATCGTCCGCTACCAGAGCTTCTCGATCGAGTTTCGCCATGGGCTGATGCTGGCGCTCGGCACCGTGGTCATCGCCAATGTGATGACCATCATCGACGCCTATGATCTGGCCGATCTGCGGAACTGGCGGCGGCAGACGGTCAAGGTGGTCGGCGGCTGGGCTGTCGGCATCGCGATCCTGCTGGCGATCGCGTTCTTCGACAAGATCTCGCTCCAGTATTCGCGGCTTTGGATCGGTTCCTGGTTCCTGGTGGGCGTCGGATTTTCGGGCGCCGCGCGCGCCGCGCTCGCCGCCTATATCGGCCTCAGGCGGCGCAGCGGCACGCTGTCGATCAATGTCGCGATCGTCGGCCAGGAGCCCTTCGCCCAACAGGTCATGCAGCAGATCACCTGGCCGGGCGACCCGGAGGTGCATGTCATCGGCATCTTCGCGCCGCGCCTCACGGCGGTGGACACGGGCGTTGCCTGCGATGCGACGGTCGCGGGGCTGCTCCGGCTCGCACGCAAGACGCGCATCGACGAGATCATCGTGCATCTGCCGGAGCGGCGCGACGCCGAGTTCTCTGCCGTGCTGCGCAAGCTCGGCGAGCTGCCGGTCAACGTCAATCTCTGCCCGGACCTCTCCGACCTGCCGATCCCGCCGCGCCGGCTCACCGTGCTGCAGGAGACGTTCATGATCAACGTCTTCGAGCGGCCGCTTTCCGGCTGGGGCGCGGTGCTGAAGCGAGCCGAGGACATCGCCTTGAGCATGCTGCTGCTGCTGCTGTTCGGCCCGCTGATGCTGTTGCTGGCCCTGCTTGTGCGCCTCGACAGCCGCGGTCCGGCGCTGTTCCGCCAGCAGCGCTTCGGCTTCAACAACAATCCGATCACCGTGCTCAAATTCCGCACGATGCTTGTCAATGCCGCGAGCGACCCGGCCGCGCCCCAGGCGCGCCGCGACGATCCGCGCGTCACCCGCATCGGCCGCTTCCTGCGCCGCACCAGCCTCGACGAGCTGCCGCAGCTCATCAATGTGCTGAAGGGCGACATGTCGCTGATCGGGCCGCGGCCGCACGCCATCGCCCATAACGAGTACTACGCCGAGCTCATCGACGGCTATCTCCGCCGCCATCGCGTGAAACCGGGCATCACTGGCTGGGCGCAGGTGAATGGCTGGCGCGGCGAAACGGCCGATGTCGAGGCGATGCACCAGCGCGTCAAGTATGATCTCTACTACATCGAGAATTGGTCGTTGCGCTTCGACGTCGCCATCCTGCTGCGCACCCTGATCACGGGATTCGTGCACCGCAACGCCTATTGAGGGCGCGAAGTCGAAACCGATTGCGCTTCGCGGGACGGCGGGCGACCCTCCGCGCCCGATGTCCGACCGCCGCCAGCAACTCGATGCCGCCGCCGTACTCCTGATGGTGCTGCTCTGCGCCTGCTGGGGCGTGAACCAGGTGGCGATCAAGCTCGCCAATGCCGGGATCTCGCCGATGCTGCAAGCCGGCCTGCGCTCGCTCGGCTCGGCGGTGCTGGTGTGGGCATGGTCGGCGCATCGCGGCGTTCGGCTGCTCGCGCGCGATGGTAGCTTCGGCCTCGGCATGCTCATCGGGCTGCTCTTCGGCGCCGAGTTCGTCTTTCTCTATGGCGGCCTGGTCTTCACCAGCGCCTCGCGCGGTGCTCTTTCTCTACACCGCGCCCTTCTTCGTCGCCATCGGCGCGCATTTCGTCGTGCCCGGAGAGCGGCTCCGGCCACAGCAGGTCCTCGGCCTCGCCGCCGCCTTTGCCGGCGTCGCGCTTGCTTTCGCCGACGCGCTCCGCTTTCCCACCTACCGCGAGTTGCTCGGCGACGGCATGGCCTTCATCGCCGCTTCGCTCTGGGGCGCCACCACGGTGATCGTCAAGGCGACCCGGCTCGCGCGGCTGCCGCCGCACAAGACGCTGCTCTACCAGCTCTGCGTCTCCGCCATCGGCCTGCCGGCGCTGTCCTGGGCGCTGGGCGAGCCCGGCCTCGTCGCGCCGACGCCGCTCGTCCTCGGCATGCTCGCCTATCAAATCGTCGTCGTCGCCTTTGTCAGCTATCTCGCTTGGTTCTGGCTGATCTCGCGCTACCCCGCGGGACGGCTTTCCTCGTTCGCGTTCCTCACCCCGATCTTCGGGTTGATGGCGGGCGCACTGCTGCTTGGCGAGCCCGTGAGCTGGGCGCTCGCGGCGGCACTCGTGCTGGTCGCCATCGGCATTTTCCTCGTCAACCGCGCGCCGCCGCTGCGGGCGCCCACGAGCCCGGCGGCGGTTCGACGCTGACAGCGCGGCTACTCGGCCGCCGGTGCCTTGCCTTTCAGCGGATCGCTCAGCGGCACTTGCGAGGTCGCCGACCATTTGGCGCGGTTCTGCCGCTGCTGCTCCGTTTCCTTGCCCTGCTCGGCGATCTGTCGGCCGAGAGCGACGAAGCTCGGAATCTCGCTATCGGCGAGCGCCGGCATCACGCGCTTGCGCGCCATCGCCTGCTCGACATAGGGGGCGAGCGCTTCGGCCTTGGCGCGCTGCCGCACCGCTTCGCGCTCCTTGAATTCCGGCATGACTTCGGCGGCGAAGAGCTCGAGCGATTCGCAGATATGCTCATGCCGGTTGCGGCCACCCTGCTGTATGAACGCGACCTGATCGACGCCCGCGGCCTCGAAGGCGGCGAGGTGCTGGCGCAGATCCTCCGGCGTGCCGATGCCGCGATTGGCGCCGGCGGGCGGCAGCACCGGGCGCGCCTTCTCGAAATTCGCCCAGATGTCGGTGCGGCCCGGCTTGTGCTCGCCAAAGATATAGTGGTGCGCCAGCGCATAGCCGAAGAAGCGGAAGCCGTCCTCGCCGCGCCGCGCCGCCTCGTCGCGATCGGGATGCACGGAGAAGCCCGTCACCATCGCGACATTGGGATTGACCGCGTGGCCGATCGGCACGCACTCCTCCTTGAAGATGCGATAGTAATCGTCGACCCATTGCTTCGCCTCGGCGGGATCGACGAAGGCGAAGGTGAGCGCGCCGATGCCGAGCCGCGCGGCAAGCTTGATCGTCTCGCGGTTGGAGCAGGCGACCCAGACCGGCGGGTGCGGTTTCTGCAACGGCTTCGGCACAACATTGCGGCACGGCATCGAGAAATATTTGCCGTCGAAGCCGGGATAGGGGTTCATCACCATCATGTTGAGGCATTGCTCGACCGCCTCGGTCCACATCTTTCGCTTCTCGTCGACCGGAACGCGAAAACCGCCCAGCTCCATGATCGACGACGATTCTCCGGTGCCGAACTCGACGCGGCCGTCGGAGACGAGATCGAGCGCCGCGATGCGCTCGGCGACGCGGGCCGGATGGTTGTAGTTGGGCGGCATCAGCACGATGCCATGGCCGAGGCGAATCTGTTTCGTGCGCTGCGAGCAGGCCGCGAGGAAGACCTCCGGCGCCGAGGAATGGGAATACTCCTCGAGGAAATGGTGCTCGACCTCCCAGGCGTGGTCGATGCCGATGCGGTCGGCAAGCTCCACCTGGTCGAGCGCCTCGCGATAGATGCGGTGCTCGTCACCCTCGTGCCAGGGGCGCGGGATCTGATGCTCGTAGAAGATGCCGAATTTCATCCTGCCCTCCTATGCGCCGAACCGGGCGGCCTTGTCGTAAGCAGCGAGGATGCGGCGAAAGCGGTCCTCGACCGCGCCGCGCATCGCGGTATGGGTGAAGACGTAAAGGTCGTTGTCGCGGATCGCCGCCATGACGCGCGCCGCGACTTCGTCGGGCTTCATGCCCTGGCGCAGCAGTTCCGCCACCTGCGCCATGCGCTCGCGCGCGGCCGGCAGCGGCTGAGGCGCCGGCCCGAAGCGTGACGGGCGGTTGCGCGCGCTCTCATTGATGCGCGTGTCGACCCACCCCGGACACAGCACGCTGACGCCGATGCTGCTGCCGGCGAGTTCGGCGGCGAGCGTCTCGGACAGCGACACGACGGCGAATTTGGTCGCATTGTAAGGTCCCATCAGCGGCGAGCTCACCATCCCCGCCATCGACGCGGTATTGACGACATGGCCGCCTTCGCCATGCGTCTTGATGTGCGGCAGGAACGCGGCGATGCCATGGATCACGCCCATCAGGTTGACACCGATCGTCCATTCCCAATCGCCGGGCGAGATCAGCTCCATCGGGCCGCCGGTGCCGATCCCGGCATTGTTGCAGAGGACGTGGACCTTGCCGAAGGCCGCCACGGTCTCGACCGCCGCGCGCTCGACCGAGGCCCGATCGGCAACGTCGCAAACGAGCCCCCGCACCTCGGCGCCTGTCTCTCGCAGCGCTGCCACGGACTTGTCGAGCGCGGCTTGCTCGATATCGGCGAGCATCACTTTCATGCCTTCGGCGGCAAAGGCGCGCCCCAGCGCGAAGCCGATGCCACTGGCGCCACCGGTGACGAAGGCGCCCTTGCCGGCAAAACCGCGCATCACGCCGCCTCTTTCGGCGCCAGCGCGTCGAAGGCGGAAAGCCGCTGCGCGCCGTCCGCCGCGGCCAACAGCTGTGCCGCGATCGCCTCGCGCGTCTGAGCGCGGGCGTGCTCGAGCGTGGTCACGGAGTGCCAATGCACCATGCCGTTCCACACGGGATCGATGAAGGCCTTGCCGGGCACGCCTCCCCCGCGCTCGGCG
>DATIYL010000258.1:0-20597 GCA_035517635.1 Allostellaceae bacterium | reverse complement strand
GTCGCCGGTGCGTACTGCCACATAGGGGCTCTCCTTCAGCGGAAATGCGCTCAAAGGATGATGCAGGCGCGACCGGGAAGAAAGCGGGAGCGGCATAAAAAGCCGAAAATCCGCGACAAATTGATCGTAAAGAGTGCGCGGCCGCTTTTTGCGGCGGTCGTTCCCAAATAATAGAAAACTATAGGATATTCTTGTTTTTAGGGCGCGCGGCGGGTCTCGACGGCGGGGACCGCACCGATCTGCCGATAGCGGAATTCGCGCAACGGCGCCGCGGCGTCCCTTTCCCGCGCCGCGTCGAGCAGAGCGCGATCCGGTGCGAGTGCGCAGGCGGGATCCGTGCGCGCGGAATCGCCGGTCAGCTGAAAGGCTTGGCAGCGGCAACCGCCCCAATCGATCTCGCGCCGCTCGCAGGAGTGGCAGGGCTCGGGCATCCACTCGGTGCCGCGGAAGCGGTTGAACGCCTCGGAGCGATACCAGATCTCGGCAAGGCTTGCCGTCTTCACCGAGGGAAAATCGAAGCCCGGCAGGCTCTCGGCGGCGTGACAGGGGAGCACTGTGCCGGCGGGCGATACGTTGAGGAACTGCCGGCCCCAACCGCCCATGCAGGCCTTCGGCCGCTGCGCGTAGTAGTCGGGCACGACGTAGTCGATGGTGAGCACGCCCTTCAACCGCCGGCGCGCGCTTTCGACGGTTTCGGTGGCGCGTTCGAGCTGCTCGATGCTGGGCAAGAGCGCGCGGCGATTGGCGAGCGCCCAGCCGTAATATTGCACATGCGCCACCTCGAGCCGGCCGGCGCCGAGCGCAAGCGCGAGCTCGATCATGTCGGGCAGCCGCTCGAGATTCTGGCGATGCACCACCGCGTTGACGGTGAGCGGCAGGCCCGCCTCGCGCACCAGCGCGGCGGCGGCGAGCTTCTTGCGATGCGCGTCGGCGAGCCCGGCAATGCGGTCGGCGCTCGCCGGCAGCGTATCCTGAAAGCTTAGCTGAACATGCTCGAGCCCGGCATCGACCAGCTCTTCGAGCCGCGTGCGGTCGAGGAGCACGCCCGAAGTGATGAGGTTGCTATAGAGCCCGGCCGCGCCGGCGTGGCGCACCAGAGCGGCGAGGTCGCGCCGCACCAGCGGCTCGCCGCCGGAGAAATGCACTTGCAGCACGCCGAGCGCCGCCGCTTCGCTCAGCACGCGGCGCCAGCTCGCCTCGTCGAGCTCGGCGCTGGCGCGCTCAAGCTCGAGCGGGTTCGAGCAATAAGGGCAACGCAGCGGGCAGCGATGCGTGAGCTCGGCGAGCAGCGCCAGCGGCGGCCCGACCTCGCCGCTCATGGCGCGAGCACGGCCTTGTCGACGAGATCCTGCAGCATCCGGGTGACATCGACGGCGATCACCTCGCGTGGCGCTTCGAAGCGCCGGGCAAGGTCGTCGACAATGCCATCGACGCTGAGCGAGCCGTCGACCAGCCGCAAGATCTCGACGGCAAGATCGTCCGGGAGCAGCAGGCGCTCGGGCGCCAGCACGATCCAGCGGCCGCGCGTCTCGTCATGGCGGAACTTTACATGCGGGGCGAAGCGCAGCCGGCTGGTGCCGTCAACGATGACGCGCGCCGGTGCGGGGTTCATCGGCCGGCCCCGTCGCGTCCCGGCACGAAGCTGCCGGGCGGAACGAGCCGCGGCTCGACATAGGCGAGATAAAGCCCGTCGAGCTGTGCCCAGAGCACGCCGCATTTGAAGCGCAGCGCGTTCAGCACCGCCTGTTGTTCGGCTTCCGTGCGCGCCTCGGCCTTGACATAGGCGAGAGCGAAATCGGCGTCGCGCGGCGCCTGCGACAGGCGCGGCTTGAAATAGGCCAAGGTGTCGAGCGTGATAAAGGGATAGCCGCGCAGCATCCCCTCGACGCGCTCGGCGATGATGGTCGGTGAGAACATCTCCGTGAGCGAAGAGGCGATGGCCTCGAGGACGGAGCGCTCGCGCACGAAGTTGACATAAGCGTCGACGGAAAAACGCGTCGTCGGCAGAATCCCCTCGGTTGATTCGACATAGTCGCGATCAAGGCCGACGCCCTCGGCGAGCTTGAGCCAGCGCTCGATGCCGCCGGGCGAGGTGCCGTCGCCGTCATGGTCGATCAGCCGCGAGCGCCAGGCGCGCCTCAGTTCCGCCGTCGGCAGCCGAGCGATCAGGCTCGCATCCTTGATCGGGATTTGCCGCTGATAGTAGTAGCGGTTGAGCGCCCAGGCCTGGATCTGACCACGATCGAGCTTGCCGCCATGCAGCAGGCGATGGAACGGGTGCAGGTTGTGATAGCGCTCGGCGCCGATTGCGCGCAGCGCCGCTTCCAACTCTTGCGGTGTCAGCACATGACTACTCATCTCGCCCCGTTCGCTATGCCCGAGGTGGCAAGATGGCGTGAACGCCGACCGAGCGCACCCCGGACGGCGGCTCCCTGCAACCGTGCCCTGCCGAGCGCTCGCCCGGCACGGGCCCGGTTCGCCAAAATGACTATTTCAGCTCGGCGCAGGCGTAGGAGTTGATCTCCAGGCCAACAGCGATTTCGACGATGCGGGGGGTCGTCCACTTCATTGTTGTTTCCTCCACGTCCGACCGGTCGATGAATTGAGGCACGCCACCGATCCTGCCGTTAACGGTATGAGTTCGCCAAACCGTTGTCAATCGGAAGCGGGCCACCGGACGCGGCCGAGTTTCGCGCTGCATACCGCGCCCGCCGAGGCCGTGCCACGAGAGCTACCGAATAGCCAAAGATTACACAGGCTTGTCCGGCTTGCTGGCATTGACAGCAGGGCGGGAGGCTGCAAGCATACGTTTCAACTAATTTCGTCACGACACTTGTGACGTTAGTACAAAAAACGGGAGGAACGGTGGCGGCGCGATCAACATTTTTCCTGCCGATCTGCGCAGGCGGCCTGGCCGCCTGAGCGGGCGGAGCCGCGTCAGCGCCAAGTGAGAGCGGCCGGCGCGTTGCTGGCTGCCGCGAGATCCGAGCCTGCGGCGCAATGCCCGCAAGAAGGCAGCGCGCCGAGGTGCGGAGCCTCCGCCCGTTCAGGGCGGCGGCACCTTGAGGCCCGAGGCATCGGCTTTCCGGGCGCGTTTCGGAAGTCCGCCTCGGCGTGAACGAACAATCCGAGATGGCGCAATTCGCCGGGGAGGACGCATGAGAGGATTACTCGTTGCCGCCGTGATGGCGGCGTTAGTGCCGGTCGGCGCCGCGGCGCAGACCGCCGCAGATCTTGCCAAGGGTCAGCAGGATACGAAGGACGTGCTGAACTACGGCATGAGCTACAGCCTGCAGCGGTACAGCACGCTCGACCAGATCAACAAGGAGACGGTGAAGAAGCTGGTTCCCGTCTGGAACTACAGCTACGACGACAACCGCTCCGAAGAATCGCAGCCGATTGTCTACAACGGCGTGCTCTACGTGACGACCAACAGCGCGACCATGGCGGTCGACGCCAAAACGGGGCGGCAAATCTGGAAGACCAAGGTCGATTATCCGCCGGAAACGCCGCGCATCGTCTGTTGCGGCATCATCAATCGCGGCGCCGCGCTCTATGAGGGGAAGGTCTTCCGCACCACGCTCGACGCCAATGTCATCGCGCTGGACGCCAAAACCGGCAAAGAGGTGTGGAAGCAGAACGCCATCGATTTCAAGACCGGCTATTCAATGACGGTCGCGCCGCTCGTCGCCGACGGCGTGGTCATCACCGGCATCTCCGGCGCCGAGTTCGGGACGCGCCTCTTCATCGATGGCTGGGACGCCGAGACCGGCAAGCATCTCTGGCGCACCTACACGGTACCGGCGCCGGGCGAGGCGCATTCCGACACCTGGCCGGGCGACACCTGGCAGCATGGCGGGGGCTCGACCTGGATCACCGGTTCCTTCGATCCTGATTTGCACACGGTCTATTGGGGGATCGGCAATCCCGGTCCCTTCAATGCCGCGCTGCGCAAGGGCGACAATCTCTATACCGATTCGGTGCTGGCGCTCGATCCCAAGACCGGCAAGATCAAATGGTATTTCCAATTCTCGCCGAACGACCCCTTCGACTACGACAGCGTCGCCGAGATGGTGCTTGCCGATCTCAAGATCAACGGCAAACCGACCAAGGTAGTGATGGATGCGAACCGCAACGGGTTCTTCTATGTCATCGACCGGACCGATGGGAAGCTTCTCGCCGCCCATCCCTATGTGAAGGTCAATTGGGCCAAAGGCATCGATATGAAGACCGGACGCCCGATCGACACGGATGTGGTGGCGAAGGCAATCGCCGGCGAGAAGGTCGAGCTCTGGCCGTCGATCCTCGGCGGCAAGAATTGGGAGCCCGTCGCCTTCGATCCCAAGCGCGAAGTCGTCTACGCCAACACCCTCAACATCGGCATGCCCTACAAGGCGATCCCGGTCGACTACAAGGCCGGCGACTGGTATCTCGGCATGGACCTGACGCTGGGCTGGATCTGGCCGAAGACCGAAGACGGTAAAGACGCGCCGCGCGGCTATCTCAAGGCGATCGATCCGATGACCGGCAAGGCCAAATGGGAAGCGCCGAGCGAGCTGCCGCGCTTCTCCGGCGTGCTCGCGACCGCGGGCGGCGTCGTCTTCAGCGGTCAGCTCACCGGCGAGTTCGAGGCGTTCGACGCCGATAGCGGCAAGAAGCTGTGGCACTTCCAGACCGGCTCCGGCATCGAGGGGCAGCCGATCACCTGGGAGCAAGATGGAGTGCAGTATGTGGCGGTGTCGAGCGGGATCGGCGGCGTCTATTCGCTGTTCTCGGGCGACGAGCGGCTGAAGGACATTCCCGCCGGCGGCTCGCTCTGGGTTTTCGCGTTGCAGAAATAGCTTTGTGTTGCGCAAGGGGCCGCCGCCGGGCGGCCCCGATTTTTCCGGAATTTCCCCATGAAGCATCACCGCGGGTTGACAGTGCTGGTCTTTGCCGGCGTGCTTGCAGCGGGCTTGTCGGCCGCCGCGCAGCAGGCAACGCAAACAGCGACCCATGATCCTGCAGAGCCGCAGCAAGTGGAGCGCGGCAAGCAACTCTACGCCGAACGCTGCTCGCATTGCCACGGCTTCAACATGGTGAGCGCCGGCAACGTCACCTTCGATCTGCGTACCTTTCCCCACGATCAGCGCGAGCGCTTTTTCGAGTCCGTCACCAACGGCAAGGACCGGCTCATGCCGCCTTGGGGTGACGTGCTGACGCAGGAGGACATCGCCGACATCTGGGCTTACGTCCAGACCAGGGGAAAGTGATGCGGACGGTGCGATGCCGGTTGATGGCGGCGGCGATCGCGTTGGCGGGTCCGCACGGCTCGATCGCGCCTGCGGTGGCGTCGGAGCCGCTGACCATCTGCCTCGACGAGGACATCCCGCTCTATTCCGTCCATCACGGCGGCGAGGGCAGCGGCTTCGTCCTCGCCGTCTCGCGGGCGGTCGCGCGGCAACTCGGCCGGCCGCTGAGGATCCAGTGGTTCGAAACCACGATCGATCCCGATGACAGCTCGGTGCTCGGCGCGAACGCGCTGCTCTCCGATCGGCGCTGCCAGCTCGTCGGCGGCTATCCCTTGGTGCGCGATGCCCTCGGCAAGCCCGGCGTCCAAACGGCGCGGCTGCCGGATTTCGACGGCGCCGCGCCCGAGGATCGCCGGCGCCGGGTGCCGCTCGGCGCGCTGTTGCCGACGCGTGCCTTCACTTACGCCCCGTTCACCATCGTCCTCGGTCCCAACGTCACCAAGCCCGTCGCGAGCCTCGCCGATCTCGAGGGAATGCGGCTGGGCGCCGAAGCGGCAACGCTCACCGACGCTATCTTGATGCTCTATCGCGATGGCGCTTACGTCGAGCGGATCACCCATCTCGTGCCGGGGCGCCATCAGCTGCTGCCGCGGCTGGAGGCAGGCGACTATGACGCCACTCTCGTCGAGCTCCGGCGTTTCGATGCCTACCGCGCGGCGCATCCGGCGACGCGCCTCAAGCCGACGGGCTACTACTACGATCGGGTGGGATTCAATATCGGCTTCGTCGGCCGCGACGGCGAGGAAGCCCTTGTCGACCAGGTGAACCAAGCCATCGAGGAGCTGTTGGCAAAGAACAAGGTCGCGCCCTTGGCGCAGGCCGAGGGCGTCACGTACCTGCCGCCGCGCCAGCCCGAGATCCTCGAGCATCTGACATTGCGCGACTTGAGCGAGGACTAGCGTATGGCACGGGCGGTTTCTGCGCGGGTTGACGCGCGCGGGCAGAGGCGGGACGATGAGGCCATGATAAAGGGAGGATACGCGGCGCGGCGAGCGCTTGCATCGGTCGGGCTGACCATGCTCGCCCTTCTATTTGCGATCGGCTTGGCCGCGCCGGGCCGCGCGGCGGAGCTGCCGGTGGTGCGTGTCGGCGTGCTCAAATTCGGCACCGTCAACTGGGAGCTCGACGTGATGCGCCGGCACGGGCTCGACCGCGCCCATGGCATCGTCGTCGCGCCCGTCGAGCTCGCCGGCAAGGATGGCGCCGCCGTCGCGCTGCAGGGCGGCACCGTCGATGTCATCCTGACGGACTGGCTTTGGGTGGCGCGCCGGCGCTCGCTGGGCGGCGACGACACCTTCGTGCCGCATTCGCATGCCACCGGCGGCCTGATCGTGCGCGCCGATTCCGGCATCAAGACGGTCGCCGATCTCAAGGGACACAAGATCGGCATTGCCGGCGGGCCGGTCGATAAGAGCTGGCTGGTGCTGCGCGCCTATGCCAAGAAGACGGCGGGCATCGACCTTGCACACGATGCCGATCCGGTTTTCGCCGCGCCGCCCCTGCTGCTCGCGACGCTCGAGAAGGGCGAGATCCCGGCGGCGATCAATTTCTGGCAATACAATGCGCGCCTGCCGCAGCAAGGCTATACCGAGCTGGTGCGCGTCGAGGACATGCTGCCCGCTTTGGGACTACCGGCGCGCACGCCGCTGCTCGGCTGGGTGTTCAGCGAGCATTGGGCGAAGACCAATCCGGCAGCGGTGAAGGGCTTCCTCGCAGCCGCCCAGGCGGCGCGCGATCGGCTCGCGGCCTCGGCCGAGGAATGGCAGAAGATCGCGCCGTTGACCGGCGCCGAAAGCCCGGCCGTGCTCGAACGGCTGCGCGATGCCTATCGCCGCGGCACCGAGGGTGAAGGCGAAGCAGGCAATCCGGCGGCGGCGGCGCAACGCCTGCTGGATCTGCTCATCGCCTATGGCGGCATCGATGAAGCGCCGGCCAATGGCCGGGTGCCGCCCGGGACCTTCTCCGCCGCCGGCGGTTCGTGACGCCGATGTCCGTGCCGGTGCAGCGGTTCGGCGATGTCTGGCTGCGTTGGCTGTCGGCGCTGAGCTTTCTGGTGCTGTGGTCGGCGGTCGCCGGGCTGGCCAAGGCACCGCTGTTGCCGGGCCCCGGCGCGGTGGCGGCAGCGCTGGCGAAGCTCGTCGTCAGCGGGCAATTGCCGTTCGATCTTGGCGTCACGCTGTTGCGGGTCGCGGCGAGCTTCGCGCTGGCCATGGTGGTGGGCTCGGCCGCCGGCATCCTGATGGGCAAGAGCCGCGGCGTCGACGCCTTCTTCGATCTGTGGCTCGTGCTCGGCCTAAATATCCCTGCGCTGGTCATCATCTATCTCTGCTACATCTGGGGCGGCCTCACCGAGGTCGCGGCGATCGTCGCGGTGGCGCTCAACAAGGTGCCGAACACGGCGACGATCCTGCGCGAAGGCGCGCGCGCCGTCGATCGCGAGCTGCTGCAGGTGGCCGAGGTGCTGCATCTGCCGCCGCTGCGCCGCCTGCGCCGAGTCTATCTGCCGCAGCTCTATCCCTATCTCATGGCGGCGACGCGTTCCGGCCTGTCGCTGATCTGGAAGATCGTGCTCGTTGCCGAGTTCATCGGCCGCAGCAACGGCGTGGGCTTCCGCCTCAACCTCTACTTCCAGTTCTTCGACATCACCAACATCCTCGCCTACAGCGCGAGCTTCATCGCCGTGGTGCTCGCGGTCGAGAGCTGGCTGATGCGGCCGCTCGAGCGCCGCCTCGCGGGTTGGCGCCGATGATCGCGCTCGAGGTCGCGGTCGAGCGCAAGGCCTATCGCCGCGAGGGGCGCGAGGTCGCGGCGATTTCGGCGCTGCGCTTCGCCGTTCCGGCCGGGCAGTTCGCCTGCATCCTCGGCCCGTCGGGCTGCGGCAAGACCACGCTGTTGTCGATCATCGCGGGGCTCGACCGCGCCTATGAGGGCAGCGTGCGCGGCCCGGCCGCCGCGGGTCGGCTCGGCATGGTCTTCCAGACGCCGCGGCTCATGCCCTGGCTCAGCGTGCGCGAGAATGTCCGCCTCGCGCTGGAGCCGCCGCCACGGCAAGAGGGGCGGGCGGAGGAGCTGCTCCGCGACATGCAGTTGGGCGCGCTGCTCGACGCCTATCCGACGCAGCTTTCGGGCGGACAGCAGCGCCGCGTGGCGCTGGCGCGCGCCTTCGTCAGGGATCCGGACCTGCTGCTGCTCGACGAGCCGTTCCTCTCGCTCGACGCGCCGACGGCGCAACACCTGCGCGAGCTGCTGCTGGCGCTCTGGGCGCGGCGCCGGCCGACCATCCTCTTCGTCACCCATGATCTGCGCGAGGCGCTCAGCCTCGGCGACCGCGTGCTCTTCCTCTCCGCCGGCCCGGCGCGCGTCGTCCTCGACCTGCCGCTCGAGCTGCCGCGGCCGCGTGCGCCGGAGAGCGCGGCGGTCGAGGCTTTGCGCAAGCGCCTGATGGAGAGCTATCCCGATCTGCTGCGCGGGCTCGCCGCGCCGTCATCGGCCGAGAGCGCCGCATGAGCGAGACGCGCGAGCCGGTCCTGGTCGTCGAGAACGTCACCAAGCGCTATGGCGCGGTGACGGCCCTCGATGGGGTAAGCCTCGGCGTCGCCGCCGCCGAGTTTGTCGCCTTGCTCGGCCTCAACGGCGCCGGCAAGACGACGCTGTTCCAGCTCTTGAGCGGGCTTTTCGTCGCCGATGGCGGCAGCATCCGCATCCACGGCCACGACATCCGCCGCGATCCCGTGCCGGCGCTTGCCGGCATCGGCATCGTCTTTCAGCAGCCGACGCTCGATCTCGACCTCACCGTCCTCGCCAATCTGCGCTTCCATGCCGGGCTCCACGGCATTCCGCGCGCGCTGCAGGAGGAGCGCATCAGCGCCGCGATCGCGCGGCTCGGGCTTGGCGAGATGGCGCAGCGCAAGGCGCGCGAGCTGTCCGGGGGCAATCGCCGCCGCGTCGAGCTGGCGCGGGCCTTGCTGCACGAGCCGCGCCTCGTCCTGATGGATGAGCCGACGGTGGGCCTCGATCCCGCGACACGGCGCGATCTGCTGCAGCACATGCTGCGGCTCAAGGCCGAGCAGGGCATCGGCGTGCTGTGGGCGACGCATCTCATCGACGAGGCGGAATCGGCCGATCGGGTGATCATCCTGCACCGCGGCAAGGTGCTGAAAGTCGGCACGCCGCGCGCGCTGGCGGCGGGCGCGGGCGCGCCGAGCCTCGCCGAGGCCTTCATGGCGCTCACCAAGCCGCCCGAGCGTGGCGGCAACGGACAAAGGAACGCGGAATGATGAGACGAGATATCGCCGCGCTGGCGTTTCTCGCGCTGCTGGCGCTCGCCGGAAGCGCCCGAGCGGAAGGGACCGGCCGCATCTTCGTCAGCAACGAAAAGGGCGATGCGCTCAGCGTGCTGAGCGCCAAGGACTATTCGCCGATGGCCGACGTCAAGATGCCGCACCGGCCGCGCGGGATGATGTTCAGCCCCGATCACAAGCGGCTCTATGTCGCTTGCGGCGGCTCCAACCTGATCGCGGTGATCGATGTGGCGAGCCTCAAGATAATCGATCGTATTCCCAAGATTCCCGATCCCGAGACCTTCGATCTCGACGCCTCCGGCACGCATCTCTACGTCAGCAACGAGGATGACGCGGAGCTTACGGTGCTCGACCTCGCAACGAAGCAGGTGGTGGGCCGCTACAAGGTCGGGCTCGAGCCCGAGGGCGTGCTGCTCAATCATGACGGCTCCGTCGTCTATGTCGCTTCCGAAGGCTCCAACCTCGTCCACGCCATCGCACTGCCCAGCGGCAAGCGCACCGATATTCCCACCGGCACGCGTCCGCGCCGCTTCGCGCTCACGCCCGACGGCAAGCAGCTCTGGGTCTCGACCGAACTCGCGGCCCAGGTCGACGTCATCGATACCGCCACCAACCGCGTCACCGACAAGATCGATTTCCTGCCGCCGGGCATGCGCAAAGAGGACGTATCGCCGGTGGGGTTGGCGATGGATCGCGCCGGCAAGACGGCCTATGTCACCCTTGGCCGCGCCGACAACGTGGCGGTCGTCGATGTCGCAAGCCACAAGGTCGAGACTTATCTGCTGGTCGGGCGCCGGCCCTGGGGCATCACCTTCGACCGCGACCAGAAGCGGCTCTTCGTCGCCAATGGCGGCAGCGACGATATCAGCATCATCGACGTTGCCGAGCGCAAGGTGATCAAATCGGTGCCGGTCGGGCATTACCCCTATGGCGTCGCGATCGATGATTGAGCGCATCCTTTTGGCGGTGGCGCTGACGCTGCTGGCGGCGGCGCCTGCGCCGGCGGCGCCGCTCGGCAAAGACATCACTGTCGGGTATCTGCAGCTGGCCAACGATCCCCGCTATGACGAGCGTCCCGGTCCCGGCGAGACCTCGATCACACCGGGGCGGCCCGTCGCCGGCGCGGAGATGGCAGTCGGCGAGGTCAATCTCGAGGCCGCCGCCTCGGGGCACAGCTTCACGCTCGACAAGGTCGAGGCGGATGACGAACCCGGCCTCGAGCAGCAGGTCAGCGCGCTTGCCGGGAAGGGCGTCCACTGGTTCTTGGTCGATGCGCCCTCCGCGGCAATGGCAACGCTCGCCAAGGCGGTGCGCGAGCGCGACGTGCTGCTGTTCAATATCTCCGCGCCGGGCGACGATCTGCGCGGCGCCGCCTGTCAGAAGAACCTCGCAAATGTCATACCGAGCCGCGCGATGCTGGGAGACGCGCTGGCGCAGCTGCTGGTGGCGCGCAAATGGCACCAGGTGCTGGTGCTGCAGGGGCCGCTCGACGAAGACAAGGCGATGACCGCCGCCTTCGAACATTCGGCGAAGCGCTTCGGGCTCGAGATCACGGCCAAGCGCGATTTCCTCTTGAGCAACGATCCGCGCGAGCGCGAGAAGGACAATGTTTCGCTGCTCACCGGAGATGCGTCCTACGACGTGGTGTTCGTCGCCGACGGCGAGGGCGAGTTCTCGCGCGCGCTGCCTTACCGTACCATCAGGCCGCGGCCGGTGATCGGGGCGACCGGGTTGGTGCCGACCGCTTGGAGCTGGACCTGGGATCGCTACGGCGCGCCGCAGGTGAGTCACCGCTTCGAGCACGCGGCGGAGCGTCCGATGGAAGCGGCAGACTGGGCGGCGTGGCTCGCTATCCGCGCGCTCGGCGAAGCGGTCGAGCGCAGCGGCGCCAGCGACACGGCGGGCGTCGATGCCTATCTCCTCGGGCCGAAGCTGTCGCTCGACGGCGCCAAGGGCCCGCCGCTGAGCTTCCGGTCCTGGGATCATCAGCTGCGCCAGCCGATCCTGCTCGCCACCGCTGATGCGGTCGTGGCCGAAGCGCCGCTGCCGGGCTTCCTTCACGCCACCAATGTGCTGGATACGCTGGGCTATGATCAGCCGGAAACGCAGTGCCATTTCTGAGAGGTGCCGATGAGACCGAGGCATGCGCTGCAAGCCTTCACCGCCGTTGCCCGCCGCGAGGTAACGCGCTTTGCCAACCAGACCGGGCGGCTGCTCTCGGCGCTGGTGCGGCCGGCGCTGTGGCTCTTCGTCTTCGCCGCCGGCTTCCAGAATGTGCTTGGCATTTCCATCACCCCGCCCTACGAGACCTATGTCACCTATCAGGTCTATATCATTCCCGGCCTTGTCGGCATGGTGTTGCTGTTCAACGGCATGCAGTCATCGCTGTCGATGGTCTATGACCGCGAGATGGGGATGATGCGGCTGCTGCTGACCGCGCCCTTGCCGCGCTGGTACCTGCTGCTGTGCAAGCTGCTGTCGGGGGTCGTCCTCTCAGTGTTGCAGGCCTATGCCTTCCTGATCGTCGCTGTCATGGTCGGCATCGACCTGCCGCTGTCGGGCTTTCTCTACGTCCTGCCGGCGCTGGTCGCGGCCGGGATTATGCTGGGGGCGCTCGGACTCACGCTGTCCGTGAGCATCCGCCAGCTCGAGAATTTCGCCGGGACGATGAATTTCGTCATCTTCCCCATGTTCTTCCTCTCGACCGCGCTTTATCCGTTGTGGCGGCTGCGCGAGAGCGGCGCGGACTGGCTCGACGTCATCGCGCGTTGCAACCCTTTCACTTACGCGGTCGAGCTCGTGCGCTTCGCACTCTATGGCCGGATCGACTGGGTCGCGGCGGCCGCGGTGCTGGCGGCGGCGCTGCTCTTCTTCCTTATCGCCGCCTGGGGCTATGATCCGCAACGCGCCTTCCAGCGCCGCCCGGCGGCGGCGCCGGCCGGCTGAACGGGCGAGGGGCGGGATGCGTCTCATCGTGCTCGGCGCCGCCGCGGGCGGCGGCTTTCCGCAATGGAACTGCAATTGCGAGACCTGCCGGGAGGCCTGGGCCGGAACCGCTCCGGCGCAGACCCAGGCGGCGCTCGCCGTCAGCGTCGACGGCGAGCGCTGGGTCCTGCTCAACGCGTCGCCCGATCTGCGCGCTCAGGTGTTGGCGACGCCGGCGCTGCAGCCGCGCCATCTCGGCCGCGACAGCCCGATCGCTGCGGTCGTCCTCACCAATGGCGACGTTGACGCTCTGGCCGGACTCCTCACCTTGCGCGAGAGCTGGCCGCTGTCGCTCTATGCGACGCCGAGCGTTCTCGACGTGCTCGCGGCCAACAGCATCTTCAACGTGCTCGGCCCCGAGCATGTCGCGCGGCGGAAGCTGACGCTGGGCGTGCCGCTCGCGCTTTCCGCACGGGATGGGACGCCCCTCGGGCTCAGCGTCGAGGCGTTCAGCGTGCCAGGCAAGCCCGCGCTTTATCTCGAGGACGCGGCTATCGAGCGGCGGCTGGCCGAGCGTTCCGAGAACACGATCGGATTGGCGATCTCGGCACCCGCGAGCGGCAAGCGCTTCTATTACGTGCCCGGTTGTGCCGCGCTCGACGACGAGCTTGCCGCGCGGCTCCGGGACGCGCCGCTGCTGTTCTTCGATGGCACGCTGTGGCGCGACGACGAGATGATCCGCGCCGGTCTCGGCGGCAAGACTGGCCGCCGCATGGGTCATCTCAGCCAGTCCGGTGCGGAAGGCTCGCTGGCTGCGCTTGCGCCTCTCGGCATCGGCCGGAAGCTTTTCATCCACATCAACAACACCAACCCGGTGCTTCGTCCCGGCTCGGCCGAGCGGCAAGCGGTCGAGGCGGCGGGGTGGGAAGTCGCGCGCGACGGGCTTGAGATCGTCCTTTAGAGTAAAGGTGACCCTGCGGCCGAAGTCAGGCGATCAGCCGGCCGGTGGCGACCGCCTGGGCAAGGGCATTCTCGAACCGCTCGCAAAAGACGCGGTCGGTGACGTCTCCCGTGCTGTGGCTGAGCTCGAGAAAGAGCTTGGTCACGGCATTCTGTTGGCCGCTCTCTTTCAGTCCGGCGACATTCGGCAGGATGCTGATCTTGTCGGGTGTGGCCGTGATGGTGAAGGGCAGGGCGGTCGTTTCGATGCCCGAAGCGCTTCGCGTCTTCACCACAAGCGTGCCGCGCATTTCGGCGAAACCGAATTTCCGATCTTTGCGATTGATCCCGACGCGGTAGGCAACGGGCCAGAATTTGAGCGTCGTATCGATACCACCCTCGGAGAGACGTCGCGCCATGTCGACGAAGCGTGCGCGAGCGCGCTCGACATCCCCGGTGCGGCGCAGCGCCTGGTGCCGGGCGCGCCGTTCCTCGGCGGTCCCGCGCCGATAGGCGTCGACTTTGTCGTTGAAAGAGGGACGCTTCAGCCGCAGCGCGATCAGCACGCGGCGCAGTACGGCAGTTACCCGTCCGCCGCGGGCTTCCGCCGTCAATTCCTCGCTGACGAGCTCGTTCGCCATCGTGCGCCGTGGTTTCCTTTCGATCCGGTCATTCAACCGAACCGGCAATATACAATAGCCTCATGACAGATACGATAGCCGCGAGCAATGAGCGGGTGGTGCTTTCACGCAGACGTGACGGTCTCAGGAAACATGAGGTTTTGTGCGGGATATTTTTGACCGGTGCAGCGAATTCGCACGCCGCATCGTGGTTAATGCTGTGGAAGACCGAGGATTTGATTTCAATCTTTAGAAGCGACGGCGATCCCGACCACCAAAAGCTGCATGCTACCGCCTGAGCGCCGGCGCGATACCGGCGCTTTTCCCGCCAACATCGAGCGCAGCGAGGCACATGGTGCGGTTGCTTGATTTTTGGCCTCGCGAGGCGCGCGCGCGATCGGGCTTGCTGCTCGCCGCCATGGCGGTGATGGCAGTGTTTGCCGTGCGGCTCGATGCTGCTACGCCCGCCGCGAGCGGCGCGGCTTTCGGCGACTGGACGAAAGACGCGCCTGGCGCGGTGCACCACATCACTCCAGACGATCTGCCGCCGCCCTATGCGACGCGAAGCGCCGCCAACAGCCCCGAGCTTGTGCCGCGCCCGGCCGGAGCCTTGCCAAAGGTGCCGCACGGCTTCGCGGTCGAGGTCTTTGCCAGCGGCCTCGAGGGAGCGCGGCTCCTTCGCACTGCGCCCAATGGCGACATCTTTTTGGCGCAGACGAGCGAGGGCAGGATCGTCATCCTGCATGACAACGGCAGGGGAAAGCCGGCAAGCGTCAACACTTATGCGAGCGGGCTCGACGAGCCTTTCGGCCTTGCTTTCTATCCGGCCGGGGGCGCGCCGCGGTTTCTCTATGTCGGCACGGTCGGCGCCGTGCTCCGCTTTGCCTATCGGAGCGGCGACAGCAAACCCGAGGGCAGGGCCGAGACCGTGGCGCGCCTTCCTGACGGCGGCGAGCATCAGACGCGCGACGTCGCTTTCTCACGCGACGGGCGGAAGATGTTCGTCTCGGTCGGCTCCGCCTCCAATGATGCGGAAGGCGGCGAGACGGAGGAAACGCTCCGCGCCGACATCCTCGAATTCGATCCCGATGGCCAAGGCCGGCGCATCTTTGCCAGCGGCACCCGCAACCCTGTCGGGCTCGCGATCCATCCGGTCACGGGCGCTCTCTGGACCGCGGTCAACGAGCGCGACGGCTTGGGCGACAATCTGCCGCCCGATTATGTGACGGAACTGCGCGACGGCGGCTTCTATGGCTGGCCCTGGTACTATATCGGCGATCACCTGGACCCGCGTCACCCGGGCGAGCATCCGGAGCTCGCCGGGCAAGTCGTTCTGCCCGACGTGTTGATCCAGCCGCACTCCGCGCCGCTCCAGCTCGCCTTCTATACCGGCAGCCAATTCCCGGTGGCCTATCGCAACGATGTCTTCGTCGCCCTGCACGGCTCGTGGAATCGGGCGCGGCGCACCGGCTACAAGGTGGTGCGCGTCACCCTGCGCAACGGCACGCCGACCGGGGCATACGAGGATTTTCTGACCGGGTTCGTCACCGCCGACGGCAATGTCTGGGGCCGGCCGGTGGGCGTTGCCGTCGCGCCCGATGGCTCACTGCTGGTCAGCGAGGATGCCAATGGCATGATATGGCGCGTCTCCTATGTCGGCGGGGGTTAGCGGCTGGAAACCTGTCCTAGGCTGGAAACACCGGCGCCTTCGGACTATGGTCGCTGGTCAGGAGGCGTGGCATGACGACAGACGCGGCGCGGATCGAGCCCCGGCCGGCAGCGACCGTGTTGCTGCTGCGCGATGGCAACGAAGGGCTCGAGGTGTTGATGGTGACGCGAAACGTCGCCGTCGATTTCGCTTCGGGCGCGCTGGTGTTTCCCGGCGGCCGGGTCGATCCAGCCGACGCTGACGACGCGGTGTTGGCAAGGTGCCGTGAGACGCCCGGCGGCGCGACCGCGTTCCACGTCGCGGCCGTGCGCGAGACCTTCGAGGAAGCGCATCTGTTGCTGGCGCGGCCCGCCGGGCAAGATCGGCTGCTATCGGCGCTTGAGGTCGATACGCTGGAGACCGAGCTCGAGGAACGCCTCGGCCGCGCGGCGGAATTCGCCGATTTCCTGCGCCTGGGCGAGATCGAGCTGGCCACCGATCTGCTCGTGCCGTTCGCCCATTGGATCACACCGGTAGGACCGCCCAAGCGGTTCGACACGCATTTTTTCCTGGCGCCGGCGCCGGTCGATCAGGTGGCGGCGCATGACGGGCGGGAAGCGGTCGAGACGGTGTGGATTGCGCCGCACCGGGCAATTGCCGATTCCGAAGCGCGGCGCGTGACCCTGGTTTTTGCCACGCGCATGAACCTTGCCAAGCTGGGGCGCAGCAAGGCGACGGATGAGGCGCTCGCCGCGGCGCGCGCCGATACCATCGTCACGGTTTGTCCCGAGCTGGTCGAAGGCCCCGCCGGCAAGCTGCTGCGCATTCCTGAAGCGGCCGGCTATGGCATCACCGAGATGCCGGCCCATCTGACGGCGCGCGCCTGGGTTCCCCGCGGCACCGGAGCGCCTTAGGACCCCGTCTGGGAAATATCATGGGCCTGCGACACCTGCGCCTGAGCCGGAGAGCGATCCTCTCTCGGCTTCTCGCCTGCGTCATCGCTCCGGCGCTTTCCTGCTCGGCTGCGCGCGCCGAAACACCGGTACGCGTCGCCTCCAAGCTCGATGCCGAGAGCGCGCTGCTCGGCGCGATGATTCTGCTGATGCTCGAGGCGAAAGGCATCAGGACGGTCGACCGGCTGCAGCTCGGACCCACCAATATCCTGCGCAGCGCCATCATTTCCGGCGAGATCGACATCTATCCCGAATACACGGGCAACGGCGCGCTGTTCTATCGCAGCGAGCAGGATCCGGTCTGGCGACAGGCCGAAGCCGGATATGAGCGGGTCAAGACGCTCGATCGGGCACGGTACGGGCTCGTTTGGCTCGCGCCGGCGCCCGCTGACAATAGCTGGGTCATTGCCGTCCCGAACGCGTTGGCGAGCCGCCGCCGGCTGGCGACGATGGTCGATTTCGCTGCCTGGGTACGGCGCGGCGGCGCGGTGAAGCTCGCCGCCTCGGCCGAGTTCGTCGAAAGCCCGGCAGCGCTTCCCGCCTTCGAGAAGACCTATGATTTCAGGCTTCCGCCGTCGGCTCTGCTGGTCCTCGCCGGCGGCGAAACGGCGGTCACGATGCGAGCGGCGGCGGAGGGAATTTCCGGCGTCAATGCGGCCATGGCCTATGGCACGGATGGCGCGCTGGCGGTGCTGGATCTGCTGGCGCTCGGGGATCCCGAACGGGCGCAGGTCGTCTACGCCCCGGCGCCGGTGGTGCGCGAAGCGGTCCTCGAGCGCTATCCCGCCATCGCCGCCAGCCTCGCCCCGGTGTTCCGTTCGCTCGACGTGGAGCGCCTGCGGCAGCTCAACGCGCGGATCACCGTCGACGGCGAGACGGCGCGCGCGGTGGCGAAGGACTATCTCGCATCGCACGGCATGCCGCAGTGAGCGCAGCGATGGTGCGGAACCGCGTGCTGCTCGTGCTTCTGCTGGCCGGGCTCGCCGCCGTGCCCAGCCTTGGCTTTCTGACGCTCGCGCCCAATCGGCTGGTCTCCGGCGTGCCGATCGGGCTCGCTGCGGCGCTTCGGCAAGGCGGCGAGGCCCTGCTGATTCCGGCGGCTCTGCTCGCCGCCGGGCCGTTCTTGCCGCAGCGTCGCGCGACCCACGCCGCCATGGCGCTGGCGGCCGCCGGCTTTCTGCTGCTCCTCGTCCGGCTCGCCGGGAGCGAGGCAGCGCTGCTGGCGGCTTCTGCGCCGCCGATCGCGAGCATCTCGCTGGGCGGCGGCTTCTGGTTGCTGCTCTTTGTCGCTTCGCTGGCGCTGAGCGACGCAATGCGCCGGCTCGCCTTGCCGGTCTGGGCGACCGCGCTGCTGGGCGCGGCGATCTGCGGCGCGCTCGCGCTGTTGTTGCTGTCGGGCGCGCTCGACGCGCTTGCCATCCTGCGCGAATACACCGCGCGTCGCAGCGCCTTTGGCGCCGCGCTGGCGCGTCATGTTCTCATGGTCGCTCTGGCGTTGCTGCCGACGGTGCTGGTGGGCCTGCCGCTCGGCATCTGGGCGCAGCGGCGCCGCGGGCTCGCCGGCTGGCTTTTCCCGCTGCTCAACATCGTCCAGACGATTCCGTCGATCGCGCTCTTCGGCTTGTTGCTGGCGCCGCTATCGACGCTGGCGCGGCTCTTTCCCGCGCTCGCCGCGTGGGGCATCGGCGGCGTCGGATTGTTGCCGGCGGTGATCGCGCTCTTCCTCTATACGCTGCTGCCGGTGGTGCGGGATACCGCCGAAGGGCTCGCCGGAGTGTCGCCGGCGGCGCTCGAGGCCGGGCGCGGGCTCGGCATGACGCCGGGCCAGCTGCTGTGGCGCGTCGAGCTGCCGCTGGCGCTGCCGGTGATCCTCTCGGGCCTGCGCATCGCCACGCTGCAGGCGATCGGCCTTGCCGCGGTGGCGGCGCTGATCGGCGCCGGCGGATTGGGCGCCATCATGTTCCAGGGGCTGTTCGCCGATGCGCTCGATCTGGTGCTGCTTGGCGTGGTGCCGATCGTTTTGCTCGCCCTCGCCGCAGACTTGCTGTTCGAGCTCGGCATCGCCTATGCCGGCAGGCTGCCGCGATGATCGAGCTCGAGCATGTGACCAAGCGCTACGGCGCGGCCTGCGCCGTCGCGGATGTCTCGCTCACCATCGGCGCGGGCGAGTTCTGTGCCGTGATGGGCGGCTCCGGCGCCGGCAAGTCGACGATGCTGAAGATGATCAACCAGCTCATCGCCCATTCCGAAGGCACCATCCGCGTCGACGGCCAAGACGTTCGCGCGATGGCGCCCGCCGCGCTGCGCCGGCGTATGGGCTATGTCATCCAGTCGATCGGCCTCTTTCCGCATTGGACCGTGGCGCGCAACATCGGCACGGTGCCGGAGTTGCTGGGGTGGGCCGCTTCGCAGGCGCGCGATCGGGCGGCGGCGCTGCTCGAGCAGTTGAAGCTCCCGCCGGGCGAGTTTCTCGACAAATATCCACATCAGCTGTCGATCGGCCAGCAGCAGCGCGTCGGCATCGCCCGCGCCCTTGCGGCCGATCAGGACATTCTGCTGATGGACGAGCCGTTCGGCGCGCTCGATCCCATCACCCGCCAGGCGCTGCAAGCCGAGATCGCAGAGATCCAGCGGGCAAGCCGCAAGACGATCGTCTTCGTCACCCACGACATGGACGAGGCGCTGCGCCTCGCATCGCGCATCGCGGTGATGGATCGCAGCCGGCTGGTCCAGCTGGGAACGCCGATCGAGCTGTTGACCGCGCCAAAGACCGATTTCGTGCGCAATCTCGTCGGCCGCGACGATCTCGGCATCAAGCTGCTCGGCATCGCTCTGGTAGCGAGCCGGATGCGTCCGGGCGAGGCGGCGCCGGGCGAGCCGATCGCGGCGACGGCGAGCCTGCGCCAGGCGCTCTCGCGCATGGTGGCGGAGGGGCGCGACCGGCTGCCGGTCGCCGGCGCCGACGGGGCGCCGGCGGGCACTCTTCACCTTGGGGATCTGCTACGACGATGAACCGGCGCTGGAAGGATCCGCTGCTGTGGACCAGCGTGGGGCTCGTCGCGCTGGTGTTGCTGCTGCCGATGAGCCGGCCGCTCTTTGCCGCCCTCTTTCCGACGCTGCCGCGGCCGCTCTTCGAGCTCGACAGCTTCGCCGATCTGCTGGCGGGTCATGTTTTGGTGGTCGCCGCGTCGAGCGCCGCAGCGGTTCTGCTCGGCGCCGGCGCCGGCATCTTCGTGACGCGGGCAGAGGGCGCCGAGTTCCGCGGCCTCGTCGCGAGCATCGTTACCGTCGGACAGGCGTTTCCGCCGGTGGCGGTGCTGGCGGTGGCAGTCCCGGCCATCGGCTTCGGCTTCCAGCCTGCGTTCTTTGCGTTGCTGCTCTACGGGCTGCTGCCGATCCTCGACAACACGATTGCGGGTCTCGGCAGCGTGCCGTCGGCGGCGGTGGAGGCGGCGCGCGGCATGGGCATGGGCGAGGGCGCGATCCTGCGGAAGGTGGAGCTGCCGCTCGCGGCGCCGGTCATCATCGCAGGCATCCGCACCTCGGTGATCATCAATGTCGGCACCGCGGCCATCGCCTCGACCGTCGGCGCCCGCACCTTGGGCCTGCCGATCATCATCGGCCTCAACGGCGCCAACCCCGCCTATATCCTTCAGGGTGCCATCCCCGTGGCGCTGCTCGCGATCGTCCTCGACCTCGCTTTCGGCCGGCTGCTGTCGCGGCTCGAGCGCTGGCGGCGGTAGAGCGAGCCCTCCGCTCCAGCCGCCAGAGGTAAAAAGCGGGCGACGGGCAGCCCTTTGCTTTCATTGTGTTGACAGGCGCTTCTAGGTAGTATCAACATACTTCCCGCGAGCAACGCAGAAGTAGCGCTTAAGCTGTTGCACTTTCTGCGGGACCTCGCACAGGCTTGGTATCCAGGA
>DATIYL010000257.1:0-38785 GCA_035517635.1 Allostellaceae bacterium | reverse complement strand
CCGTCCCAGGCCAGCAGCAGCTCGCCCGCGGGTGGCGCGTAGGCGCCAGGCAGACCAGCGAGCTCGGCCGGAAAGCCTTGATAGCCGAGATCGACGCCGAGGCCGGCGGCGTATTCCTCGAAGAGCGCCGCGGCAGCGGCGATGTCCGGTGGGGCGCGCGCCGGGCGGATGCGGAAGGAGTGCATGGCGACACCCTAATGCAGATTGAGCATCATGCCGACGCCGATGATGAGGAGCGCGATGCCGGCAAGCTCGCGCGGCCGCGGCTTCTCCTTGAAGACGTACCAGGAGAACAGGAAGGTGAAGACCAGCTCGATGAGGCTGAGGGTCCGGACATAGGCGACGAGCTGGATCGTCATCGCCGTGAACCACATCGCGGAAGCGAGGACGCCGACCGTCCCTGCCAGCGCCGAGAGCTGCCAGGCGGCGGCAAGCTTGCCAAGCTGCTCGCGCTCCCGCACATAGAGATAGCCCGCCAGCAGCGCGGTTTGCAGCAGATTAGCCCAGAGCAGCGTATAGGCCGCGGGCATGACAAAGCCGTTGTCGTTTAGCGACAGGGCGGCGGCGCGGAAGGAGACGGCGGCGATGCCGAAGAGACCGCCCGAGGCGAGTCCGATCAGCGCCGGCCGCTCGAGCCAGCCCAGGACCAGCGCCTGCCACAGCCCGCCGCCGCTGGCGAGCGAGATCAGCATGACGCCGAGCGTGCCGATGGCGATGGCGGTGGCGCCCCAGAGCGTCACCCGATCGCCGAGAAAGACCAGGCCGAACACTGCCGCCTGGATCACTTCGGTCTTGGAATAGGCGACGCCGACGGCGAAATTGCGGAAGCTGAAGATATGAATGAGGCAGGACGTGGCAACGATCTGCGCCACCCCGCCCAGCACCACCCAGAAGACGAATTTCGGGTTGGGCGCCGGCCAGGCCAGCCCGGCAAAGCGGTGCAGCGCCAGCACGTAGAGGATCACCAGCGGCGAGCCGAAGGCGAAGCGGGTAAAGGTAGACGCGTTGGTGCTGACCCGGGCGCGCAAATGCTTCTGAACCGCCGTGCGCAGATTCTGCAGGAAAGCGGCGCCGATGGTCAGCGGGATCCAGAGCGAGCTCATGCCGGTTAAGGGATAGGCGGAAACTCCGGCCGCCACAATCGCTGCCGGGTGCAACTGGCGGTTCTGTCGCAACCGATTGGGCTTGCCTTTGCCGGCGCCGCCCCCAATTCTTCTGCTATGGGCCTGTCGGTTTCCGACCCGCGCATTCTGGCCGTTCTCGGCCCCACCAATACGGGCAAGACCCACCTCGCCATCGAGCGCATGCTCGGCCATTCCAGCGGCATGATCGGCTTCCCGCTGCGGCTGTTGGCGCGCGAGAATTACGACCGGGTGGTGCGGCTCAAAGGCGCCCGCGCGGTCGCGCTGATCACCGGCGAAGAGAAGATCGTCCCGCCCAATCCCGCCTATTTCGTCTGCACGGTCGAATCGATGCCGCTCGACCGGCCGGTCGAGTTTCTCGCCATCGACGAGATCCAGCTCTGCGGCGATGGCGAGCGCGGCCATGTCTTCACGCATCGCTTGCTGGCGGCGCGCGGCCTCGCCGAAACCATGTTCCTCGGCGCCGACACCATCCGGCCGCTGCTGCGCCGCCTTGTGCCCGAGGCCGAGTTCGTCAACCGGCCGCGCTTCTCGACCTTGCGCTATGTCGGGTCGAAGAAGGTGACGCGGCTGCCGCCCCGCAGCGCCGTCGTCGCCTTTGCCGTCGCCGACGTCTTTGCGCTCGCCGAGGTGATGCGGCGGCAGCGCGGCGGCACCGCGGTGGTGCTGGGCGCGCTCAGCCCCCGCGCCCGCAACGCGCAGGTGGCGATGTTCCAATCGGGCGAGGTCGATTATCTCGTCGCCACCGACGCCATCGGCATGGGCCTCAACATGGATCTCGACCATGTCGCCTTCGCCCGGCTCAGCAAGTTCGACGGACAGGCGCCGCGCCGCCTCAGCGCCGCCGAGATCGCCCAGATCGCCGGTCGCGCGGGGAGACATATGAGCGACGGCACCTTCGGCACCACGGCGGAGCTCGGCCCGATCGATCCCGAAATCGTCGAAGCGGTGGAGAATCATCGCTTCGATCCGCTGACGCGGCTCTATTGGCGCAATGCGCGGCTCGACTACGCTTCGCCGGCCGCGCTGCTGCGCAGCCTCGAGCAGCGGCCGCCCACACCCGGCCTCATCCCGGCGCGCGAGGCGGATGATCACCTCGCCTTGCGCAGCCTCGCGCGGCTGCCTGACATCGCCGCGCTGGCGCGCCATCCCGCCGCGGTGCGGCTCCTCTGGGAGGTCTGCCAGATCCCCGATTTCCGCAAGGTGATGAGCGACACCCATGCGCGCCTCCTCGGTCAGATCTACCGCCATCTTGCGGGCCCGCAGGAGCGCTTGCCGACCGATTGGGTGGCAAACCAGGTACAGCGTCTCGATCGTCTCGACGGCGACATCGACAGTTTGATGACGCGCATCGCGCATATCCGCACCTGGACCTATATCGCCCATCGCCCCGACTGGCTTGCCGATGCGGCGCAGTGGCAGGAGCGGGCGCGCGCCATCGAGGACCGGCTCTCGGACGCGCTCCACGACCGCATCACGCAGCGCTTCGTCGATCGGCGCTCGGCCTTCCTGGTGAAGCAGCTCGCCGCCGACAAAGAGCTGCTCGCCTCGGTGAGCCATGCCGGCGAGGTCAAGGTCGAAGGTCATTATGTCGGCAGGCTCGACGGCTTCCGCTTCATTCCCGATCCCGGCGCCGCCGGCAGCGAGGCGAAGACGCTGCTGGCCGCGGCCAACCGCGTGCTGCGCGGCGAGATCGCGTCGCGCGCGCAGCGTCTTGCGGCGGCGCCCGATGGCGAATTCGCGCTGGCGGAGGATGGCGCGGTCACCTGGCGCGGCGGCGCGGTTGGCCGGCTGCTGCCGGGCGAAAGCGTGCTCGCGCCGCGCATCGAAGCGCTGCCCGGTGATTTTCTCGAGGGCGATCTGCGCGAGAGCGTGCGGCGGCGGCTTGCCGAGTTCCTGCGCGTTGCGCTTCGCCGCGGCCTCGCCCCGCTGTTCCGCGCGCGCGAGGCGGAGCTCGGCGGTGCGGCGCGCGGCCTCATCTTCCAGCTCGGCGAGGCGTTGGGCAGTCTGCCTTCCGCCGAAGTCGCGGCGCAACGCGCGGCGCTTACCGCCGCCGACCGCAAAGCGCTGGCGCGGCTCGGCCTGCGTCTTGGCGTCGAGACTGTCTATATCGAGAGCCTGTTGAAGCCGCGGGCGGCGGCGCTGCGCGGGCTGCTTTGGGCGCTATGGCATGGCGCGGCGGCGCCAGCGGTGCCGGGGCTTGCCGCGCCGCGCGACCCGGCGGTGTCGGAAGCCGCTTATGGTGCCATGGGTTGGCGCGTGCTGGGCTCGCGCGTGCTGCGCGTCGACCGGGTCGAGCGGCTTGCCGCGGCGGCGCGGCGGCTGGCGCGGCAAGGTGCGTTCGGCGCCACGCCGGCGCTGGCGCAGCTCGCCGGCAGCAGCATCGACGATCTCACCTCGGTGCTGCCGGCGCTCGGCTATCGTGCGGTGCTCGGCGAGAACGGCGTCAGCTTCCAGGCGCGGTCGCGCCGCGCCGGGCCGGAGCGCCAGGGCGCTCCCTCGCGCCGCCGCAAGCAGCGGCGCGGCGACGCGCCGCCGGCCGATGGGCCTTTCGCCAAGCTGCGGGAGTTGCGGCTCGCGCGATGAGCGCCGCGCGCCTCGACAAATGGCTCTGGTGCGCGCGCTTCGCCCGCACGCGCTCGCTCGCGGCAAAGCTCTGCGCCGAGGGCGCGGTCAGCATTGCCGGCGCCGTCGTGCTGAAACCCGGCCACGCCGTGCGCGTCGGCGACGTGCTGGCGGTGCGGCAGGGGGCGCTGCTGCGCCAGGTCACCGTGCGCGCGCTGGGCAGCCGCCGCGGACCACCATCCGAAGCGCGCCTCCTCTATGACGAGCTGACGCCGCCCGTCTCGCTCCGCGCCGCCGAGCGCGCCCAATGGGAGCCGCTGATCGACGAACGCTAAAGCTCTATCCTCTCCCCCTGAGGCAGGGCAGTCGTATTTGTCGCCGCGCCTTTGACAGAGAAAGATTCACCACGGAGGCACGGAGGTCACAGAGAAGAGAGGAACGGCGCGCTTCGCGCGCCAAACACTTATTCTCCGTGTCTCCGTGGTGAATCTAACTAGACCTTGTGCAAGGCCGGCAGCAGCGCGTCCGAGATCAGCCGCATGCTCGCCAGCGCCGAGGATAGCGGCATGCCCGCCCAATGCGTGCGGATGATGATGTGGTTGACGCCGAGCTCTTCCCAGTACGGCTTCAGCTGCTCGTAACAATCGTCGGGCGAGCCGAGGATGAACCGGCCCTTGACCAGATCCTCGAAGGAACGGGTGAAGTCCTCATCGTCGGGCATGACCTTGTCCTGCCCCCATGTCGCATAGTCCCGGTACTTGGCCAGCAGATAAGGTGCCGCCAGTTCGAGCGCGGCCGCTCGATTGCGGGCGCAATAGACCTCCTTGATCAACGGCATCTCGCGCGGCGCGGTCTTGCCGCTCGCTTTGAGCTCATCGCGGTAGACACCAATCTGGCGGCGGATCGTCTCGATGGTCGCATGCGGATTGATGAGCCAGGCGTCGGCCATCCGCGCGGCGCGCTTCACCGCAGGCTCGTTGTTGGCCGCCATCCAGATCGGCGGCCGCGGCTTCTGGATTGGACGGATATTCATGCGAACCTTGTCGAGCCGGCACGATGCGCCGTCGTAGGAGACGCTCTCCTCCGTCCACAGGCGCTGCACGAGCGCGAGATACTCCTCGAAGCGTTTGACCCGCTCGCCCTTTGGTACGCCGAACGCGTCGAACTCGACGTCGCGATAGCCGAGGCCGACGCCGAAGACGAAGTTGCCGCGCGCGATGACGTCGAGTGTCGCCACCGTCTCGGCCGTGTAAACGGGGTTGTGGAGATTGAGCAGGAGAATGCCCAGCCCGATCGTCATCTCGCCGGCTTCCGCCGCGAGCCGGGCCAGAAAGGGGACGGATTGAAGCTGCTTGTTGTTGCCTTCGTTGAGATAGTGCTGGCCGGTCAGAAGCGAATTCCAGCCGCGGTCGCGCGCCGCATGCACCATGGCGATCTGCTCGCCGAGCGCGCTGACCATGTCGGTATCCAGCGTTTGCTGGTTGGTGACGAAGAGGCCGACTTTCATGAGACCGCTCCCCACGGATTATTGTCCGACCAGCGACCCGGTGACGCGGCCGTGCCTTCCCTAGGCGTCGCGCCTCATGATTCCCCGTCTTTTTGGGAAAAGCCAGGATGATGGTCGGTGATGCCGGAGCGATGCCGGCGTGATGCGAGGTTGCACGCCGCTCGCGGGCTGGGGCTGCGAGCGGCGAACCGGCCGGTTTCAGTGCGACGCGCTATGCTGTCCGGCGCTGAAGCCTTGCTGGTACGAGGATTGCTGTGATTGCTTGAATTGATCGTAGAGATAGCCGCCGATCAGGCCGGCGCCGGCACCCGCGGCGGCACCGAGGGCGGCATTGCCGCCGATCGCGCCCAGGATGGCGCCGGCCGCTGCGCCGCCGGCGCCGCCGGTCAGCGTGCGTTGTTGCGTCGAGTTCAAGTCGGAGCAAGCCGTCAGGGCGAGCGGCGCGGCGACGCACAGTGCCATCGCATATCTCATAGCGTTCCTCCGTCGCGTGGTCGTCCTCGCTCCGCGCCAAAGGCGAAGTCTCGAACGCGGTGACGCCGCGCGCTCTACTTCTTGCACGGCCACGTCGCCGTAGCGAAGCGCATGAGCGAATTGACCGGAAGATCGCTCATGTATTGCGGGTTGCTCCGCGCCCACTCAATGAACATGCTGATGGCTTGGTCGCGCGTCGGAGACGGATTGGGCAGGCAATACAATTGCGGCGCCCCGGCTACCCCACGCTCCGCGACATAGAATTGATAGGCGCCTGCGACGAAGCCATGACAGAAATGGATCGCCGCCGTGTGCATCTCGTCCGACGCGCCCACGGAGCAAAGATCGACCAAATCCGCCGTCGTTGTGACGAGGAAGTCGTTCGAGCTGACCGCCGCCTGCGACGCGAGCGGCTGCAGGGCGAGGAGAGCAGCAAGCGACAGAGTCCTCCAAGCCATGGCCGCCTCTCAGGTTTTTCGGTGCAGACTTCTCATCCTACGTTTCGAGTTCCCGGGTCAATCGGGCGATCGCCTGAGATGGCCGCAGGAATCTCCTGACGTCTGGTTCTTGGCTATTCCCCGGGGGCGGGATGCGCGCGCCGCCGGTTCGGGCGGGCCAGACGCCGGTGCGCCCATTCGCGCAGATGCTGAAAGACGACATAGAGCATGGGGATGAGAAAGATGCCAATCGAACTCGCTACCACCATGCCGGAGAACACGGAGGTGCCGATGTCGCGCCGGCTGATCTGAGCCGCGCCATGCGCGAAGACGAGTGGCACCAGGCCGAGGACAAACGCGAGCGACGTCATCATCACGGCGCGAAAGCGCATGCGCGCACCGAGCACCGCCGCCTCGCCAATGGGCATGCCGGCTTCGCGCTGCTCCTTGGCGAATTCGACAATGAGGATGCCGTTCTTGGCGGCGAGCGCGATGAGCACGACGAGGCCGATCTGGGCGTAGAGATCGAGGGTCAACCCCGCGACGAGGATGCCGACATAAGCGCCGAGTACGCCGACGACGACCGAGAGGAGAACCGGAATCGGGATCATCCAGCTCTCATAAAGCCCCACCAGGAAGAGAAAAGCGAAGACAACCGCCGCTGCCAAAATCGGTCCGGTCTGTCCGGCGGCCTCGTGCTCCTGATAAGCGGTGCCGGTCCATTCGAAGCCGTAGCCCGCGGGGAGCGTCTTGTCCGAGACCTCCTGCATGGCTGCCAGCGCCGCGCCCGACGAACCGCCAAGCGCGGGGCTGCCGTTGATGGTGATCGAGCGGTAGTTGTTGTAGCGCGTGATCACCTGCGGGCCGATGACGACGCGCTCGCTCGCGATCGACCGTAGCGGCACCATTTCGCCGGACTTGTTGCGTACTTCGATCTGCCAGATATCGGCGATGTCGCGGCGGTCGCGCGCCTCGGCTTCAATGTTGACCTGCCAGACTCGGCCGTAGAGATTGAAGTTGTTGACAAAGAAGCCGCCCAGCGTCGATTGCAGCGCGGTGAACACGTCGTTCATGTTGAGGCCGAGCGCCTGGGCCTTGTCGCGGTCTATGTCGAGATAGATCGACGGCGTCGTCGCGGTGAAGGTCGAGAACACGCGCGCAAGCCGGGGATCCTGATTGGCCGCGGCGATGACGCCCTGCATCACGCTGCCGAGACGGGTCGGGTCCTGTCCCTCGAGCGCTTCGAGCTGATATTCGAAGCCGCCGCTGGTGGACAGGCCGATGATCGGCGGCAGGTTGAAGGGGACGATGGTGGCGCTGCGAATCTGCTGGCCGGCGGCGAAGATCCGGCGAATGAGCGCCTGTGCCGAATCGGCGGCTTGCCGGCGATCGGCAAAGGGCTTCAGCTTCGCCACGAGGAAGGCGGCGTTCGACTCATTGCCGTTGTCGAGCAGCGAGAAGCCGATGACCGAGAAGATATCCTGCACCTGCGGCATGGATTTGAGCAGCCGCTCGACCTCCGCCGTGGTCGCGGCTGTGCGCGCCACCGACGCGCCGTCGGGGAGCTGCACGTTGAGAAAGAAGGCGCCCTGATCTTCTTCGGGCAGGAAGCTCGTCGGCGTGATCCGTGAGAGGAAGAAAACGCCGGCGGCGAAGACCGACACGACCACCAGCGACAGGAGGGATACCCGAATCAAGCGGTGGACCATGAACGCGTAGCCGTCGCGCGCCCCGTCGACGCCGCGCAGCACCAGCGCCATGAGGCCACGCTTCTTGCCCTCATGCCGGAGGAAAAGCGCGCAGAGGGCCGGCGACAGCGTCAGCGCGTTCAGCGCCGAGATCAGCATGGCGGCGCTGATCGTAACGGCGAACTGGCGAAACAGCTCGCCGGTGATGCTGGGAATGAAGGCGACGGGAACGAACACCGACAGCAGCACCAGGCTGATGGCGATGATCGGGCCGGTAATCTGCCGCATTGCCTTCAGCGTCGCGTCGGCCGGCGACAGGTCGGGCTCCTCTTCGAGCACGCGCTCGACATTCTCGACCACGACGATCGCGTCGTCGACGACGATGCCGATCGCTAGCACCATGGCGAGGAGCGACACGGTGTTGGCGGAATATCCCATCGCCAGCAATACCGCGAAGGTCCCGATGAGGCTCACCGGCACCGCGACGGCCGGGATGATCGTCGCCCGCAGATTGCCGAGGAACAGGAAGACGGCGACGACGACGAGGATGAATGCCTCGCCCAGCGTCCAGAGCACCTCGTGGACGGTATCGGCGACGAAAACTGTCGAATCGTAGACGACCTTGGCCTTGAGCCCCTGCGGGAAACGGCGCTCGAGCCGGGCGAGCGTGGCGCCGACGCGCTGCGCAGTCTCGACCGCATTGGCGCCGGGAGCGAGGTAGAGCGCGAGGCCGACGGCCGGCTTGCCGTTGAGGCGGGTCTCGGTGTCTTCGTTCTGGGCGCCCATTTCCACCCGCGCCACGTCGCGGATGCGCAGCACCGACCCGTCGGGATTGGCGCGGAGCACGATGTTGCCGAACTGCTGCGGCGTCGTGAGCGTGCCCTGGGTCTGCACGTTCATCTGCACTTGCTGGTCGTTGCTCACCGGCCGTGCGCCGATCCGCCCGACCGGCGCCTGCACGTTCTGCGCCTCTATGGCATTGACGACATCCGAGGGCGAGAGATTGAGGCTGGTGAGGCGCTCGGTGTCGAACCAGATGCGCATGGAATAGTTGAGCTTGCCGAAGAGCAGCGCCTCGCCGACACCGGGAACGCGCGACAGCTCGTCCATCACGTTGACCGTCGCGTAGCTGGTGATGAAGACCGGGCTGAACTGACCCCCATCGCTGTAGAGATTGATGAATTGCAGGACGGCGGCGGAATGCTTGATGACGGTGATACCCTGCAGCTGCACCGCCTCGGGCAGCTGGGGCAGGACCGATTGGACGCGGTTGTTGACGTTGACCGTATCGATATCGGCGTCGCTGCCGACGGCGAAGCTCACGGTCAGGTGATAGCTGCCGTCATTGCCGCTGGTCGACTTCATGTAGATCATCTTGTCGACGCCGACCACTTGCGCTTCGATCGGCTCGGCGACGGATGCTTCCACCACCGCGGCCGAAGCGCCGGGATATGTGGCCGTGACATCGATGCGCGGCGGGACGATGTCCGGAAACTGCGCGACCGGAATGCGGGTCAGCCCGATCGCGCCGGCCAAGGTGATGACGATGGCCATCACCATCGCGAGCCGCGGCCGCCGAATGAAAAGCGCCGAGATCATCGCCGGCGGCTCCGGCTCAGGAGTGCGACGAGGAGGAGACGGCGGCCGGTCCGCCGGCTCCGGCCTGGCTCGCGGCCGGCGAAGGCGAAACCGCTTGGCCCGGCCGGACGCGCTGGATGCCGTCGACGATCACGCTGTCGCCCTCGGTAAGCCCGTTCAGCACCACGGCCGTCGTGGGTGTCGATTGGCCGAGTGTGATGCGCTGCTGATGGGCGCGATTGCTCGGGTCGACGACATAGACGTAGTCGCCGCCGAGATCGGTCAGCACCGCGGCCCGGGGAATGGTGAGGGCTTCGACCGGCTGCGCTTCCTCGAGGAGGACGGTGACGAGCTCGCCATCGACGAGCGCGCGCTCTGCGCCGTCGCCTTTCCCCGCCGCTTGCAGCGGATTCGCCACGACGGCGCGCAGCATGATCGTGTCGGTGTTGGCGGCGATCGTGTTGTTGACGAAGTCGAGGGCGGCGGTGCGGTCGAACAGGCGACCGTTTGGCAGGCGGATCCGCACCACCACGGCATGCGTCCAGCCGCCGTTGTGCTGCTCGTAGCGCTGCCGCAGATCGAGCACGGCGCGCACCGAGACGGGAAAGACGACATACATCGGATCCTGGCTCACGATCGTCGCCAGCACCCCCGAGCTCGGGCTTACGACATTGCCCTCGGTCACCGTCGTCCGGCCGATCTTGCCGTCGATCGGGGCGCGGATCTCGGTATAGCCGAGGTTGATCTGAGATTGCTTGAGCTGCGCCTTGGCGGCGAGGAGCTGGGCCATCAGCGATTGCTGGCCCGCGACCGCGGCGTCGACGACCGATTGCTGCCCGGCCGGCGTGTGAAGCAGTGCCTTCGCTCGGGACAGCGTAAGGTTGGCGTTCTGCAGCTGCGCCTCGACATTGGCGATCGCCGCCTGTTTCGCCTCGACGTCGGCCTCGAACGGCGCCTGCTCCAGGCGATAGAGCAGGTCGCCCGCCTTGACCTCGGCACCTTCGGTGTAAAAGCGCTTGTCGATGAAGGCGGTAACACGGGCGACGAGGTTCACCCGCTCGGGCGCCGCGATGCGACCGACATACTCGCTCGATTGCGTTACCGGCTGGCGCGCGACCTTGATGACGCCGACGGCCGGGGGTGGCGCCTGCTGCGCGCGCGCCGGCATGCCGGCGGCCAAAGCGCCGGCAAGCATGATCGCCAGGGAGCCGCGCAACAAACGCATATCGGCCGTTCGCACCGGGACCTCGAACCGTAGTATAAACGGTACGGTATCGTTTCCATAGACGGCTTTGCAGGGTGATACAAGGGGCGATATGCGCGGGGGCATCAAACCGAAGCGGAGAGCGGCACGGCCGCGTTCGGGCACGGCCAGTGGCGGCCGTCCGACGCTGATCGAGGCGAGCCGCCGCCAGCAGCATCTCCTCGACGTGGCCGGCGCCATGTTCTCGCGGCGCGGCTTCGACGGCACGTCGGTCGATGCCGTCGCCGAGGCGGCGCGCATGTCGAAGCGTACCGTCTATGCGCGCTATCGCGACAAGGACGCCCTGTTCAGCGCCGTGCTGCGCCGGCTCATCGCGCGCTGGCTGGTGCCGATCCGCGATTTTCGCTCGAGCAAAAGCGAGCTCGAGCCGATGCTGTTCGAGTTCGCGCATCACTTCCTGCACAGCGCCCTGGCACCGCAGGCCGTGGCGATCTATCGCATCATCATCGCCGAGGCAGAACGCCACCCGGAGTTTGGCCGGCTGGCGCACCAGGAGGGACGGCAGCCGGCGGTGCGCGCCGTCGCCTCGGCGCTGGCACGCTTCGAGCGAGAGCTCCGTCCGCTCGACCTGGAGCTCGCCGCCGAACAGTTCATCAGCATCGTTGTCGATAGCCGCCTGCGCCTGGCCGCGCTCGGCCTCGGCGACAAGCGCAGCCTGAACGCGAGCATCCGCGCAGCGGTCGATCTATTCTTGAACGGGGTTCGAATCGCCGGTACGTCGCCGCGTGGGTAGAAGCATCTCCTCGAACGTCACCGGAGCGCCATGGCGGGCGGCGCCCCCTTGAAGGTGACGCGGACCGGAACGCCGCTGCGATCCCGGTCGGCGCGCTCGACGATTTCCCAATCGATATCCGCCGCACGATTGCCTGCCGCGGCCGCCACGCGCTGCTTGAGGTGTGGGGACAAGATCGGCGTCATCTTCTCGTCGACGTCGATCTGGTCCTCCTGCTCTTTGGTCGGATAGACGGCGATATAGAGATCGCCGTTGATCCACGCGGTCTGCGCGCCTTCGTTCACGACGCGCACCGGCGTGCCGATGGCGACTTCGCCAAAGAGCCGCTCGACATCCTCGGGATAGAGCTGGATGCAGCCGTGACTGACATTGCGGCCAATTCCGTCGGGCTTGTTGGTGCCGTGGATCAGATAGCTCGGCCATCCCAGCTCGAAGGCGTAGTTGCCGAGCGGATTGTCGGGACCCGGCGGCACAACCGCCGGCAATTCCGGCTTTTCCCGCCGGATCGACGCCGGCACGACCCAGCGCGGATGCGTGCGCTTGGCAACGACACGGGTTGTGCCGAGCGGCGTCGCCCGTCCCTGCACCCCGACCCCGATGGGATAGGTCTCGACCATGCCGCCGCCTGGCGGGAAGTAGTAAAGCCGGTTCTGGGCGAGATTGATCACGATGCCGCGACGCGGGCCTTCCGGCAGAATGTATAGGCCGGGCAGCGCAATGCGCCGGCCGACGCCCGGCTGCCACTCGTCGACGCCGGGATTTGCGGTCATAAGCTGCGTGTAGCCGAGATCGAACCGGCGCGCGACGTCGAGCAGCGTATCGTCTTTGCGCGTCACGTAAACGCCGACTGCGCCAACCTCGGTTTGGTCTGGCGTCAGCGCGAAGTGATTGGCGACGGCCGGTTCCTGGACCTTGCTGGCGGCGCAAGCTCCAAGCCAGAAGGGAGCCCCCAGCGCGACAAGCCACGCGACGTTGCGCACGGCACCCTTCAGCCGATGCTGCCGATGTTTCGGAGGCCTCCCGCACCGCATTGCAGCCTACACCACCTGCCTGCCCGTCTCTTCCCCGAACCGCAAAGCATAGTGTTGCCTCACGCCGGGGACGAGGGGCAACAATGCGACTTCGCGGCTCGTCCAGGTGCAGCACCGCACCTCCGAGCCATGCGGGTCGCTCGCAAGATCGTGTTCACGGCGTGAACAGTCGTTATCCGAGTTTCGCCGCTGAGGTACTATCTTAAGGCACGTCCGGGCGCCACAAACGATGGCTCGGCGGGGCTGCCATGGACTATATGAGCCGAGACGAGATCGCCGCATGGCGACCCGACAGGCCCGGCACGCCTGAGGGCATGCTGGCGCGTGCCCGTCACCGCATGGAAAACACCGGGCAATGGCGCAAGGGCCAACCCATGGGCCGGCGTTTCGCTGCCGGCTGCGTCGCGCTCGAGATCACGCAGCGCTGCAATCTCGACTGCACGCTCTGCTATCTCTCGGAGGCATCGGAAGCCGTCCTCGACCTGCCTGTGGCGGAGCTCTTTCGCCGCATCGACCTGATCCACGCGTATTATGGCCGGAACTGCGATGTGCAAGTGACGGGCGGCGATCCGACGCTGCGCCGGCGCGACGAGCTGGTCGCGATCGTCCGGCGGATTGCCGCGCTCGGCATGCGGCCGACGCTGATGACCAACGGTATCAGGGCGACGCGGCCGCTCTTGGCGGAGCTGGCCGCGGCTGGGCTTGTCGACGTCGCCTTTCATGTCGACGGTACGCAGCAGCGCCAGGACGACGCGGACGAGGCGGCGCTCAATGCCGTACGCCGGGAGTATATCGAGCGCGCACGCGGGCTCGGCATCGCCATCATGTTCAACACGACGGTCCACCGCGGGAACTTCGAGCAGCTGCCCGCTCTGGCGCGCTTTTTCGTCGATCACGCCGACGCTGTGCGGCTCGCCTCCTTCCAGCTGCAGGCCGATACGGGGCGCGGCGTCGCCGGGGCCCGGCCCGCACTGATCACGCCCGATAGGGTGGCGCGACAGATCGAGAAGGGCGTGGGAACCCGCCTCAATTTCGAAACCCCGGTCGGCCATGCGCGGTGCAACCGCTACGCCGCGGCGCTCGTCGCCGGCGGGCGAGCGCATGATCTGCTGGACGATCAGGCGCTCGTCGCCGATGTGCTGGACGCGTCTACCGATCTCGTCGACGACCGGCGCAGGCCGGGCCGCGCGATGCGCAGCTATGCGCGATGGGCCGCGACGCAGCCATGGCTGTGGCGCCCCGGTTTCAGCTGGGCGGCACGCAAGCTGTGGGCCATGCGCCGCGACCTCGTGCGCGGCCGCGGCCGGGTGCATAAGGTCAGCTTCCTCATCCACAATTTCATGGACGCATGCGCGCTCGAGCGTGAGCGCATCGAAGCGTGCATTTTCATGGCAATGACGGCCCAAGGGCCGGTTTCGATGTGCCTGCACAATGCCCGTCGCGACAGCTTCATCCTTGAGCCAATCGAGGTCGAAACCGGGGGCGTGAACCGGCACTGGGAGCCCTTTACGGGTTTCGCCGACGCGCCGGCCAAACCCCGCAAGGTGATCGCGAAGGGCCGATCTCGCCTACTGCCGCGGGCGCGCCCATGACGCGCGGTGCGCCGCCGCGGCGGGCATTCACCGCATTCTTGCTGGCCTTGGTCGCCGCTTGCTCGACAGTACCGGTCGCGTCTTCCGCGAGCGACGTCGGCGACCCGCAAGCAGCATGGGCGCGGGTTCTCGCCACCTACGTTGACACGCTCGGCCGCGTCAATTTCGCCGCGCTCGCCACTCACCGGAGCGATCTCGACCGCTATGTCGCCTACATCGCCGCGACGTCACCCGATGCCATCGCCGATCCGAGCTGGCGTCTTGCCTATCTCATCAACGCCTACAATGCGCTCTCGATGTATAACGTATTGGAATCGGGCATTCCGGAACGACTCGACTTCTTCGGCCGGATTCAGTTCTTTCGGCTGAAGCAGGTCGTCGTCGGCGGCAAGGCGATCTCACTCTACGACCTGGAGAAGGAGAAAATCCGGTCAATCGGCGATGAGCGCGTGCATTTTGCGCTCAATTGCATGTCGGTCTCCTGCCCACGCCTGCCGCAAGTGCCGTTCGAGGGCAGGACTCTCGATCGCCAACTCGATGCGGCGGCGCGTGCGTTCTTCGCCGAGCCGCGCAACCTCATGATCGACCGGTCGCGGCACGAAATCTGGTTGAGCGAGATCCTGAGCTTCTACAAGGAGGATTTCCTGCGTCGAGCACCGAGCCTCGCCCGCTACATCGACCGCTGGCGCAGCGACAACTTGCCCGGCAATTACGAAATCCGTTTCTTCCCCTATGACTGGACGATCAACCGCCAGCCCTAGGAGTCTCACTCGCGGACCGCGGGGAGGCGCCGTTCTGGCTTCAGCCTCTCGTCCAGAATGGCGGCGCGCAGCTGCTGATGGAGCGTGTCGCAAGTGGAGCTTGTTTGGTACCGCAGAAGTCCCGATGATGCCAGGGCGAATCCGCGGGTGGGAGGAAGCATGCTGACGGCCGAGACGAACGAGCGCCTGACGCGCGTGGGGCCCGGGACGCCGGGCGGCGCGCTGCTCCGCCTTTATTGGCAGCCGGCGGCGCTTGCCGAAGAACTCGCCGGGAACCGGCCCGTGAAGGCGGTCCGCCTGCTCGGCGAGGATTTCGTCCTCTTCAAGGACGAACGTGGCCGCTATGGGATGCTCGATCGCCACTGCGCCCATCGCGGTGCCGATCTCGCCTTCGGCCGCCGCGAGGATGGCGGGCTGCGCTGCGCGTTTCACGGCTGGCTCTATGACGTCGACGGCAAGTGCCTCGAGACGCCGGCCGAGCCCGAACCGAGATTCTGTCAGCGCGTTCGCCAACGCGCCTATCCGGCCGTCGAGCGCGGCGGCATCGTCTTCGCCTATCTCGGCCCGGGCGAGCCGCCGGCTTTTCCCGATTTCGACTGCTTCGTCGCGCCCGACGCTTACACTTTCGCCTTCAAAGGCTATGTCGACTGCAATTGGCTGCAGGTTCTCGAGATCGGCATCGACCCGGCGCATACCTCGTTCCTCCATCGCTTCTTCGACGATGCGGATCCAGCCGCCAATTACGGCCGGCCGTTCCGCGCCAACTCGGCCGATTCCGACATGCCGATCACCAAATTGATGCGCGACTACACGCGGCCGACGATCGAGACGGCATCGACCGAGTATGGGCTGCAGATCTGCACACGCCGCGCGATCGACGCGGCCACGGCGCATATCCGGGTCACCCATCTCGTCTTCCCCCAGGCTTTCGTCATCCCGCTCTCGGCCGATATGACGATCAGCCAGTGGCACGTGCCGGTCGATGATGTGAGCTCCTACTGGTATGCGATCTTCACCAGCTTCGGCGCGCCGGTGAACAAGCAGGAGATGCGCGACACGCGCCTCGAGCTCTATGCGCTGCCCGATTACAAGCCGCGGCGGAACAAGGCGAACGATTACGGCTTCGATCCCGAAGAGCAGGCTCGTCACACCTTTACCGGCATGGGCGCGGACATCAACGTCCACGACCAATGGGCCGTCGAATCCCAGGGGCCGATCCAGGACCGCACCCGCGAGTTCCTGGGACAGAGCGACATCGCCATTGTCAGATATCGTCGCCTGCTGCTGCAGGCGATCGACGACGCTGCCGGCGGCGGACGCCCGCCGATGGTGCTTGATGCGGACGCGGCGAAGCAGCTGCGGGGACCGATGACGGTCGACGGCATCGGGCCGGCCGGAGGCTGGGAAGCCTATTGGCGCGAGAGCTACGCGAAATGCCTGCGCGGCGCTCCCTGGGCCAAGGAACCGAACCAGGCGGCATGAGCGGCGCTGCGATCATCGGGCGACGGCCGAGACGAGAAAGCTGAGGAGTGTCGGCGCGACAGATGGCAGATTTCATCCTACGCCACGATTGCTGGACCGAGGCGCAGCGGGCGGCTTCCGTCGAGGTCGTGCGCCAGGCGCGCGATCGTTCGCTGGGGGTCATCCGGCTGTCCGCCGTCGACCAGCATGGCGTGCTGCGGGGCAAAACCATCCTCGCCGCCGAGCTCGAGGGCGCGCTCCGAAACGGCTGCAGCTTCGTTTCCTCGCTCTTGGCGAAGGACACGTCCTGCCGGTCCGTGTTCCCGGTCTTCACGCCGGGCGCCGGGCTCGGCATGCCGGCGCTGCAGGGCGCGGCGGACATCCTGATGATCCCCGATCCCTGCAGCTTCAAGATCCTGCCCTGGGCGCCGCATAGCGGCTGGATGTTGTGCGATCTCTACTTCACCACTGGTGAGCCGGTGCCGTTTTCGACGCGCCAGCTCTATCGGCGCGTGCTCGACCGGCTTCACGACAAGGGCTTCGAGTACGTTGCCGGGCTGGAGGTCGAGTTCCACGTCTTCAAGCTCGACAATCCGCGCTTGTCGCCGGATGACGCCGGTCAACCCGGCGCAGCCCCGGAGGTCAGCCTGATCACCCGCGGCTATCAGCTCCTCGCCGAGCAGCTTTACGACCAGTACGACGAAATCTTCGAGCGGCTCCGCGCGAATCTCGAGGCGCTGGACCTGCCGCTGCGGTCGTTCGAGGTCGAGCTCGGGCCGAGCCAATGCGAGGTGACATTGCGCCCCGGGGTCGATCTCGAGCCCGCCGACGGGATGATCTTGCTGCGCAACGCCGTGAAACAGGTGTGCCGACGGCACGGTTATCATGCGACCTTCATGTGCCGCCCGCAGCTGCCGAATATCTGCTCCAGCGGGTGGCATCTCCATCAATCGCTGCGCCGGAGCAGCACCGGGGAGAACGCGTTTGCGCCGGCTGAGCATGGTGCGACGGCGCTTTCGCCGCTCGGCCTGCAGTATGTCGCCGGGCTTCTCGCCCATGCGGCGGCGAGTGCCGCCTTCGCGACCCCGACCATCAACGGCTATCGGCGCTACAAACCCTTCACCTTGGCGCCCGATCGGATCGTCTGGGGCCAGGACAATCGCGGCGCGATGCTTCGCGTCGTCGGCGCCCCCGGCGACTCGGGAAGCTATCGCGTGGAGAACCGCATCGGCGAACCGGCGGCCAATCCCTATCTCTATATGGGCTCGCAAATCCTGGCAGGGCTGGACGGCATCGAGAAGCGGCTCGACCCCGGCGTCCCCGCTGACGCACCCTACGAAGCGGCGGCACCGCGCCTGCCGCGCTCGCTCGAGGAGGCGCTCGCGGGGCTCAGGTGCGACGAGTGCTATCGCGCCGGCTTCGGCAAGACCTTTGTCGAAGACTATTTCATCCGCATCAAGGAGGCGGAAATCGCACGCTACGAAGGGGGGAGCGGCAGCGAGACTCAAGACGATCCCTCGGCCGTCAGCACCTGGGAACAACGCGAGTATTTCGACTTGTTCTAGGCGGAGAATGTTGGGCGTTGAAGCTGCGTCCGGGCGTCTGAGATCGATACGCAACATATCGCTTCTCATCGTATGTACCTGCGCTATAGTGCAGAAAAGATAATGAGGGGCGGATCCAGGGGGAGGATGGGATGAAAAGCATCATTGCTGCCGCGGCGGCGCTGAGCCTGCTGGTCGCTCCGGCCGTTGCCGAGCAAAGCGTCAAAATCGGTTTCGTCACCACGCTCAGCGGACCCGCCGGCGTCATCGGCAAACATATGAAGGATGCCAGCACGCTGGCCCTCGATATGCTCGGCGGCAAGATCGGCGGCCTTCCGGCGACCATCGTTTATGGCGACGACCAGTTCAAACCCGATGTCGGGCGCCAGGTCTCCGAAGAGATGCTGCAGCGCGACAAGGTCGATTTCATGACCGGCTTCATCTGGTCGAACGTGCTGCTCGCCTCCTACCAGCCGATCATCCGCTCGGGCGTCATCTTGATCGGCGCAAACGCCGGCCCGCACGAGCTCGCCGGTGCGATGTGCGCGTCCAACTACTTCTCCGCCTCCTGGCAGAACGACCAGACGCCCGAAGCGATGGGCAAATTCATGAACGATCAGAAGATGAACGATGTCTATCTGATGGCGCCGGACTACGCCGCCGGCAAGGACATGGTCAACGGCTTCAAGCGCTACTTCAAAGGCAAGGTTGCCGCCGAGGTTTACACCAAACCCGGCCAGTCCGATTACCAGGTCGAGATCAGCCAGATCCGCCAGGCGGCGCCGAAGGCCCTCTTCATCTTCCTGCCCGGCGGCATGGGCATCCAGTTCGTCAAGCAATACGCGCAGTCCGGCCTGCGCGACCAGATCCCGCTCTACTCGGCCTTCACGGTCGACGAGACCACGCTGCCGGCAATCGGCGACGCGGCGGCGGGAAACTATGAAGTGAGCTTCTGGTCGCCCGATCTCGACAATCCGCGCAACAAGCAATTCGTCGCCGCGTTTCGCGCCAAGTACCACTACATGCCGTCCTACTACGCCGCCCAAAGCTTCGACGCGATCAACATGATCGACGCCGCGGTGAAGGCGGTGAAGGGCAACCTCGCCGACAAGCAGGGCATGATCGCGGCGATCGACAAGGCGGATTTCCCCTCGGTCCGTGGCGCCTTCAAATACGGGCCCAATCACTTCCCGATCGAGAATTTCTACCTGCTCAAGATCGTCAAGGACGCCGACGGCGAGTATGTTCGCAAGATCCAGAGCACCATCTTTGCCGACCACGCCGATGCCTATGCGTCGGAATGCAAGATGAAGTAGCCTTCGGCGGTGGGCTGCTCAACCTCCTCCCGAGGCCGATGGGCGCGGCGATGACGGCGGTTCTCGAGCAGCTCCTGAACGGCGCGCAATTTGGCGTCATGCTCTTTCTCATGGCCGCCGGGTTGACGCTGATCTTCGGCATTATGAATCTGATCAATCTCGCCCATGGCTCGCTCTACATGGCCGGCGCCTATGTCGCCGCCGCCACCTTTGCCGCCTCCGGCTCCTTTCTCCTCGCGTTACTCGCGGCGCTCGCTGCCGCGGTGGCGCTCGGCGCGGCGATCGAGATCGTCGTCTTCCGCACGCTCTATGATCGCGAGCATCTCGATCAGGTGCTCGCCACCTTCGGCCTCATCCTCTTCTTCAACGAGCTGGTGCGCATGATCTGGGGTGCAACCGCGCTTTACATGCAGGTGCCGGCGTTCCTCGCTGGCCATGTCGAGCTGCTCTCCGGCAGCCCCTATCCGACTTACCGCCTAGCGGTGATCGGCGCCGGGCTGGCGGTGGCGCTGCTGCTCCATCTGCTGATTGCGCGCACGCGGATCGGCATGTTGATTCGCGCGGGGGCCTCCAACCGCGCCATGGTCGATGCGCTCGGCGTCAACGTGACCCTGCTGTACACGCTGGTTTTCGCCCTGGGCGCGGCGCTCGCGGCCTTTGCCGGCGCCATGGCCGGGCCAATCTTCACGGTCGAGTCCGGCATGGGCGAGAGCGTGCTGATCCTGGCGTTTGTCGTCATCGTCATCGGCGGCATCGGCTCGCTGCGCGGCGCCTTCGTCGCCGCGCTGCTGGTCGGGATCGTCGATGCCATGGGACGCGCCTTCCTGCGGCCGCTCCTTGCCAGCTTCATGAGCCATGCCACGGCAGACAATGCCGGGCCGGCGCTGGCCTCGATGCTGATCTACATCCTGATGGCGGCGATCCTGCTCATCCGCCCGCAGGGTCTCTTTCCGCCGCGCGGACGCTGACCCCATGTCTGTTGCCCGACGGAGCCTCGTCATCGGGGTCTCGCTCGCCGCGCTCGCCGTCGCTCCGGCTATCGCGCTGGCCGCCGGCGAGCCGTTCTACGTCACGCTGCTGACGCGAATCATGATCTTCGCCATCGCCGCGCTCAGCCTCGATCTGATTCTGGGCTATGGCGGATTGGTGAGCTTCGGCCATGCCGCCTATCTCGGCATCGGCGCCTATGCCGTTGGCATTCTGGCCTTCCACGGCATCACCAGCGGCCCTTTGCAATTCGCCGTCGCCATACTCGCTTCGGCGGCGGCTGCGGCGATGATCGGCGCCGTCTCGCTGCGCACCAGCGGCGTCTATTTCATCATGATCACCCTCGCCTTCGCGCAGATGCTCTATTTCCTCGCCGAGAGCCTGAACATCTATGGCGGCGATGACGGGCTCAACATCACTCAGCCGAGCAATTTCGGCCGGCTGGTCGATCTCGGCGATCCCGCCACGCTCTATTACGTCGTTCTCGCCGTCCTTCTCGTCCTGCTCCTTCTCACCCGGCAGCTGATCAATTCGCGCTTCGGACTACTGGTGCAGGGCGTCAAGTCCAATGAGCGGCGCATGGCGGCGCTGGGATTCCCGACCTTCCGCTACAAGCTCGCGGCCTTCATCCTGTCCGGCACGATCTGCGGCCTGGCCGGCGCGCTGTTTGCCAATCTGACCCTCTTCTGCTCGCCCGCGATCATGCATTGGACGCGCTCGGGAGAGATCATGATGATGGTGATCCTCGGCGGCATGGGCTCGCTGTTCGGCCCGGTGCTCGGCGCCGCCCTCTATCTGCTGCTCGAGACGCTGCTATCCGGCGCGACGGAGCACTGGCAGGCGATCCTGGGGCCGATCCTCGTGCTGGTGGTGCTGTTCTCGCGCAGCGGCTTCTTTGGCATGCTGACCGGCGAGCGAACGACCCGGGGGCGCGCCGATGGCTGAGGCCCTGCTCGAGACGCGCGACCTGTGCAAGAGCTTCGGCGGCCTCGTCGTCACCGATGCCGTCTCGCTCGTCGTTGCGCCCGGCGAGATCCATGCGATCATCGGTCCGAACGGCGCCGGGAAGACCACGCTGATCGCCGAACTCGCCGGGGAGCTCAGGCCCGATTCCGGGAGCATCCACTTCGCCGGCGCCGACATCACCCGGCTCGCCATGGCACGGCGCGCCGCCCTCGGCATTGCCCGTTCGTTCCAGATCACCAGCATCTTTCGCGAGTTCAGCGTGCTCGACAATGTCGCCATGGCGGTGCAGGCGCATGCGGGGCACAGCTTCCGCTTCTGGCGGTCGGCGCGGCGCGATGCGCGGCTGCGCGATCCGGCGCGGCAGGTCCTGGCGAAGGTCGGGCTGGCGGAGCGCGCCGAGAGCCGTGCTGTGGCGCTGTCGCATGGCGAGAAGCGCGCGCTCGAGATCGCCATGGTGCTCGCGACCAGGCCGCGTCTCCTGTTGCTCGACGAGCCGATGGCGGGCATGGGTCCGCAGGACGCCGCCGGCATGGTTCGCCTTCTCGCGGAGCTGAAGCGGCAAGTCACCATGGTACTGGTGGAGCACGACATGGACGCGGTCTTCGCGCTCGCCGATCGGATCACCGTCATGGTCTATGGCCGCATCATCGCCAGCGGCACGCCCGACGCCATTCGCGGCGATGCCGAGGTGCGGCGCGCCTATCTCGGCGAGGCCGCCGCATGATGCTCTCCGTCTCCGGGCTCGCGGCCAGCTACGGCGAAAGCCAGGTGCTGTTCGGCGTCGATTTCGAGCTCGCTGCCGGCGAGGTCGTGACCCTGCTGGGGCGCAACGGCATGGGCAAGACGACGACGGTTTCGGCGATCATGGGGCTGGTGCGCCAGCGCACCGGTCGCATCCTCCTCGCTGGCGAGCCGATCCACTCGCTCTCGCCCCATCGCATCGCACGGCTCGGCGTCGGGCTGGTGCCGGAAGGCCGACAGATCTTCCCCAATCTCTCGGTGCGGGAGAATCTCGTCGCCACCGCGGCCCGTCGCAGCGGCGGCGCGGCGGCCTGGACGCTGGCTCGGGTGCTCGACCTCTTCCCCGCTCTGCGCGAACGGCTCGACAGTCTGGGCGGGCTGCTCTCCGGCGGCGAGCAACAGATGCTGGCCATCGGCCGGGCGCTGATGACCAATCCGCGCCTGCTCATTCTCGACGAGGCGACCGAAGGGCTGGCGCCGGTGATCCGCGGCGAGATCTGGCGGGTGCTGACGCAGCTCAAAGCCAGGGGCCTGTCGATCCTCATCATCGACAAGAATGTCGAGGCGCTCGCCGCCTTCGCCGACCGCCACTACATCATCGAGAAAGGCCGCGTCGTCTGGTCGGGCAGCTCCGACGAACTGCGGCAGAGCCCGGAGCTTCAGCGCCGCTATCTCGGCGTCTAGAGGCGGTGTGCCGTACTAGGCGAGCGGCGTGCCGCGCCGTGCGAGAAACGCCAGCTCCGGCGACAATCGGCCCAGCGGCTGGGCCGGCTCGGGCAGGGCGCAGGGCAGGAATTCGCCGCTGCCGCGGCTCGCTTTCAGCGCGCCGTCGGCGACGACGACCCGGCCGCGGCTCAACACGATCTCGGGCCAGCCGGTTATCGTCCGCGCCTCGTAGGGCGTATAGCCGACCCGGTCGTGCAACATGCCGGCGCCGACAGTCACCGCGCGGGCGGGGTTCCACAACGCCAGATCCGCATCGCTGCCGATCGCGATCGTCCCTTTCCGGGGATAGAGGCCGTAAAGCTTGGCGTGGTTCGTCGCGGTCAAGGCGACGAACTGGTTGAGATCGATGCGCCCGGTGAGCACGCCCTCCGAAAACAGCAGCGGCAGGCGCAGCTCGATGCCGGGAACGCCGTTCGCGACTTCCGAAAACCGCGTCGCGATGCCTTTCGGCAGCTTGCCGCTCTCGTCGAAGCGATAAGGCGCGTGATCGGAGGAGAACACCTGGAAGGTACCGTTGCGCAAGCCCGTCCACACCGCCTGTTGCGCCTCGGCGTCGCGCGGCGGCGGGCTGCAGCAGAATTTGGCGCCCTCCAGCCCGTGACGATCGAGATCTTGCGCCGTCAGAAAAAGGTATTGCGGGCAGGTCTCGCCATAGACGCGCAGCCCTCGCGTCTGCGCCGCGCGCACTGCGTTGATGGCCGAGATCTCCGACATGTGCACGATCAGCAGCGGCACGTCGAGCAGCTCCGAGAGGCGCAGCGCGCGCTCGGTCGCCTCGGCCTCGGCGATGCGTGGATGGCTCACGGCGTGGAACAAGGGCGCGGTGTTTCCGGCGGTGAGCAGCTTCTCAGTCAGCCAGCGAATGATCTCGTGATTCTCCGCATGAATCATCGCCATGGCGCCATGCTGCTTTGCCAGGGCCAGGACCGAGAGGAGCTGATAATCGTCGAGCCGCAGCCGGTCATAGGTCATGTAGACCTTGAACGAGGTGTAGCCATCCTTGATCAGCGCCGGCAGCTCTTGGCCGAGCACCTGCTCGCTCGGGTCGAGGATGATGAGGTGGAAGGCATAGTCGATGACCGCTTTCGGCGCCGCCAGCTCGTGATAGTCGTTGATGCTCTGGCGCAGCGGGCGGCCGCGCTCCTGAACGGCGAAGGGGAGGATCGTCGTGGTGCCGCCGAACGCGGCGGCGACCGTGCCGGAATAGAAATCATCCGCGGTCGCGATCCCCATGCTTGATTTCTGCTCGATATGGACATGGCTGTCGATGCCGCCGGGCAGGACGAGGCGGCCCGTCGCGTCGATCTCTTCCGCCGCTGCGCCGAGGGGTTTGCCGAGCGCGACGATCTTGCCGCCGCTGACGCCGACATCGCAGTCCATACGGTCCGTCGCCGTCACCACCGTGCCGTTGCGGATGACGAGATCGAGCGTGGTCATGTGTCGGATCATCCCTTGCGCCTTGGCGCGATTGTGCCCCGCTCTTGACCGCATCGGCAAGCCGTGGGCAGGTTGGACGGGCCGAGGCTTGGCCAGTCAGGAGCAGAGACCCGATGCGCATGATCAAAGTCGCCGCCGCCCAGCTCGGGCCGATCCAAAAGGCGGAAACGCGGCAAGCCGTGGTCGCGCGCATGCTCGCTCTGCTGCGACAGGCCGCGGCGCAAGGCTGCGACCTCATCGTCTATCCCGAGCTGGCGCTCACCACCTTCTTTCCGCGCTGGTATTTCGCGGATCGGGCGGACGCCGATATCTGGTTCGAGCGCGAGATGCCAAGCCCGGCGACCCGGCCCTTGTTCGAGGCAGCCAAGGCCGCCGGCATGGCGATGAGCTTCGGCTATGCCGAGCTGACGCCGGAGGGCCGCCATTTCAACACCTCGATCCTGGTCGACAAGACCGGCACGCTCGTCGGCAGGTACCGCAAGGTCCATCTGCCGGGTCACGCGGAATTGGATCCCGAGCGCACGCATCAGCATCTCGAGAAGCGCTATTTCGAGCCCGGCGATCTCGGCTTTCCCGTCTGGCGCATGGCGGGCGGCATCTTCGGCATGTGCATCTGCAACGACCGCCGCTGGCCGGAGACTTATCGCGTCATGGGCTTGCAAGGGGTCGAGATGATCATCCTCGGCTTCAACACGCCGTCGGTGAATTCGCAGCGCAGCGCCGAAGGCCCGGCGCAGCGTATGTTCCATCACCGCCTCTCGCTCCAGGCCGGCGCTTATCAGAACTCGACCTGGGTGGTGGCGGTTGCCAAGGCCGGCACCGAAGACGGCCATCATCTCATGGGCGGCACCCTCATCGTCGATCCCAATGGCGAGATCGTCGCCGAAGGTCGGAGCGAGGAGGACGAGCTCGTCATCCATGCTTGCGATCTCGATGCAACCGTCTTCGGCAAGGCGACGGTCTTCGATTTCGCCCGCCATCGCCGGATCGAGCATTACGGCCGCATCACGGCGCAAACCGGCGCGACGCCGCCGAAGCCGTAATTAGGACGGCGCCCTCAGGCCCCGGCGGTCCGCACCGCGCCGATGGCAATGGCGACGGCCGCCTGGGTCGGATCGATGACCGGCACCGACAGCGCCTCCTCCAGCGCGCGGCGATGACGCGCCATGCCGGCGCAGCCCATGACGACCACATCGGCGCCGTCCTTGAGCGTGAGCTCGCGACCGATCTCGATCATGCGGTGCAGCGTGCCCTCGCCCGACGCGCTCTCGGCGACGCTCATCTCGAGCGGCCGCTCGCCGGCAAAGCGATCGGCAAGCCCCATCTGCCGGAGATAGCGGAGATGGCGGCGAATGGATGTGGCGGCGATCGCAATCACGCCGAACCGGTCGCCGCGCGCCAACGCCGTCAGCACCGCGCATTCCGCTATGCCGAAGACCGGCCGGCGCGTCGCCTCGCGGCAGAGAGCGAGGCCGGGATCGCTGTAGCAGGCGATGACGAAAGCGTCGGCACGGTTGTCGCTCGCCACCATCTGCCGCAGCGGCAACACCGTCGCTTCGACATCCTGCTGGCTTTCGATGCCGAAGGGCGTCCCCGCCAAAGTGGCGCAGCGGATCGTCGGACCGTCGGCAAAGCGGAGCGGCACCAGCGCCGCGTCGATGCCGGCCGTCACCGCGGCGTTCGAGTTCGGATTGATGACGAGGATGTCCGCCGGTCGCGCCATGTCCCCTCGGCTCGCCTCGGTCAGCGCAGAGTCCAGAATGAGGTAAATTTCCCGGTGGCACAAAGCAAATTTCCTCATCCTCAAGGACATGCATCGTTTATCCAGCGCTTCCGTCCTACATGGGAACGGCAGCCCTCATCGGGCCCTAAAATGCCTCTGAGCGTCCCCTCGCAGCGCCATAATCGCGATGGCATCGGGCGGCGGAATAGTCCATAAACGCGGCGAAAGATTGCCCCATGTCCTTGTTCCGCCTGTTCGAGAGGCTGGTCGAACCCACGGCGCTGCCGAGCGATGCGGCGCCGCCGTCGGGGCTCGCGGCGTTTTATTGGCATCACGCCCGGCAAGTGCGTCATCTCATCTTCGCGCTGTTCATCGCCGGGTCGATGGTCGCTTTCCTCGACACCACCATTCCGGTTTTCATCGGCCGGCTCGTCTCGCTCGCATCGACCCATGCGTCCGATGCCTTGTTCCGCGACGCTTGGCCGCAGCTTGCCGGCATGGCGGCGGTGCTGCTGATCGCGCGGCCGCTGGCGATCGCATGTCAGCAGCTCCTCACCAACCAGGCGATCAATCCCGGCTTCACCAACCTCGTGCGCTGGCAGAATCACTGGCACGTCGTGCGCCAGAGCTGGACCTTCTTTCAGAACGACTTTGCCGGCCGCATCGCCAACCGCGTCATGCAGACTGGGCCGTCCTTGCGTGAGAGCGTCGTCGTCGGCACCAACGCCGTCTGGTACATCCTGATCTATGGCGGCACCGCGATCGTGCTGCTGGGCTCGCGCGATCTTCGCCTGGCGGTGCCGGTGCTGCTGTGGTTCGCCGGCTATGCCGTGACCCTGCGCTACCTCGTGCCGCGGCTGCGCTCGCGTTCGCGCCGCGTCTCCGAGGCGCGCTCCACCCTCACCGGCCGCATCGTCGACAGCTACACCAACATCCTGACGGTCAAGCTCTTCGCCCGGCCGCGCGACGAGGATGCCTTCGCGCGCGCCGCGGTCGACGATCACACCGACGCCTTCCGCCGCCAATTGCGGCTGATGACCACGCTCGGCGTCACCTTGACCATGTTGAACGCGGCGCTGCTGGTGGGCACGGCTACGGTCGCCGTCTGGCTCTGGTCGCGCGGACGGATCAATGTCGGCGGCATCGCCACGGCGGTGCCGCTCGCCTGGCAGATCGCCAACATGGCCGGCTGGGTGGCGCAGAGCGTGACGTCGATCTTCGAGAATATCGGCACCGTTCAGGACGGCATGCGCTCGATCGCCGTGCCGCGCCAGATGGTCGATCGCCCCGACGCGGTGGCGTTGCGGGTCGGGCGCGGCGCGGTGCGCTTCGACGGCGTTCGCTTCGGCTATGGCACGTCGCGCGGCGTGCTGCACGGGATCGACCTCAGTATCACGCCCGGCGAACGGGTGGGCCTGGTCGGACCGTCCGGCGCCGGCAAATCGACGCTCGTCAATCTCCTGCTGCGCTTCTACGAGCTCGAAGAGGGACGCATCCTGATCGATGGGCAGGACATCGCGCGCGTCACGCAGGAGAGCCTGCGCAGCCACATCGCCATGGTGACGCAGGACACCTCGCTGCTGCACCGCTCGATCCGCGACAACATCCGCTACGGCCGACCCGAAGCCGGCGAGACCGACGTGCGTGAGGCCGCCCGGCGCGCGCACGCGCTCGATTTCATCGAAGAGCTCGAGGATTGGCAGGGACGGCGCGGCATGGATGCCCATGTCGGTGAGCGCGGCGTCAAGCTGTCCGGCGGCCAGCGGCAGCGCGTCGCGCTCGCCCGCGTCATCCTCAAGAACGCGCCGATCCTCATCCTCGACGAGGCGACCTCGGCGCTCGATTCCGAGGTCGAGGCGGCGATCCAGGAACAGCTCGACGATCTCATGAAGGGCCGCACCGTCGTCGCCATCGCACACCGTTTGTCGACGATCTCGCGCATGGACCGGCTGGTCGTGCTGAATCACGGGCGGATCGTCGAGACCGGCGCCCATGCCGAGCTGCTGCGGCGCGGCGGAACTTATGCGCGGCTGTGGCGGCGGCAATCCGGCGGCTTCGATATCCACGACCCCGTCGACAGGCTCGACGACATCTCGGCGGGGGAGTAGGCGCGCCCGGCGCGGCTCCGCTCGGGATCCGTCGACGCCCGCTGTCCTAATTCCGCGCTGCCGCCTTGGCGCGCTGGACACCTCGGTTCGCCTCGTCGATCATGGCGGCGTGGGGGTGCCCTGTGGGCGGCATCGTGGACATCGGCGGCTGGTTGCGAAGCCTTGGCCTCGCGGAGTACGAGGCGGCGTTTCGGGACAACGACATTGACGGCCAAATCCTCCCGGAGCTGACCGCCGAGGACCTCATCGGCCTCGGCATCACCTCGGTCGGCCACCGGCGCAAGCTGCTGGCCGCCATTGCCAGGTTGCGCGAGGCGCCGTCGCCGATCGAGGCGGCACCACCGCCGATCGCGGCGACGCCCGGCTGGACCGACGCGAATTCGGCCGAGCGTCGCCAACTCACGATCATGTTCTGCGATGTGGTCGGCTCGACCGAGCTGGCGACGCGGCTCGATCCTGAGGATCTGCGCGAGGTCATCGGCGCCTATCACCGATGCGCGACCGACGTGCTGACCCGCTTCGGCGGGTTCGTCGCCAAATACATGGGCGACGGCATCCTCGCCTATTTTGGCTATCCCGAGGCGCATGAGGAAGATACCGAGCGAGCGGTGCGCGCCAGCCTGGCGATTATCGCCGCCGTGGGTCAGCTCGGGCAGCCGGTGCGGCTCGAGCTGCGCATTGGCATCGCCACCGGCCTCGTCGTCGTCGGCGATTTGACCGGCAGCGGCGCGGCGCAGGAGCGCGGCGTGCTCGGCGAGACGCCGAATCTGGCGGCGCGACTGCAGTCCGTCGCCAAGCCCAACGGAATCGTGATCGCCGACGCAACCCGCCGGCAGGTCGGCAACCTGTTCGATCTCCGCGATCTCGGGCCGCAGACGCTCAAGGGTTTTGCCGACGCAATGCCGGCTTGGCAGGTGATGGGCGAGAGCGTGGTGGCGAGCCGGTTCGAGGCGCTGCGGTCGCGCGCAACGCCGCTCGTCGGCCGCGAGGAAGAGGTCGACTTGCTGTTGCGCCGCTGGTCCCATGCCAAGACCGGGGAAGGGCGCGCGGTGTTGTTGTCGGCCGAGCCGGGCATCGGCAAATCTCGGCTGGCCGAAGCGCTGGCGGAAGCGGTTGCGCCGGAGCCGCACTGGCACCTCCGCTACTTCTGCTCGCCGCACCATCAGGACAGCGCGCTCTACCCGATCATCAGTCAGCTGGAAAACGCCGCGGGCTTTGCTCGCGACGACGATCCGCGGGCCAGACGCCGCAAGCTCGCCGATTTGCTCGCACCGAACGGAACGCCGTCGAGTGAATTGCCGCTCTTGGCGGAATTGCTGTCGCTGCCCGGAGATGAAACTCGGCCCGCCGTCGACATATCTCCCCAACGCAAGAAAGAATTGATCTTCGACGCGCTGCTCTGCCGTCTCGAAGCCCTCGCCCGGCAGCGGCCGGTCCTGATGGTGTTCGAGGATCTGCACTGGATGGACCCGACCTCGCGGGAGCTGCTCGACAGCGTCGTCGCGCGCATCGAGCCGCTGCCGGTGCTGCTGATCGCAACGTTTCGGTCCGAATTTCACGCCCCTTGGGTCGGACTGGCGCATGTAACGATGCTCGCTTTGTCGCGCCTCGGCCGACACGACGGGGCCGCGCTGGTCAGGCGGCTTGCCGGCGAGGCAGCGGCGCTGCCGGGCGATCTCGTCGACGAGATTCTGGAGCGCAGCGATGGCGTGCCGCTGTTTCTCGAAGAAGTGACGAAAGTCGTGCTGGAGTCCGGCGCCGCCGCGCACCATGCCGCAGCGCGGATTCCCGGAGCGCCGGCTGCTGTCCCGGCCACGCTGCAGGCATCGCTGATGGCTCGCCTCGATCGGCTGGGGCCGGCGGCGCGCGAAATCGCCCAGACCGGCGCCGCGATCGGCCGCGAGTTCGCCTACGACCTGCTGGCTGCGGTCGCTCCGCGCAGCGAACACGAGACGCGTGGCGCGCTCGACCGGCTCGTCGAGGCCGGATTGCTCTTCCAGCGCGGAGCGCCGCCCGAAGCGCACTATCAATTCAAGCACGCGCTCGTGCAGGACATTGCCTATGGCACGCTGCTGCGCGGTACGCGACAGGCTTTGCATGGACGCATCGCCGCTGCCATCGAAAGGCTCATGTCAGAGCGGGTTGAGCGCGAGCCCGAAATGCTCGCCCACCATCTGGCCGAGGCCGGCCAGTCCGAGCGTGCGGCGTTCTTCTGGCGCAAGGCCGGCGAAAAGGCGGTGCGCCGCGCCGGCAATCGCGAGGCTATCGGGCATTTCCGGCGCGCGCTGGCGCTGCTCGAGACTCAGCCGGATGGGGAGGAGCGGTGGCGCGCCGAATTCGCGGTCCTGGCGCAGCTCCCCGTGCCGCTGATGACGGTGCACGGTTGGTCGGCTCCGGAAGCGGGCGAAGCGGTGGAACGCGCCGCCGCAGTCGGTCGACGCCTGGAAAGCTCGCGCGAGCAGGCGCCGGTGATCGCCAATCTGTGGATGATCAACTCGGCCCGCGGCCGCCTCGACCGCGCCGAGGAGATATCAGGCGATCTTTTCCGCATGGCGCGCGCGCTCGATGATGACGAGATTTTACTGCAGGCGCATCATTGCGCTTGGGCGACGAATTTCTTTCGCGGCAAATTCAAATCGGCCGCCGAACACATCGATGCCGGCGCGGCGCTGTACGACGAGGAGCGTCACGCGCATCACCGTCATATCTATCTTGGGCACGATCCAGGCGTGTGCAGCCTGAATTTCGGCGCTTCGGTGCAAACGTCGCTCGGCTACCTGGATCGCGGGCTCAGGTTGGTCCATGACGGGATCACGCTGTCGCGCCGGCTCGATCACGCGCCGTCGCGCGCGAATGCGCTCTGGCGCGCCTGCGAGACCCTGGCGCTGCGCGGCGACATTGCGGCGGTGTTGAGAACCGCGAGCGAGCTGGTGGAGCTGACCCAGACGCGCGGCATTGTGACTGTGCTTGGTCATGCGCTCGTCTATCTCGGCTGGGCAAAGGTCAAGTCCGGCGAAGTGATGGAGGGTATCGCGCGCATCGTGCAAGGACGGAAGATCCTGGATGACATGGGCGCCAGCGTACATGACACACTTGTGGTCGGTCTTCATGCCGAAAGCTTGGCGGCGGCAGGGCGTCACGTCGAAGGTCTGGAGCAGCTGCGCCGGGGGCTCGTGCGCGCGGCGGACGAGCAAAGCTATGCGTCGTGGCTGCACCGAATCGGAGCCGAGCTCAAATTGCACGCGTTTGGTCCGGTCGATTCTGCGGTTGAAGCCGATCTCCTGGAAGCGATCGCAATTGCCCGCCGACAGGAAGCGAAACTTCTGGAAGTTTGTGCTGCCGCTGCGCTCGCTCGGTTATGGGGTGAGCAGGGCCGGCGTGTCGAGGCCCGAGACTTGCTGGCGCCGGTCTTCGGCTGGTTTACGGAAGGGTTCGACGCCGCCAATCTCGTCGCCGCAAAAAATCTGCTCGACGAACTCGCGTAGCGCCGTCGCCGGCCGAGCGATGTTTGACGGCTACACCGCGCCGGCGCTGGCCGCCAGCGCCCAGGCCGTGTCCGCCAGCTCGCGCGTCTTGGTGCGGCGGTCGAGCGCGCCGGGCGAGCTGACATTGCCGTCGAGCCCGCGCTTGTAGACGCCTTGCGAGATGGCGGCGAGGCGGAACAGCGAAAGCACGAGATAGAAGTTCCAATCGGCGATGCCGTCGCGCCCCGTGCGCCGGCAATAGGCAGCGACATACCCGGCTTCGCTCGGGATGCCGAAGCCCGGCGGCAGGCGCGCGAGATCGCCGCGCGCGCGGTCGGGCGCGTGCCAGGGGAGGCAGTTGTAGGCGAGATCGGCCAGGGGATGGCCGAGCGTGCCGAGCTCCCAATCGACGATGGCGAGAACCCGCGGCTCGGTCCTGTGCCAGATCATGTTCTCGAGCCGGAAATCGCCATGCACGATCGTCGTCTCGTCTGCTGCCGGGATATGCGCCGGGAGCCAGCGCTGCAATTGGTCCATCGCCGGCAGTTCGTCGGTCTTGCTCGCCTCGTACTGCTTCGACCAGCGCGCGGTCTGCCGCGCGGCATAGCCGCCCGGTTTGCCGTAATCGGCGAGGCCCAGCGCCCGGTAATCGGCGCGATGCAGCTTTGCCAGCACTGCGTTCATCGCATCGTAGATCTGCCCGCGCTCGGCCGAGCTGCTGTCGGGGAGGTCGTAGCGGTGGAAGACGCGGCCCTCGACATGTTCCATGAGATAAAAGGCCTGGCCGATCACCGCCGGGTCTTCGCAGAGCGCCACCGCCCGCGCCACCGGCACGTCGCTCTTGGCCAGCGCGCTGATCACCTTGAACTCGCGCTCGACCGCATGCGCCGACGGCAGGAGCTTTCCCGGTGGCTTCTTGCGCAGCACCAGGCGCGTGCCGCCGCCATCCTGCACCAAGAAGGTCGGATTCGACATGCCGCCATGGAACTGGCTGACCTTGAGCGGCGGCACGAAGCCCGCGACGTTGGCCGCCATGAAGCGCGCGAGCCCGGTCTCGTCGAAGCGGTGCTGCGGCAGCACCGGCACGACATCGCTGGTGAAGGAAACGGCGCTCATATCTGCGAGAAGCCGCTGCCGGGGCTGTCGACGCCGCGGCCTTGCGCTTTCTCGATCCAGCCGAATTCCTTCAGGATCTGCTGGCTGTAGGTGACGCGGCCATTGAGCTTTTCGGCCGGTTCGCTCGCCAGCAGCAGTGCGGCGCGCGCCATCCGCTCGGGCGGCTCGCCCGCGGGATCGTCGAGGCCGCGCACCAGTTTGTGATGGATGGTGCCGGGCGTCGGCACGACGCGCGACGGCGAGACGGCGGTGACGGCGATGCCGCCATACTGCGCCATCTCCTGCGCCAGGCCTTGCGTCAAGCGCTCGAGCGCCGCTTTGCTCGCGCCATACATCACGCCGCCGCGCACCGTCTTGTCGGCATAGGGCCCGCGCCCGGGTCCGATCGCGGCGCCGGAGCTGATATTGACGATGGCGCCGCGGCGGCGGCCGATCATGTCCGGCAGCACCGCCTTCGCCAGCATGAAGGGGCCATGCACATTGACGGCGAAGGCGCGGACCCAGCGGCTCGTCGGATAGTCCGCCGTCGCGATGTAGTAGTTGAGCGCGGCGTTGTTGACCAGAACGTCGATCGGGCCGAACGCGGCGCGCGCCGCTTCGACCAGGGCGAGGCAATCCGTCTCGAGCGAGACGTCGGCAGCAACCGCCTCCGCTTCGCCGCCGGCGGCGCGAATGCGCTCCACCGTGCGCGTGAGCGAGCCCTCGAAGCGGTGCTCGCCTTCGCGTAGCGTGCGCGCCGCGCAAACGACCCGCGCGCCTTCGTGCGCGAAAAGCTCGGCGATGGCCTGGCCGATGCCGCGGCTGGCGCCGGTGACAATCGCTGTTTTACCCTGGAGCCGTCCCATCGCCGCCTCCCCCTCTTGCCGTTTTCCGCCATCATAGCAGCGGCGGAGGCGAAGGGAGGAGAAGCGGCGGGTCTAATCCTTCTGTCGCTCCAGCGCGTCGGCGCGCTGTTCGAGCTCCAAGGCGATTTCGTACAGCTTTGGCGAGATCTCGGTCTGGTACTTCCCGGCGAGCTCGCGGAATTGTCTTGCCTTGCGGCGGAGGTAGCGGATTTCCTCGGCCCGATCTGTCATCGGTTCTCGCCCCTTCTTGTTGTCGCCATACCTGGACAACACGAGCCCCGCGCCGATGCTTCCGTAAATCCGGGCAACATTTGTGGAATCGTCTGTAAACAACCAGATGAAACTGCGGCGCTGTTTTAGGGATTGCGCCAATTCAGGAGGAGAAGTCGTTGCGCTTGTTGCAAGATGTTTCTTTCTCAGCGCCATGACTATCATTGGATCCCAGCAATACTACTGCTGATCTTTCCGCCGCTTCCGGTGCGGCCGCCCCGCGCTGGCTTGCCAAGACGCCTACCGCGTGCGACGGTCGCCCCGCCAGGGAGGCGAGCATGATCGATATCAATGCACGCGACTTCGTGCTGGGCGTGGTTGGCGCCGGCGCCATGGGCTCGGGCATCGCGCAGGTCGCGCTGACCGGCGGACTCGCTGTGCGCCTCACCGATGCGAGCGAAGCGCAGCTCGAGAAAGCGCGCGCGACGCTGTTCCAGCGCCTCGACCGGCTCGCCGAGAAAGGCGAAGCGAAGCCCGATCAGATCGCCGCCGCCAAGGCGCGGCTGATGCCGGTCGGCGCGGTCAGCGAGCTGGCGCCCTGCGCCATCGTCATCGAGGCGATCGTCGAAAATCTCGACGTGAAGCGGAGGCTCTTCCGCACGCTCGAGGAAGTGCTTTCGGATCATGCCATCATCGCTTCCAACACCTCCTCGATTCCGATCGCGGCCATCGCCCAGGCCTGCCGCCATCGCGCCCGCGTCGCCGGCATGCATTTCTTCAACCCGGTGCCGCTGATGCGCCTCGTCGAGATCATCGCCTCGGCCGACACCGATCCCGAGGCGGCGGCGGTGCTCGCCGAGCTCGGGCGGCGCATGGGGCGGACGCCGGTCACGGTCAAGGACGCGCCGGGCTTTCTCGTCAATCTCGGCGGCCGCGCCTATTACCAGGAGGCGCTGCATCTCCTGCAAGAGAGCGTCGCCACGCCCGAGGATATCGATCTGGTCATGCGCGAATGCTGCGGCTTCCGCATGGGGCCGTTCGAGCTGCTCGATCTCACCGGCATCGATGTCAATTATCCCGTCAGCGAAATCGTGCATAAGGGCTATTGGTACGACCCGCGCATCAAATCGACGCCGCTGCATGAGAGCATGTATCTCGCCGGCCGCTACGGCCGGAAGACCGGCCAGGGCTTTCATCGCTACGATGCCGCGGGAAAAAAACTCGCGCCCGCCCCGGCGCCGCTGCCGCAAGGAACGAAGCCGGCGCGGGTCATTCTGCCCGAGGCCGAGGAGGGACTGGTCGCGCTCGCGGTGGCCGCGGGCGTCGACACCCAGGTGCCCGATGATGGCGAGAGTCCGATCCTGGTCGCGCCCTGGGGCGAGGACTGCACCGACACCGCGGTGCGGCTCGGGCTCGATGTCCGGCGCACGGTGGCGATCGATCTCTCCTTCGACACCGCGCGGCGCATCACGCTGATGACCGCGCCGGGGGCCGATCCGGCGGCCGCCGATGCCGCCGCGGCGCTGCTGGCGGTGGCCGGGCGCGCGGTGACCCGCATCAAGGACAGCCCCGGCTTCATCGCCCAGCGCATCACCGCGATGATCGCCAATCTCGGCGCCGAGATGGCGCAGATCGGGCTCGCCAGCCCGGCCGATATCGACAAGGCGATGCAGCTCGGCCTCAACTATCCCTTGGGACCACTGGGCTTCGCCGAGCGCCTCGGGGTCAAGCGCTGCTACGACATCATGTCGCGGCTGTTCGAGAGCACCGGTTCCGATCGCTACCGCCCGAGCCTGTGGCTGCGCCGCCGCGCGCTTCTGGGCCTGCCGGCGACGACACCGGCCTGAGCGCGCGTCTCGGTACGCAGCCGCAACGGTTTTTCGCCGCACGCGGCTTGCGCTGGCAGCCTCTGTCGGCAAGGATCGTCGCGTCATGAAGCGCGAGCAGGCCCCTCATGCCTGAAACCGCCGATGTCGCTTCCGCCTATGCCGGGGCGCGGGTGGTGATCACCGGCGGGCTCGGTTTCATCGGCTCGACGCTGGCGCTGCGCCTCGCCGAGCTCGGCGCCGATGTGCTGCTCGTGGACAGCCTCTTTCCCGAAGCGGGCGGTAATCTCTTCAACGTCGCGCCGATCCGCGAGCGTGTCGCCATCGAGATTGCCGATATCCGCGATGTCCGCGCCATGCGCCAGCTGCTGCGGGGCTGCCGTTATCTCTTCAATCTCGCGGCGCAGACGAGCCACATGGATTCGATGGCGGATCCCGAGACCGATCTCGCCATCAATTGCCGCGCGCAGCTCACCTTGCTCGAGGCGTGTCGCGAGATCTGCCCCGAGGCGCGCATCGTCTATGCCAGCACGCGCCAGATCTATGGCCGGCCGCGCCGCTTGCCGGTCGATGAGGCGCATCCGCTGCACCCCGTCGACGTCAACGGCGTCAACAAGATGGCGGGCGAGGCCTATCACATCCTGTTCCACGACGTGTATGGCCTGCACGCGGCGGCGCTCCGCCTCACCAATACCTACGGGCCGCGCATGCGCATCCGCGATGCGCGCCAGACCTTCGTCGGCGTGTGGCTGCGCGCCGTGCTCGAAGGCCGCGCCTTCGAGCTCTGGGACGGTGCCCAGCTGCGCGACCTCACCTATGTCGACGATGCGGCCGAGGCGTTTCTGCTCGCCGCCGTCGCCCCTGCCACCAAGGGCCGCGTCTTCAACATCGGCGGCGAGCATCTGCGCCTGCGCGCGCTCGCGGAAGCGCTCATCGCCGCCAATGGCGGCGGCAGCTTCGAGACGCGCGACTTCCCGGCCGAGCGCAAGCGCATCGACATCGGCGACTACTATGCCGATGACAGCGCCTTCCGCGCCGCGACGGGCTGGGCGCCGAAGATTTCCATCGCCACCGGCCTCGCGCGCTCGCTCGATTATTTCCGCCGGAACCTTGCCGAGTACCGATGATCCCGCAAACCGATCCCAAAGCGGCTTACCTGGCGCAGCGGGCGGCGATCGACGCCGCGATCCAGCGCGTGCTCGAGCGCGGACGTTATATCCTCGGCGACGAGGTCGCGGCGTTCGAGCGCGAATTCGCCGCCTATATCGGTGCGCGCCATGCCATCGCCGTCGCCAGCGGCACCGATGCGCTGGTGCTGGCGCTGAAGGCGATCGAGGTCGGGCCCGCAGATTACGTCGCGACAGTCTCGCACACCGCGGTCGCCACCGTCGCCGCGATCGAGCTTGCCGGCGCGCGGCCGCTGCTTCTCGACATCGACCCGGCGAGCTGCACCCTCGATCCGGCCGCCCTCGAACGCGTCCTGGTCGCGCCGCCCGGGCGCATCGCCGCGATCGTGCCGGTGCATCTCTACGGCCTTCCTGCCGATCTCGATGCCATCCTGCCGCTGGCGCGACGGCATGGCGCGCGCGTCATCGAGGATTGTGCGCAGAGCCATGGCGCGCGGCTCGGCACGGCGCGCACCGGTGCGTTCGGCGATCTCGCCGCCTTCAGCTTCTACCCCACCAAGAATCTCGGCGCGCTCGGCGATGGCGGGCTGGTGGCGACCGCCGATGAGGGGCTCGCCGAGCGGCTCAGGGCGCTGCGCGAATATGGCTGGCGCGAGCGCTATGTCAGCGATCTCGCCGGGATGAATTCGCGCCTCGACGAGATCCAGGCGGCGGTGCTGCGCGTCAAGCTATCGGCGCTCGAGGCCGACAATGGGCGCCGCGCGGCGATCGCCTCCGCCTATGACCAGGGCCTTGCCGGGCTGAAGCTGACCTTGCCCGGCCGCCGCGTCGGTGCGAGCCATGTCTTTCATCAATATGTCGTGCGCTCGGCGCGTCGCGACCCGCTGCGCGCGGCTCTTACGGCGCGCGGCATCGGCACCAACATCCACTATCCCGTACCGGTGCATCTTCAGCCCGCCTATCGCGGACGCGTGGCGCTCGCTGCCGCGGGGCTCGGCGAGAGCGAACGGGCCGCGCACGAGGTGCTGAGCCTGCCGCTCTATCCACAGCTCGCCGAGGCGGCGGTGGCCGAGACCATCGCGGCGCTGAAGGCGCTGGCATGACCTGCTCCGAATGGCGCGTTCTGATCTTCGCCGCGCTCGCCGCGCTGCTCGCCGCCGGGGTGCCGCCGCGCGCGGCGAGCGCCGCGGAGAAGCCGCTGCCGATCATCTTCGTTCCCGGCAATGGCGATACGGCGGCCGTGTGGATGACGACGATCTGGCGCTTCGAATCGAACGGCTATCCGCGCGCGCTGCTCGACGCCCTCGATCTGCGCTATCCCCTGGCGACCAAGGTCTACGACCAGCCCGAGCCCGGCCATTCCACCGTCGGCGAGGCAACGCAGCAGCTCGCCGCGGAAGTTGCCGCCGTGGAGAAACGCACGCATGCGCCTAAGGTCGTCCTGGTCGCGCAAGGGCGCGGCGGCAACATCGTGCGCAATTACCTGAAGAATGATGGGGGCGCGGCGCATACCGCCATCGCCGTGCTGTGCGGCGCGTTCAATCACGGCATCATCGTCTCCGACAAGGTGCTGATCGGCAGCGAGTTCAACGGCGACTCGCCGTTCCTGCGCGACCTCAATTCGACGCCGCGCGAAGTGGTGCCCGGCGTGAGCTTCCTCACCCTCCGCAGCGACGCCAACGACCGCTACGCCCAGCCCGGCCCGGTCGCGATCGATCCCGAAGAGACCGCCCCTGGCGCCGGCTACAAAGGGCCGGAGCTCAAAGGCGCCGCCAATCTGATCATTCCGCATGCCGACAACCGCGAGACGGCGTTCAGCCCCGCCGCCTTCGCCGCCATGTACCACTTCATCACCGGCCGCGAGCCGCGCCGGCGCTTCTCGCTGCCCGAAGCCGCCGTGGTGCTCGACGGCAAGGTCACCGGCTATGAGGATGTGGCGCCGACCAATATCGGCGTCGCCAATGCCGTGGTCGAGGTCTACCAGGTCTCGCCAAAGACCGGCGAGCGGATGGGCAACGCGCTGCTGCGCAAGGTGACCGGCGACGATGGCGCATGGGGGCCGCTCAAGCTCGAGCCCAAGGGGCATTACGAATTCATCGTCGCCGCCCCTGGACTCCCCGTCACCCATATCTACCGCTCGGCTTTCCCGCGCTCCAGCCGCTATGTCGATCTCCGCCCGCAGCTCCTCGCCAAAGACGACCGCGCCGCCGGCGCCGTCGTCTATATGAGCCGGCCGCGCGGTTATTTCGGCCTTGGCCGCGACCATGTCCTGCTCGACGGCAAGCCGCCGCCGGGCCTCGCCCCGGGCGTGCCCAGCCTGTCACTCGCCAAGCTCGCCTTCCCGGCCGAGCCGCAGCAGACGGTGGTCGCGGTGTTCGACCATGAGCGCATCGCGGCGCTCGACTGGCCGATGAAG
>DATIYL010000256.1:0-17267 GCA_035517635.1 Allostellaceae bacterium | reverse complement strand
GCGCTCCTTCCGCTTCATTCCCGGCCCGGTCTTCTGCCAGCTGCTGATGGCCGATGAGATCAACCGCGCCAGCCCGCGCACGCAATCGGCGCTGCTGCAGGCGATGCAGGAGGGCCGCGTCTCGGTCGCCGGGCAGTATCATCCGCTGCCGCGCCCCTTCCATGTCCTGGCGACGCAGAACCCGCTGGAGCAAGAGGGCACATATCCGCTGCCCGAAGCGCAGCTCGACCGCTTCCTGCTGCAGATCGATGTCGGCTATCCCGACCTCGCCGCCGAGCGGCAGATGCTGATCGCCACCACCGGCGTCGCCGAGGAAGGCGTGGCGGCGGCGCTCTCCGCCGGCGAGCTCCTCGCCGCACAGCGCCTGGTGCGGCGCGTGCCGGTGGGTGAGAGCGTGGTCGAGGCCATCCTGAAGCTGGTCCGCGCCGGACGGCCTGAGGAGAGCACCCTGCCCGAGGCGAAGCATATCGCCTGGGGCCCGGGTCCGCGCGCCAGCCAGGCGCTGATGCTCGCCTGCCGGGCGCGCGCGCTGCTCGACGGGCGTTTCGCGCCGTCGATCGACGATGTCGTGGCGCTGGCGCCGCCGGTGCTGCGCCACCGCATGGCGCTCAATTTCGCGGCGCGCGCCGATGGCGTCACCATGGCCGACATCATCGGCCGACTCGTCGCCCCGCTGGGCTGATGGCCGAAGTCGCGTTGCAGCACCGCGCCGAGCAGCTCGCGGCGAGGCTGCCGCCGCTGCTGGTTGAGGCCGAGCGCGTCGCCACCACCGTGGCACAGGGTGTGCATGGCAGGAGGCGTGTCGGCACCGGCGAGACCTTCTGGCAGTTCCGCCAATACCAGCCCGGCGATCCCGTGCCGCGTATCGACTGGCGCGAGAGCGCGAAATCGATGCGCCTCTACATCCGCGAGACGGAATGGGAGGCGGCGCAGAGCGTCTGGCTGTGGCGCGACGGCTCGCCGTCGATGGACTACGCGTCGCGCCCGGAGCTGCCGACCAAGCGCGCGCGCGTCGATTTGCTGCTGCTGGCGCTGGCGGCGCTGCTTATCCGCGGCGGCGAGCGGGTGGCGCTGCTGGGCACGGGTGTGCCGCCGGCGAGCGGGCGTGCCGTGCTGAGCCGGCTGGCGCTCACCCTCGGGCGCTCGGCCGCGCCGGCCGATCTGCCGGCCTTCGAGCCGCTGCCCCGCTATGGGCAGGTTGTCGTGCTCGGCGATCTGCTGGCGCCGCTCGACGCCCTTCAGGCCGTGGTCGGCCGTTTCGCCGCCGCCGGGCTGCGCGGCCATCTGCTGCAGGTGCTGGACCCGGCCGAAGAGACCCTGCCGTTTGCCGGGCGGGTGCGCTTCGAGGGGCTCGAGCAGGAAGCCTCGCTGCTGATCAGCCGCGTCGAGACGGTGCGCGAGGAATACATGCAGAAGCTTGCGCACCATCGCGAAGGACTCGCCGCCATCGCCCGCGCCACCGGCTGGAGCTTCGGCACGCATCGGACGGACCGCCCGCCGCATACCGCGCTGCTCGCGCTTTACAGCACGTTGGCGGAGCGGCGGAGATAGGAATGGCAGTGACCGCGTACCTGGTATCAGAAATGCCTGAGACAGCTTGCGACATCGTCAACGACCCCACCTCACCCTCCCGCTGCGCGGGCCCCTCCCTCTCCGCCCCTGGGGGCGGAGAGGGTTGGGGTGAGGTGGGGGGCTAAGGGCGCAGCGCATGCTGTCGCTTGGCGCGCTTGCTTTTGCATCGCCCTGGCTGCTGCTGGGGCTTGCGGTGCTGCCGGTGCTGTGGTGGCTGCTGCGCGTTACGCCACCGGCGCCGCGGCGTATCCGCTTCCCGGCGCTGCGCCTGCTGCTCGGATTGACGCCCAAGGAAGAGACGCCGGCGAAGACGCCGCTATGGCTCATCCTCATGCGCATGGTGCTGACCGCGCTGGTGATCCTTGCGCTGGCGCAGCCCCTGCTCAATCCCAGCGCGACGCTCGCCGGCAAGGGACCGCTGGTGCTCGCGGTCGACAATGGCTGGACGGCCGCGCGCCATTGGGATGAGCGCCGCGCCGTGCTCGATCAGCTCTTCGACCAGGCCGAGCGCGAAGGGCGGCGCGTCGTGCTGTTCGGCACCGCCCTGCCGCCCGGCCAGGGCGCGCCGCCGGCGCTGTCGGTGCTGCGGCCAAGCGATGCGCGCGGCGAGGCGGCGAAGCTTGCGCCCGAGCCCTGGCCTGAGGAGCGCAAAGCGGCGCTCGAGCGGCTCGCCAAGCTCGATCTCGGCGGCGGGGCCAGCATCGTCTGGCTCAGCGACGGCATCGATGAGGGGGCCGCGCAGGATTTCGCCGCCGGGCTGCAGCGCTTCGGCAGCCTGCGCGTGCTTGCCGATCCGACCACGGAGCTGCCGCGGCTGCTGGCGCCAGCCGATACCGACGAAGCGGATCTGACGGCAACGGTGCGCCGCGCCGACACCGCCGTGCCGGAACGGCTCTTCGTGCGTGCCGTTGGCGATGACGGACGGCTCTTGGCCCGCCAGGAGGTGACGATGGCGCCCGGCGTCGATCGCGTCGTGGCGCATCTCGCCATGCCGAGCGAGCTGCGCAATCGTGCCGCCGCGATTCAAATTGAAGGCGAGGCCTCGGCCGGCGCCGTGCTGCTGCTCGACGAGCGCTGGCGCCGCCGGCCTGTCGGCGTCGTCGCGCCGCAGCGCGGCAGCGCGGCGCAGCCGCTGCTCTCCGGCGCCTATTATCTCGAGCGCGCGCTCGCGCCGTTCAGCGAGGTGCGGCGCGGTGATGTCCCGACGTTGCTCAAGGGCGACATCGCCGTCTTGGCGCTGCCCGATGTCGCGCCAGCAGGCGCCGCAGAGAAAGCCGCCATCATCAAGTGGATGGAGGGCGGCGGGGTGGTCCTGCGCTTCGCCGGACCCAATCTCGCCGACCAGACGAGCGATGATCTGCTGCCGGTGACCTTGCGCCGCGGCGGGCGCACGCTGGGCGGCGCGCTCTCCTGGGAGAAGCCGGCGCGACTCGCGCCCTTTGCCGCCGACAGCCCGTTTGCCGGACTGCCGATTCCGGCCGACGTCACGGTCTCGCGCCAGGTGCTGGCCGAGCCGACCATCGATCTCGGCAGCAAGACCTGGGCGCGGCTCACCGATGGAACGCCGCTCGTCACCGCCGCCAAGCGCGGCAAAGGCTGGCTCGTGCTGGTGCATACGACGGCGGATCCGGAATGGTCGAACCTCGCCATTTCCGGCCTCTTCGTCGAGATGCTGCGCCGCGTGGTCGCGATGAGCCAAGGCGTCTCCGGCAGCAAGGACATGGCGCTGCCGCCAGTGGAGACGCTCGACGGCTTCGGCCGGCTGCAGAGCGCGCCGCCGACCGCCACCACCATCGCCGCCGGCGCCTTTGCCAACACCATCGCCTCGCCCGCCCATCCGCCCGGTTTCTACGGCACGCCCGATGCGCGCCGCGCGCTCAACCTCGCCGGTGCGGTGACGCGCTTTGCCGCGCTCCCGGCGCTGCCGGCGAGCGTCGCACGCGAGACCTATCAGCGCCGCAGCAACGAGGTCGATTTCCGCCCCTGGCTGCTCGGCGCGGCGCTGGCGCTGGCGCTCATCGATCTCGCCATCGCTTATGCGTTGCGCGGCTTGCTGCCGAGCCTGCCGGCGCGGCGGCGCAGCGTCGGCGCCGGCCTCGGCGCGGTGGTGGCGCTGCTGATGCTCGGCGGCGCGGCTCAAGCGCAGGGTCAGGCGCCGGACGACAGCTTCGCCATCGAGGCGACGAGCCAGCTCCATCTCGCCTATGTCCGCACCGGGCTTCCCGATGTCGATGCGGAATCGCGCGCCGGACTCGTCGGGCTTTCGGATATCCTCAACCGCCGCACGGCGGCCGAGGTGGCGCCGCCGATGGAAGTCGATGTCGAGCATGACGAGCTCATCTTCTTTCCGCTGCTCTACTGGCCCGTGGCGGACGGGGAGGCGCTGCCTTCGGCCCAGGCGATCGAGCGCGTCAACCGCTATCTCGCCACCGGCGGCACGATTCTCTTCGACACGCGCGATGCGGGCGAGCACACGGCGTTCTCCGGCGTCGCGGCACAGCAGCGGCTGCGCCGGCTCGCCGCCGGACTCAGCATCCCGCCGCTGGTGCCGGTGCCGCCCGACCACGTGCTGACCAAATCCTTCTACCTCATGCAGGAGTTCCCGGGCCGCTGGTCCGGCGGCACGCTCTGGGTCGAGCCGGTCGACGATCGCGTCAATGACGGCGTCTCCAGCGTCATCGTCGGCAGCAATGATTACGCCGGCGCCTGGGCGATGGACGATCACAACCAGCCGCTCTATCCCGTCGTTCCCGGTGGCGAGCCGCAGCGCGAGCAAGCCTATCGCTTCGGCGTCAACCTGGTGATGTACGCGCTCACCGGCAATTACAAGACCGACCAGGTGCATGTGCCGGCGATCCTGGAAAGGCTCGGGCAATGACCATCGCCGGCTACAGCATCGCCACCGCGCCGCTGCTGCCTTGGGCGGCGATCATCGCCTTTGCCGCGCTGGCGGTGCTCCTCCTCGCCTTCGGCGCCTGGCGCCGCGCGCGCGGCCTCGTCTGGCGCGTGCTGGCGCTCGCCCTGCTGCTGCTGATTCTGGCGAATCCGTCGCTGGTCGAGGAGCTGCGCCAGCCGCAAAGCGACGTCGCTGCGGTCGTCGTCGATGACAGCCCGAGCATGCGCATCGGCGAGCGCCAGCGCTATGCGGCCGAGGCGCTGCAGCGCGTCACCGACGAGCTGCACCGCTTCCACGATCTCGATGTCCGCATCGTCCATGCCGGCGCGCCCGATCCCAACGCCGGGCTCGCCGATGACGGAACGCGGCTCTATACCGCGCTCACCCGCGCGCTCGCCGACGTGCCGAGCGAGCGCGTCGCCGGCGCGGTGATGATCACCGACGGCGAAGTGCACGATGTGCCGCCGACCAATCGGCTGACGTTCAAGGCGCCGCTCCACGTGCTGCTTACCGGCAAGCCCGGCGAGGCCGATCGCCGCCTGGTGATCAAGGAGGCGCCGAGCTTCGGCCTCGTCGGCAAGAAGCTGCAGGTCGTCGTCCGGGTCGAGGATTTGCCGGAGGGGACGCCGGGCGACGAGGCGCGCCTCACGTTGCGCAAGGATGGCGGACCGCCGACGACGCGGCTCGTCCCGGTCGGGAGCGACGTGCCGATCAATGTCGACATCGACCATGGCGGTCCCAATGTCTTCGAGCTCTCGGTCGACGCCGGGCCGCATGAGCTCACCCTCGACAACAACCGCGCGGCCTTCGTCGTCAACGGCGTGCGCGACCGGCTGAAAGTGCTGCTGGTGAGCGGCGAGCCGCATCAGGGCGAGCGCACCTGGCGCAACATCCTCAAATCGGATCCCTCGGTCGACCTCATCCACTTCACCATCCTGCGCCCGCCGGAAAAGCAGGACGGCACGCCGATCCGCGAGCTGTCGCTGATCGCCTTCCCGATCCGCGAGCTGTTCGACGTCAAGCTGCATGAGTTCGATCTCATCATCTTCGACCGCTACCGCCACCGCAGCATCCTGCCGCCGATCTACCTCGAGAACGTCGCGCGCTATGTCCGGGATGGCGGCGCGCTGCTCGAGGCGGCGGGGCCGAGCTTCGGCACGCCGATGAGCCTCTATCGCTCGCCCTTGGGCGCTGTGCTGCCGGCGGAGCCGACCGGCAATGTCTACGAGCAGGGCTTCCTGCCGCACGTCACGCCCGTAGGCGAGCGCGATCCCGTGACCGCCGATCTTCCCGGCGACAGCGGCGACGGCAAGGCTCCGCCGCATTGGGGCCGCTGGTTCCGCCATGTCGAGGCGGAGCCGCATCGCGGCGTGACCGTGATGAGCGGCTATGAGCAGAAGCCGCTGCTGGTGCTCGACCGCGAAGGCAAAGGCCGCGTCGCGCAGCTGCTCTCGGATCAGATGTGGCTCTGGACGCGTGGCTTCGAGGGTGGCGGGCCGCAATCCGAGCTGCTGCGCCGCGTCGTCTACTGGCTGATGAAGGAGCCCGATCTCGAAGAGAACGATCTGCGCGCGACGGTCGAGGGCAACCGGCTCGTCGTGACGCGCCAGTCGCTCGAGCCCGATGACCGTCCGGTGCAGATCACCGGCCCGAGCGGCAAGCTCGAGACGCTGAAGCTCACGCCCACCCATGGCGGCGAGAGCAGCGGCAGCTTGCCGATCAGCGAAAGCGGGCTCTACCGCGTCAGCGACGGCACGCGCACGACGCTGGCCGCGGCCGGCGCGCTGAACCCAATCGAGCTCGCCGATGTCCGCACCACCGACCAGAAGCTCAAAGGCGCGGTCGAGGCGACCGGCGGCGGCATCTTCTGGGTCGGGCCCGGAACCGTGCCCGAAGCCCGCCGCGTCGATCCCGACCGCGGCGGCGCCGGGCGCAACTGGATGGGCTTCCGCGCCAACGGCGACTACATCGTCACCGGCGTCAAGGAAATCCCCCTGCTGCCGGGGTTCCTGGCGCTGCTGCTGGCGCTCGGCGCCTTCATCGCCGCTTGGCGCCGCGAGGGACGGTAGCGAGGAAGCGGGGGTAAATTCTTGGCGGCACAAAGAAAATTTGCCTCATCCTGAGCGCTCGCGAAGCGAGCAGTCGAAGGACGCACCATCGTTTGCCCCAGCGTTTTCTCCACACGTTCGTCCGCCGGAGACGTGAAAAGGTAATGCTTCCCCCTCGGCGAAGTTCGCTCTAACGTCGCGCGCCCGCAACAGGAGGCGGCACGCGTGCTGAGAGAGGTTCTGTCACCGATCCATCCCGATGGCTGGCGCTTCCTTGCCATTGCCGCGGTGCTGACGGCGCTGCTGTTCTGGCTCGCGGCGCCGCTCGGCTGGCTCGGCGTGGTCGGCACCGCATGGTGCGCCTATTTCTTCCGCGATCCCTGGCGCGTGACGCCGCTGCGCGACGGGCTGGTGATCGCGCCGGCCGACGGTCGGGTCGTATCGGTGGGTCCGGCGGCGCCGCCGCCCGAGCTCGGCTTGGGCGATGCGCCGATGCTGCGCGTCGGCATCTTCCTCAACGTCTTCGACGTGCATGTCAACCGCATGCCGATGGCCGGCCGCGTCGTCAAGCGCGCCTATCACGCCGGCAAGTTCCTGAACGCCAGCGTCGACAAGGCGAGCGAGGAGAATGAGCGCATGGCGATCCGGCTCGCCACCGGCGAGGGTGCCGACATCGCCGTGGTGCAGATCGCCGGTCTCGTCGCGCGCCGCATCGTCTGCACGGTCGCCGAAGGCCAGGAGGTCGTTGCCGGCGAGCGCTTCGGCCTCATCCGCTTCGGCAGCCGCACCGATATCTACCTGCCGCCGGGCTGGGCGGTGCTGGCGCTCGCGGGGCAGCGGATGATCGGCGGCGAGACCGTCATCGCCGATGCACGGGCGCAAGAGCCGCCGCGGCGGGGAGTGACGCATTGATGCGCCGCCCGCGCCGCATCCGTGTCCGGCCGATCACCAGCCTGTCGCTCAACCGGCTCATTCCCAACATCCTGACCCTGCTGGCGCTTTGCGCCGGCATGACGGCGATCCGCCTGGCGCTCACCGGAAAATATCAATCCGCCGCCGCCGCGATCATCATCGCCGGCGTGCTCGACGGCATCGACGGGCGCATCGCCCGGCTGCTCAAGGTCACCTCGCCCTTCGGCGCCCAGCTCGATTCGCTCTCCGATTTCGTCAGCTTCGGCGTGGCGCCGGCGGTGCTGCTCTATCTCTGGACCATGTCGCAGCTCGCCAGCCTCGGCTGGGCGCTCGTGCTGCTCTTCGGCGTCTGCTGCGCCCTGCGGCTTGCCCGCTTCAACACGCAGCTCGGCACCGAGCTGCCGCCTTACGCCTATAATTTCTTCACCGGCGTCCCCGCCCCGGCCGGCGCCGGGCTGGTGATGATCCCGATGTTCGTCAGCTTCGAGTTCGAGCTCGCCTTCTTCCGCTCGCCTTATGTCAACGGCCTCGTCCTCGCCGGCGTCGCGGCGCTCATGGTGAGCCGCGTTCCCACCTTCTCGTTCAAGCGCTTCCGCGTTCCGGCCGAATGGGTGCTGCCGATGCTGCTGGTGATCGGCGGATTGGCCGCCTTCCTCACCACCGAGCCCTGGGGCACGCTGCTCGTCATCGGCATCCTCTATCTCGGCTCCATTCCCGTGAGCATCCGCTCCTACCGCAAGCTGCGCGAGGCGGCGGAGGAGCTGCGCGCCGGCATGCTGCGCGAGCAGCCGGAAGCGATAACCGATGATCAGAGGCACCCCACCTCGCCCTAGCCCGGCAGCAAGGGGTGCAGTGGTACCATCTCCGCGACCCCAGCTCTTTGACATCGTGCAGGATATTTCGCGTGTGACACGCCGCGCCTCGCGCCGGGAGCGTCTCTGAAAAAAATGTCGCCGGTGTACACCGGGGGCGTAGGCCGCTCCCGGCGCCGAGGCGCCGGCGAGACACAAAAAGTAAACCCCCTCCCCCCTTGAGGGGGAGGGAGGGGTGGGGGTAGCCGCTCTTCCCGTCGCTTCAGGAAGGGCTTAAGCAGCCCCCGCCGTCGCGGGCTCGGGGGCCGGCGGGACTGCCGGCCAGGGCTCGTGCAGCGCGGGCAGGATCACGAGGATGGTCGTGCCGCGCCCGGGACGGCTCTCGATCTCGAGCCGCCCGCGATGCAGCTCGACGATCGCCTTGGCGAGCGGCAAGCCAAGCCCGGTGCCCTCGTAGCGGCGCGCCATCTTGCTGTCGACCTGGCCGAACGCGGTGAGGGCGATCCCGATATCCGCGTCGCTCATGCCGATGCCGGTGTCGCTGATGGTAATCGCCACCCAATCCCCGCCGTGGCGGTCGGCGCGCACCGTCACCTTGCCGCTTGCCGGCGTGAACTTCACGGCATTGGCGAGCAGGTTGATCAAGACCTGTTGCAGCATCCTCGAGCTGCCGCTGATGGCCGGCAGCGCGGCGGCGAGCTCGACGCCGATGGCGACATGTTCGGCCGCGGCCTGGGACTGGACCATGCGCAGCGCCGCCTCGATGGTCGGCGCGAGCTCGACGCGCTCCTCCTTGTCGAGCGTCGCCTTGCCGGCCTCGATTTTCGACAGGTCGAGAATGTCGTTGATGATGCGCAGGAGATGATTGCCGCTGTCGTGGATGTCCTTGAGATATTCGAGATAGCGCGCATTGCCGATCGGGCCGAAGGTCTCGGCGCGGATGACCTCGGAGAAGCCGATGATCGCGTTCAAAGGCGTGCGCAGCTCGTGGCTGGTGTTGGCGAGGAAGGCCGATTTCGCGCGGTCGGCGCGCTCGGCGTCCTCCTTGGCCTGGCGCAGCTTGGTTTCGGTGAGCCGATGGCTGGCGACCTCGCGCTCGAACTGCCGCTGCTGCGCCGCGACGATGCTGGCATAGTAGAGCGCCATGAGGGCGACGAAGCAGCACGTGCAAAGCGCCGAGATGATGCCGACGCCGGACAGCGCGGCGAGCGGGACGTGCTGCGGAAAGGGCACGCCGGCTTCGTGGATGGCGTAAAAGACCGTCACCTGCACGAAGATCATCAACAGCGTCAACAGGCGAAGGCGCCGGTGGCCGCCGAGATAGAAGGCGCCGGAAAGCGGCACGACGCCGATCCAGGTCAGAAACGGCGAGCTGCCGCCGCCATAGTGGAAGGCGGCGAAGAGGATCACGAAGGTCAGATGCTGCACCGAGACCGGCGACAGCGGCGCCAGCCATCCGGTCGCGCGCAGCACCAGAGGATAGACGTAGAACGCCGCCAGCAGCGCGATGATCGTCCAATAGGCGGCGCCGGGATCGGGGTCGATGCGGCCGATATAGGCGGCGAGCACGAAGCCCAGCGGCGTGCCGAAGACATGCGCCATCACATACATGCGCGCCCGGCGGTGAACCGTCGGGTCTTGGCGCAATTTCCTGGGAATGAACCAGTCGAGCAGCGGGAAGATCGCCGCCGTCTGCAGATTGGCCATGAAGATGCTGGCTCCGGCCTCTACGCACTTCGCCGGTGCCATCTTACATTGGAAAAAGTTTAACCTTTCATTAACCGCCCGCCGCAAGCACCCGGTCGGCGACGAAGGGGTTGTCCTGCCGCTCCTGGCCGAAGGTCGAGAGCGGGCCGTGGCCCGGCACGAAAGTGACGTCGTCGCCGAGCCGCCAGAGCTTGGTCGTGATCGAGTGAATAAGCGCCTTGGCGTCGCCGCGGGGGAAGTCGGTCCGCCCGACGGAGCCGCGGAAGAGGACATCGCCGACGAAGGCGAGGCGCGAGGGCGCGTGGTGCAGGACGACATGGCCCGGCGTATGACCGGGACAGTGATGGACCAAGAGCGTCTGTGCGCCGATGGTGACGGTGTCACCGTCTTCGAGCCAGCGCTCGGGCGTAAAGGGCCGGCAATAGGTCATGCCGTAGCGCGCCCCCTGCTCGGCGATGCGATCGATCCAGAACGCATCCTCGCGTTGCGGCCCCTCGATCGGGACGGCGAACTCTTCGGCGAGCGCCGCCGCGGCGCCGGCGTGATCGAGATGACCGTGCGTCACGAGCACTTTCTCGATGGCGACGCCCTGCGCCTCGGCGGCCGCGAGGATGCGATCGACCTCGCCGCCGGGGTCAACCACCGCGGCGCGCTTGGTCTTACTGCACCACACGAGCGAGCAGTTCTGCTGAAACGGCGTCACGGGAATGATGACGCCTTGAAGCGGCGGTAGGGCGGTCACGCAATCCGTCTAGCAGATTTCTGCAGGCGTGTCCGCTGCAGCGGATCTGCGATAGCCCGGGGCTAGCGGCAGCCCGCCCGCGCGCCGAAGCGATAGATCCCGCTCAGCAGGCCGCTGACGCGGCCGTGGCGGTCATTTGCCGGTTGCGGCGGGCGCGGCGTCTCGCGCCGCGGCTCGCGGTTCTCACGCCGCTCCGGCTGAAACAACGAAGCGGCAAGCGTCGTCGCAAGGCCGGGGGCCGAGTTCGGCAGGCTGACCGCGCCGGCCAGTGCAATCGGCCGGCCGAAGCCGAAAGTCGAGTCCATGGGGTCTCTCCTGTTTCTTCTTGCGGCACGAAACCTCGCACCGGTCACGAGAGAAGAGATGCGCTTTACCCCTACCCTCAACAATCGGCAGGCCGGTGAATAGACTATTTGACGACGCCGACGAATTCACCGGGGCCGGCGCATTACATATTTGCGACCTTTGGTAACATCGGCGTGACCCGGCCTTGGCACAGGCGCTCGACCAGGAAATCGATGAACGTGCGCACCTTCACCGGCACGTGCCGCCCCGGCGGGTAGACCGCCTGCAACACCACCTCGGTGGTGCGATAATCCGGCAGCAGCCGCACCAGATGCCCGGCCGCCAGATCCTCACTGATATTGACTGTCGGCAACAGGCAGATGCCGAGCCCGGCAAGCGCTGCTGCGCGCAACCCCTCGACGCTGTTGCTGCGCAGATTGCCGGCGATGGCGACGTCGTGCTCGCCATCGGGCCCGCTGAGCCGCCAGCGGCCTTCGAGATGCGAGTTGATGTAGATGAGGCAATTGTGCTCGGCGAGATCCTCCGGCCGCTCCGGCCGCCCGTTTCGGGCGAGATACTCCGGCGCGGCACAGAGCACGAGTCGACCGACGCCGAGGCGCCGGCTGATCAGGCTCGAATCCGGCAACGGGCCGCTGCGCAGCGCCAAATCGAAGCCTTCTTCGACCATGTCGACCATGCGGTCGCTCATCACCAGCTCGAAGCAGACATCGGGGTAGAGCGCAACGTAATCGCTGATGAGCGGCGTCACGAGCCGCGCCAGCGATACCGAGGTATTGAGACGCAACGTGCCGCGCGGCGAGGATTGCTGGGCGCTCGCCATGCTCTCGGCTTCCTCGAGATCCGCCAGGACGCGGCGCGCGCGGTCATGGAAGCCGCGTCCGACCTCGGTGAGATTGACCTTCCGCGTGGTGCGGTTGAGCAACTGCACGCCAAGCCGTTTCTCAAGCGCCTGCACATGGCCCGTGACCACCGCCGGCGACACCCCGAGCCGCTTTGCTGCGCCGGAAAAGCTGCCGCTGTCGACCACTTGGACGAAAGCCTGCAAGCTCATGATGCGATCCATCCCGCAACCTCCGGCAGACACACGACGGGTTGTACGTAGGAAGCGCCCGGAGTTTGTCCAGACGCGACGCTGCGACGCAGCATGGCACTCGGGGAAAGTCCGGCCTGTGACCAAGCGCACAGGCCAACCGCGCCGCGGATTCCTATATTGCGCTGCGATATATGCGCCGATGGCTGCCCAGCTATGCGGGGCGCGCCCGTCAGCCGCGGGAAGCGAGGCCGAACACCTGCGCCAGCAGCTCATAAGAGCGCCGTCGCGCCGCGAAATCGTAACAAATCGTAACCACGACGAACTCGCTGACGCCATAGAGCGCGCCCAGCGCCATGAGCTCCTCCTTCACCTGCTCGGGCGCACCCACCACCTGACGGCGTCGGTTGAAGGCAAGGCGCAGCCGGTCCTCGCGGCTCAAGGGATAGGCCTCGGCTTCCTCGATCGAGGGAAAGGGGCCGAGCTCGCCGCGATCGAGGCGCAAGCGCCAGAGATCACGCGACAGCGCGAGGCGACGGGCCTCGGCTTCGCTATCGGCGCAGAGCACGAAGACGCCGATGCTGCCCTGCGCCGAGGCGAGCCAGGGCGATGGACGAAAGAGCTCGCGATAGGCCCCCATCACCGCCGGACCGCCCTGATCGGTGATGAAATGCGCGAAGGAAAAGGCGCAGCCGAAATGCGCGGCATAAGCGGCGCTCTGATCGCTCGAGCCGAGCAGCCAGAGCTGCGGCGCGCCCGGCCCGCGCGGCTCCGCATGCACGCCGGCGAAGGGGTGTCCCGCCGGCATGGCATCGCGCAGGAAGCCCAGGAGATCGGCGATCTGACCGGGGAAATGCTCGATGCCGAGCGCACCCGGCCCGTGCTGCAGCGCGCGGGCGGTGACATAGTCGCTCCCCGGCGCACGGCCGATGCCGAGATCGATACGGCCGGGATAGAGCGCTTCCAGCATGCGGAAGGTCTCGGCCACTTTCAGCGCGCTGTAATGGCTCAACATGACGCCGCCGCTGCCGATGCGCATCGCCGTCGTGGCGGCGGCGAGCCGCGCGACCAGGATCTCGGGCGCGGCTCCGGCGAGTCCGGCCGAGGAATGATGCTCGGCAACCCAATAGCGGTGATAGCCGAGCCGCTCGGCGGCGCGGGCGAGCTCGACGGTTTCGGCGATCGCCTGTGCCGGGCTGCCGCCGGCGCGGATCGGTGATTGGTCGAGGACGCTGAGCGTGATCTCGGGCGACACGGGCCCTGATCTAGAGCCGACGGAGCCCGCGCGCAATGCTCACCAGTCGAGGGTGAGACGCCCGTCGCGGATGCTGTAGCCCTCGAGCCGGTTCAGGAAGCTGAGGCCGAGCAGCGATACGCCCATCGGCTGCTCCATCACCACGGCGGGAACGTCCTCGACCTCGAACTGGCCGAGACGCAGGCTGCGCAACTTCAGCGGCGCTGCTCGCGCCGTGCCGTTGGCGGTGCTCGTCACCGCGCTGAAATTCAGCTGCTCAGGCGCCAAGCCGACGGCGCGCGCATCCTGCGGCGACAGCGAGACGAGAGTGGCGCCGGTATCGACGAGGAAATGCACGGGCGTGCCGTTGACCTCGGCGTCGAGATAGAAATGGCCGCGACCATCGGCGCGATAGACGAGCTCGTTGGCCGGGCTTGCCGCGGGCGCTTCGGCGCGCACCGCCATCTCGACGCGCGGCGGCCCGTCAGGGCGGAGCAGCACACCCGCGGCAACGGCGGAGACACAGCAGACCGCGACCATGGCTAAGGCGAGGCGCAGCGTCCCGCCGCCTTCCCGCTGCGGCCGCCTCGGCTCGCCTGCGCCCTCCCACTCCATGCGGCGGCTCCGGCTACTTGGTCAGGCGCAGGGCATTGAGCGAGTTGGCGATCTGCTGGAACGCCGTGCCGAGGTCGGCGGCGGTGGGTGCCGCATAGAACGAGCCTTCGCCCGGCGGGCCGGCACACTGCGAGAGCGTCGTGTTGGTTGCGCCGTCGCCGAGTCCGATGGTGTAGACGACGATGCCGGCGGCCTTCATGTTGTTGCAAACTTTGATGAGCCGGTTTTGCAGATTGAGATTGGCATGGGTCGCCGATGGGGCGTAGTTACCAGAGATGGTGTCGCCGAGGTTGCCCTCGGAAATATAGCCGTAGCCGGTGAAATCCTGGGTCGCGTTTCCGCTCTGAGAGTTGCCGGCGACCTCGGCGTCGCCATCGGTCTCGAGGACGACCGCCTTGATCAAGCTCGGCGTGCCATAGGGCTGGCCATCACCAAACGGCGGGTTCGGCGACAAGGTGCGCCAGCCCCAGATCATGCCGACGGTAATCGCCGTGCCGCTATTGCCCCAGGAGGTCATGTTCTGCATCGTCGTGTCGAGCGTCGTCTGCGAGTTCGTCAAGCGCACCAGCGGCGTCGGGCAGGAGAGATTGGGGCCGTAGGAAGAGAGCGTCGCACTGACATAGTTGCCGTCCGTCTCTATGTACTGGATGCTTGCGCCCTTGCCGGGGATGTACCACGTATTGAACTGTATAGGGTTGCTACCGGACTGGCCGCTATAGGAGGTGGCCGAGCCGCTCGTCCAGTAAGAAGCCCACCAAGTTTTGTTCCCCATCGACGCCTGCGTCCAGCCTCCGTTGGGCTCGGTGAAATCAGGACCATTGCCGCTGACGTCCTCGTTGGCCAAGGTCGGTTCGACGACGCAGCCCTTCCAATTTCCGGTGGTCAGCGTGTTGGTTGTGTCGTAAACGACCGGCGGATAGAGCGTCATCTGCACGACGTCGACAGTTCCTTTGCCGCTTCCTTGCGTTGCTGGCTGGCACAGGGTGATCGTGTTGCCCGTGAGATCCGGGCTCTGGTTCCCGTTGACCGCCGGGGAAACGGACGTGGCCTGCGGATACCAGATGCCGCTGGTGGAATCGGGGACACCGGCGGCCGCATTGAGAACACCGATGCCGGTACCGGTGACGACCTCACCGATGGCAAGGCCGGTATTTAGCCCCGAGGCGACCGGCGGCACGACGTGGGTGATCAGCGAGCTCCCGCTCGTTTCCAGTCCCTCGACCGCCGTGGTCTGAATCGACAGGGTCAATGTATCGCCGCTGACGGTTTGGGTCGGATTGGCGCTCATCGTGAGCGTCGTCGCGGTCACTGCGGTAATGGTGGTGCCGGCCGGAATCTTGGAGCCGGAAACTGACATGCCGGGGATCACGGCGTTGGTGATGGGGGAAATGCCGGTAATGGTATTGCCGCCGCTGACCACGCTCACTGGCGTTATGCTCGTGATGGAGTTGCTGCCGCTGGTCACGTTCGCGGTCATCGTAACCGTGGTCGTGATCTTGGACTGGGTCACCGCTTTGCTCGGATTGTAGATGGTGTTGCCATTGTCAGTGACGAAATCGCCGCTGCAATCGTTGGTGATGTTGCTGCACGTCTGCGGCCCCGTGCAGAACGCCCCGCCGACATTGACCGCGGTGACGTAAGGGACGACCGAGATCTTGAGCTTCGTCGGGTCGACGCTGTCCTTGAAAAGCGTGTCGACGATCTGTTGGGCGTCGATCCTCAAGGTATCAATGTGGGCCGTGCCGCTATTACAGCTGGATGTGCCGCCATCACCGCACATCATCGAGCCGGTATTGTCGAGCACCAGCGCCAGCTCGAGCGCATTCGTGCCCTTGCTGACCTGGTTGCTCGCCGCGACCGGCACTTGATTGACGTTGATGAGCCGGAGGAACAGCGTCGGCACATCGACCGTTGCGGTGACGTTGATCACCGGCTGCGTCGGGTCGGTCATGCTGACCTGCAGGTTCGTCGTCTGGCTCATCATCGGATAGTTGGCGTCGAAATAGCTTTGCAAGCGCGCCTGCAGCTGCGCCGTCGTCAGGCTGCCTGTGCTCGAAGCGACGGCGAGCGCCGATGCATCGAGCGCCGATTCCATGTCCATTCTTACCAAGTAGGCGCGCCCCACATCGATGGCGATGCCGCAGCCGACGATGACCGGAATGGCACAGAGTCCAAAGATCATTGCGATATTGCCGTCGCGTTCCCGGACGAGCCGGCGCAGACGGTCGGCAAGGGCGGCCTTGAGCAGGGTGAGCATGGCGATGGCTCCTCGGTTCCTTTGTCGGCAGCTCACGGGCACACGATGTTGCCAGAGCTGTTCTTCTTGTTATTGAAGTCGGGGATGCACGCGACGTAGCGCGGGCGGTCATACGACGTGTTGGTGAGCGTATAGTTTTGGCTGAGGACGTAGCTGACCGGCGAGGTGTAGGCGTATTGCGCGCTGACGACCACGACGCTGTCCGCCGAGCTGTTGATGCCGAGATTCGCCGGGATCGAGGCGATCGCGATGGGCGTGGCGCCGTTTACCTCGTAATGCCAGTCGATGACCGCAGTGCCGGTGTTGTAGGTGATGCTGGCGTAAGCGAGCTTGAGCTGCGTCGTTGCCGGCAGCGGCGCCATCACTTGCTGCGCCGCGGAGGTGAAGTTGGTGAAATCGCTGGCCTGCAGGATGTAGCTGGTCTGCGTCTGCGCGATGAGATCCGCCGCCGTCTGCGTCGCATCGTTCACCTTCAGATCGGCAAGCAGCAAATTGCTCGCCTCGTAGCAGCCGAAGAACAGCGTGAGGAGTATCGGCAGCAGCAGAGCGAACTCGACCGAGACCGTGCCCGAGTCGTCGTCGCCGAGGCGTTTCTCAGCTGGCGGCATTCGTTGCACACTCATTGGAAGGGCTCGTTCTGGAACACGACGGTCGACATCAGCGTCGTCGTGTAGGTCCCGGAGGGGGCGCTGGCCCAGGTGCCAAGGCCGAGCGAGCATTGACCGGAGGTCAGGCATTCGCCGACCCACGGCACGATGTAGGGGCGGGGATAGCTGACGCGGACGCCGACGACCTGGCCGCCGGTGCCGGGCACAAAGGGGCAGTTGCCCGGTGGGTTGGCGTTGGCGTTCGAGGTGCAGGCCGAGAATTTGATCGAGCCGAAATTGGCGAACTCCTGCACCTCGAAGAGGACACCGCTGCAGTTCGTCAGCAGCGTCTGGACCTGCGAGCAGAGCTGGTTCTGGAAGGTGGTGATCCCGCCGCCGGACTGTACTTGCCCCGTCCGGACCATCCGCGCCGCGCTGCGCGCCGCGCCGTCCAGCACGAACTGCGTAAGCATCGTCAGGCCGATCTCGATGACCGCGAGCAGCAGGAAAATGAACATCGGCCCGACGAGCGCGAACTCGACCAGTGTG
>DATIYL010000255.1:0-16650 GCA_035517635.1 Allostellaceae bacterium | reverse complement strand
GCGCCGGCGACGAGGCCGGTCACTTGCGGCCAGACCAGCAGCAGGCTTTGCGCGAGCGGCAGCGGCGCGCCCATCAGAGCGCCTTGGAGCTGCTCCAGGAAGACGGGGCCGAGCGCGCGCGTGCCGGGATGGAGGATGCCGAGCAGCGCCTCGCCGAAGAGGGTATTCGGCGAGATGCGCGACAGCGCCTGCTGGAACTCGAGCCGCCCCAGATTCGGAATGCCGAGCAGCAGCTCCGCCGGCGAGGTCGGGTAGATCGCCTGCGCGATGAAGCGCACGATGACCGGCCACAACACGCTCACCAACAGCCACAGCCCGAGCGCGGCGAGCGCCGACGTCGCCGCCGAGCGGAACAGCACCGAGCAGAACAGCGCCACCGCGAGCCAGAGGCCACCATAGGCGATGGCGACGGCAAGGAAAGCGAGGCCGCGCAGCATCTCCTCGCCGCTCGGCGGCACGCCGAGCATCACGAGGCCAAGCCCCATGATCAGCAGCCACAGCGCGACGAGGCCGATGGCGAGCGTCGCCAGCCCCGCCAGGAATTTGCCCAGCAGCAGCGCGTCGCGATAGATCGGCTGCGCCAGAACGCGGCTCAAGGTGCGGCGGTTGAACTCGCTGTTGATCGCATCGAAGCCGAGGCCGATGGCGACGAGCGGAATGAGAAAGCCCAGCACCGCGATGAAAGAAGGCAGCGGCTGATGCGCATGGGTGAAGAGGCGCAGGAACAGGAACGGGTCCTGCTGGGTCGTGGTCTTCAGATCCTGGATCGCGGTGTAGACGGCGCCGATGCCGGTCAGCAGCACCAGCCATTCGAGGATGAGCATGCGCGCGCTGCCGAGGTGATCGGCGAGCTCCTTGACGAAGACGGCGCCGAGCCCGGTCCAGGGCGAGCCGCTACGCGTGGCCATGGGCGCCCTCGAAATAGCGGCGATAGATGACATCGAGGCTCGGCTCGATGGCGACGAGCTGCAACAGCGCGCCGCCGGCCGCCAGCGCCGCGCGCGCGAGTTCGGCGCGCAGATCGCGATCGGCGATGACGAGGGCGCGCCCGGCGCCGCGCTCGACCACCTGCTGCACGCCGGGAAGCGCCGCCAGCGCCGCGGCGGGCACCGGCCCCGCGGTCGCGACCTCGATGCTGAAGCCGCCGCCCAGCACTTGCTGCGCCAGCTCGGCGACGGTGCCTTGGAGCACGATGCGGCCTTGATGGAACAAAGCGACGCGGTCGCACACCGCCTGCACGCGGTCGAGGAGATGCGAGGAGAGCAGCACGGCGATGCCGTCGCGCTTCATGTCGCGGATGATGTCGAGCAGCTCGAACGTCGCTTGCGGATCGAGGCCGGAGGTGGGCTCGTCGAGAATGGCGATGTCGGCGCCTTTGAGCAGCACCTCGGCGAGGCCCAGGCGCTGCTTCATGCCGCGCGAGAAGGCCGCGGTCTTGAGCTCCCTGGCGCCGGCGAGGCCGACGCGGCCGAGCGCTTCGTCGATGCGCCGATCGATCTCGCCGCGCGGCAGGCCGGCGAGGCGCGCCATGTAGCGCAGATTCTCGCGCGCGGTGAGCGTGTCGTAGAATCCGACGGAATCCGGCAGATAGGCGACGCGCCGCTTCACCGCCAGCGGATCGCGCCTGGGATCGAGGCCATGCACCTGCAGCTCGCCGCCGCTCACTTCGGTGAGGCCGAGCAGCATCAAGATGGTGGTGGTCTTGCCGGCGCCGTTGGGGCCGAGCAGGCCGAAGATCTCGCCGCGCCGCACCGTCAAGTCGATGCCGTCGACGGCGGCGACGGTGCCATAGCGCTTCTGCAGCCGCCGCGCCTCGATGACGCTGTCACCCGTCGCCATCGCTCAGCGCCGCCCGTAGCGCGCCACCGCGCCCACCGCCACCAGCAGCGAGGCGGCGATGATGCCGATGCCGACGACGCCCCACAGCGTCGAGGTCGACACGGTGATGCGGAAATCGGCATTGGTCGAAGCGCCTTCGCTGTTGGCGCTGAGCGTCGTCATGTAGTCGCCGGCGAGCGCTTTGGCCGAGGGGGTCAGCAGCGCCTCGACGGTGCGCTTCTGGCCCGGGGCCAGGCTGTCGACCTTCTTCGGATCGAAGGTCACCTTCCAATCCTCGGGCGGCGAGCCGGAGAGCTCGACATCGGTGGCGGGCGCGGTGCCGGTGTTGCGCAGCACGAGGTTGATCGGCGTCGCTTTGCCGGCCTCGGCATCGGCGCTGAGCCGGCCCTGATCGCCGGCGAGCTGCAGCTTTGGCGCGCCGGTGACGTGCATCGTCAGCACCGTGTCGGCGGTCGCCTGCTCGGCGGAGGCGCGGACATGCACGGGATAATCGCCCGCCGGCACGTCGTCGCGCGGATGGACGTTGACCTTGAGGTCGCGGCTCTTCCCCGCGCCGACCGGGATCGAGCTGATCTTCTGCGAGCCATAGGCTTCGGTGAAGTCGGTGCGGAAGCCTTCCGGCGCCGAGGCGGCGAGCTTCACCACCAGGTCCTTGTCGCTCTCATTCTTGACCGAGAACTGATAGTCGAAGCTGGTGGTGGGATCGCCGCTGAGCGAGGGGAGCTGCGGCTTGATCGAGAGCTTCGCCGGCAGCTCGGCGCCGATGGTGACGGCAAGCGGCAGCTCGCTCTTGACGTCGGCGCCGGTCGCGCGCAGCACCAGCCGATGCGTGCCGGACGCAGCCCCGGCGGGGATGTCGAGGCGGAGCTGCAGCGGGACGCTGGCATTGGTCGCCGGCATCGCCGCCTCAACCGGGCTGCCGCCGCCGAGGAACATCGCCTGCCAGCCCGGCGGCACATCCTCGACCGCGAGCTCGACGCGTTCCGGCGGCAGGTCCGAATTCTGCACCTTGAGCGACAGCGTTGTCGTTTCGCCGGCGCGGACCGTGATCGCGGGGTAGTTGGTGACGAGCCAGAGCCCTGTCGGCGACGCCGCGGCGGCGGCCAGTGCCGGCGGGGCAAGCGCCAGGGCGAGGACGGCGCAAAGGCAGGAAAACGGCGCAGTGAGGGAGCGCATCCGGGCGATTCTCCTCAAATCTTCTTGTGCTGGCCCGGCGCCTGGCGGCGAGGGCCCGCGGCGTTCATGGGCGCGACCATAAAAGCCTCAGCCGCCGCCGAGTAGTTAAAAGCTTGTAAGGCAAATTCGCCGAAAATTGCCGACGAAAGGGCTTGGATGCCGCTTTATGCCATAACCGGAATAGCCGGTGGGCGCGTAGAACAGATGAGATTTCGGCAATCGGGAGCACCTAGATAAGGGAGGCAGCGGATGTGCACGCTCCTCGACAATCTGCTGATGCAATGCGGCGACACGCCGGGTTTCGAATATATGCTGATCGCCGGCGGCGTCGCCCTGCTGATCGTCTTCCTCGTCCGGCCTTAGGCGCGAACGAAGGCGAGGCGCGTCCAGGTCACGCCCGCCCGGCGGTTCGCCTCCTGCACTGACTCAGTGCGCAGATTGGCCCTGACCGCCAAGCCCTGGGCCCGGGCAAGCTCGATCGTCTCTTCTGCCGAGACGTCGAACGTGGGTCGCGCCGGCGGCGCCGGGCCATGGCGAATCGACATGAGCATGATGCCGCCGCCCCCCAGCAATGAGGCGAGACTCGGCATTGCCGCGCGCCGTTGCTGCGCGTCGAGATGCGCCCAGACCGCCGTGAGCATGACGAGGTCGAAGCTCTGCCGCCGCGCCCGCACCACGGCGAGATCCGGCAAGCTGTCATCGACCCATTCGATCAGCGGCGATGGATGCAGCGCCATCGCGGGGATGCGGAGCGCGTCCGTCGGCTCGACGGCGACGACGCGATGCCCCAGGGCCGCAAGGTGTGCGGCATCGCGCCCGGTTCCGGCGCCGATATCCAAGGCGCTGCAGGGGACAGGCGGGATCAGGTGGAGCACCGGCCGGTGCACATCGGCAAAGGCGAGGCTGTCATAGCGCTGGATCAGCTCCGCGGCCGCCTCGGCGTATCCCTCCGTGCCTCGAACCGGCGATGACGTCATGTGGCCCCGCAGAATTCACGGACAGCGTGCTTCTGTCACGGCAGTGAACCTAGGTGGTCGCCGGATCGGCCGCCAGAGAGCAGAGGCGCAGCCCGGTCCCTTCATGCCGTTCCGACGCTCGGGGCACCAATGATCGCGACTTCACTGCGATCACCTCGGCCGCGCTACGCCATGGCGCTCGCGGAAAATGATTGAAATAGGGGCGGCGAGAGTCCGACACTTCTAGCTGTTCTCGCGGCCACGCAGCGAGGCTCGCTCGATGGTGCGCCTGTTTTTGTCGCACGACCTTGCCCAATTGCTGCGCGTCGCGCCAGGCGGCGGCGACGCTTCGCGGCGCATTTGCCGCCGCGTCGTAACTCATTGTACTGGCACGCGGATTGCACAGCGTTGGGGCAGGCGTGTCGGCCGGGACCATCACCCCTCATTCAGCGGAGGAGAATAGCCATGACGGTTCAGCTCCCGTCGCCTGAGCAATTGCGCGACGTTGCCAAGCAGTGCGGATTATCGCTGAGCGAGACCGACCTCGCCTCGTTTCGCGGTTTGATGGCAGGCTCGATCGGCGCCTACAACCTCGTTGACGCGATGCCCGACGAAGTGCCGGAAGTGAAATATCCGCGCACGCCGGGCTATCGCCCCGGGCCGGAGGAGAATCCGCGCAACGCCTGGTACCGCAAGACCGCTATCAAGGGAGCGGCCAGCGGCAAGCTCAAAGGCAAGCGCGTCGCGATCAAGGACAACGTCATGGTGGCGGGCGTGCCGATGATGAACGGCGCCTCGACGCTCGAAGGTTTCGTGCCGGATTTCGACGCGATCATCGTCACGCGCCTGCTCGATGCCGGCGCCGAGATCATCGGCAAGACGCATTGCGAGTATTTCTGCCTTTCCGGCGGCAGCCACACCAACGCGACCGGCGCCGTGCACAATCCCTGGAAGATGGGCTATTCCGCCGGCGGCTCCTCTTCGGGCAGCGCCGTCGTGGTGGCGCTGGGCGAGGCCGACATGGCGATCGGCGGCGACCAGGGCGGCTCGATCCGCATGCCGTCTTCCTTCTCCGGCATTTATGGGATGAAGCCAACCTGGGGCCTGGTGCCCTACACCGGCATCATGCCGATCGAGATCTTCGTCGACCACACCGGTCCGATGACGGCGTCGGTGGCGGACAACGCGCTGATGTTGGAAGTGATCGCCGGCGACGACGGCTACGATCCGCGGATCAAAGCGCCCAAACCGCAACCCTATGCCGAGCTGATCGGCGGCGGCATCAAAGGGCTGAAGATCGGCCTGCTGCGCGAAGGCTTCCAGCAGCCGACGGCGGAAGCGGCCGTCAGCGAGAAAGTCCGCACCGCGGCGAAGCGGCTCGGCGATCTCGGCGCCCGGGTCGAGGAAGTGTCGATCCCGGCGCATCTCACGGCACCCGCGATCTGGACTCCGATCGGCACCGAAGGCCTGACCCAGACGATGATGTGGGGCGATGGCTACGGCCTCAGCCGGCCCGACCTCTACGCGGTGTCGCTCATGGATTTCCATCATGGCTGGCGCCGGCGAGCCAATGATCTATCAGAGACGACCAAGCTCTTCCTGTTGCTCGGCACCTATATCAACAACATCTACGGCCCGCGCTATTACGGCAAGGCGATGAACATCTCGCGGCGGCTCACCGCCGCCTATGACCACGCCTTGAAACAGTTCGACCTGCTGCTGCTGCCGACGACGCCGATGAAAGCGACGCCGCTGCCCGGGCCGGAGGCGAGCCGCGAGGAATATGTGCAACGCGCGCTCGAAATGATCGCGAACACCGCGCCCTTCGACATCAGCCATCATCCCGCCATGTCGCTGCCTTGCGGCATGGTCGACGGTTTGCCGGTCGGCCTGATGCTGGTCGGGCGGCATTTCGACGAGCCCACCATCTATCGCGCCGCCTATGCCTTCGAGCAATCGGGCGACTGGAAGAAGATGTGACGCCGGCGCGAAGCGGAGGCAGGACGCCGTGGAAACAGCGCTGAACGCCTTGTTCGAGATCCTGAGCTTCGGCGCCATCATCGTACTGGTGGTGCTGGGGCTCGGCATCATCGCCAGCATGATGGGCATCTTCAATTTCGCGCATGGCGAGTTCGTCCTGCTCGGCGCCTACACCACCTACCTCGTTTATAGCTGGGGCCTGCCGGTATGGCTCGGCATGCTGGCCGCTCCCGTCGTCCTCGCGCTCATCGGGCTGGTGCTCGAAAGGCTGGCGATCCGGCGCTTCTACGCCGTGCCGATCGTGGCGATGCTGGGGACCTACGCGCTCGGCATCATCATCCGCGAGACCGTGCGCATGCTCATCGGCGGCCTCTACATCTCGATCCCGGCGCCGCTGGTCGCTTCCCTCGTCATCGGCGGCGTTCAACTGCCGGAGTGGCGCATCGCCATCCTGGTCATCACGGCGCTGGTGATGACGGGCAGCTACCTGCTGCTGACCCGCACCAGCTTTGGTCTGCGCATGCGCGCGGCGCTGGAGAATCCGGCGCTGGCACGCGCCTCCGGCATATCGACGGATCGCATCTACGCCATCAGCTTCGCTTTCGGCTCGGCGCTGGCCGGGCTCGCCGGCGCCCTGGTGGTGCCGATCTTCTCGCTCTTTGCCGATCTCGGCCTGCGCTTCCTCATCCAGGGCTTCCTTGCGGTGATGCTGGGCGGCGTCGGCACCTTCGTGGGGCCGGTCGCCGGCGCCGGCATCATCGGCGTGCTGAGCGCGGCGCTGCCTTGGGCGATCTCGCCGGTGCTCGCGGATGTACTCGTCTTCGTCATCGCCATCGTCATCGTGAAGTTCCGACCGGGTGGGCTCATTTCTCGAGGGAGGGTCTGAATCATGCTGGATAAGCCGAGGGAATCCTGGCGCGCGGCGGCAGTAAGCCGGCGCCGCTTTCTGCAGAGCACGGCGTGGACCGCCGGCGCCGTCGCCACCGGCGTCGGCAGCTGGGTGATCCCCGCGCCTTGGGCGAACGCGGCGGCGCCGCCGATCAAGGTCGGCATTGCCACCGACCTCACCGGCGCCATCGGCTATGCCGGCAATGCCGATGCCAATGTGGCGCGCATGCTGGTGAAAGAGATCAACGCCGCCGGCGGCGTGATCGGGCGGCCGCTCGAGCTCTATATCGAGGACACCGCGTCCAACGAGTCCGTCGCGGTGCCGAACGTGCAAAAGCTGATCCAGCGCGACCATGTCGACGTCGTCCTGGGCGGCATCACCAGCTCGATGCGCAACGCCATCAAGGACACCATCGTCAAGCGCGGCAAGACGCTTTACATCTATCCGCAGCTCTACGAGGGCAAGGAGTGCGAGAGCTATATCTACTGCACCGGGCCGACGCCGGCGCAGCAATGCGACGAGTTCATTCCGTGGCTGATCAAGAATGGCGGCAAGCGCTTCGCCTTCCCGTCCGCCAACTACATCTGGCCGCACGTGCTCAACGCCTATGCGCGCAAGGTGGTGGAGGCGAGCGGCGGCGAGGTGGTGTTCGAGGAGTACTACCCGCTCGACCAGATCGACTACAGCGCCACGGTCAGCAAGATCATGAACGAGAAGATCGACGTCGTGTTCAACACCGTCATTCCGCCCGGCGTCGGGCCCTTCTTCAAGCAGCTTTACGAGGCCGGCTTCGGCAAGCGGGGCGGTCGGCTCTCCTGCGTTTATTACGACGAGAATACGCTCAACATCAACGAGCCCTATGAGATCGAGGGGCTGGCGAGCTGTCTCGATTATTTCCGTGCCGTCGACAAGACCGACCCGGTCAGCGCCCGCATCCAGGCCGAGTATGAAAAGGAATTCCCGGGCAAGATCCTGCTGGCCGCCGGCAGCGCCGCGACGGGCATGTATCGCGGCATAAAGCTATGGGCGGCGGCGGTGACCGAGGCCAAGTCGGTCAAGCGCGAGGCCGTCGCCCCGGCGCTCGACCACGCCAAGATCAGCGAGGCGCCGGGCGGACCGGCCGAGATGGTGCCGGGCCATCGCCACTGCAAGATGCGCATGTACATCGCCGTCGCCAAAGGCGGCAATTACGAGATCGAGTGGAAAAGCGAGGGCCTGCTCGATCCCAAGGAGTGCTGAGCGGCGCGTCGGCGGAGCCGCCGGACGGCTCCGCCGCGCCAATCGACGGGGCTATGCGATGACAGAGAACGCGGCGACGAACACGGCTTCAGTGCGGAGGGCGGCGCGGCAGGCGCGCCGGCCGGTCGCCGCCATCCCGCTGCTCGAGCTGCTGCTGCTGGCGGTGTTCGCCGTATTGCCGCTGCTGCTGCCGGACTATCTCACCATTTTCGCGACGCGCCTGATGATCCTGTCGCTGCTGGCGCTGTCCTTCGACCTGGTCTGGGGCTATGCCGGGATCCTGAGCTTCGGCCAGGCGCTGTTCTACGGCAGCGCCGGCTATGTCGTGGCGCTGCTCGCCCGCGACCTCGACATCACCTCGATCTTCATCGTGTTGCCGGCGGCGATGCTGGTCGGCCTCGTTCTGTCCTTCCTGATGGCCTGCTTTTTGCTGCTCGGCCGCTTCCCGCCGAGCGCCATGTTCATCGCCCTCGGCACGCTCACCGGCTCCTACGCCGCCGACCGGTTGGCGCGCGGCTGGTACTATCTCGGCGGCCAGAACGGCATTCCCTCGATCCCTGAGATGACGCTCGGCAGCTTCGAGTTCGACCAGGGGCCGATCTATTACTATCTCGCGCTGGGGACGCTCATCCTGGTCTATCTCCTCTGCCGCTTCCTGGTGCGCTCGCAATTCGGCTTGGCGCTCGCCGGCATCCGCGAGCAGGAAACGCGCATCGCCTTCTTCGGTTACCGCGTGCAGACGATCAAGACCATCGTTTTCACCGTCGCCGGCGCGATTGCCGGCTTGGCCGGCGGGCTCTACACATTCCATGAAGGCTTTGTCTGGCCCAACATGGTGGGCGTCATCCTGTCGACCCAGATCGTGCTTTATGCGCTGTTCGGCGGCGTCGGCACGCTGATCGGCCCGGTGATCGGCGTCATCGCCATCGAGAGCGCGAGCTACGCGCTTTCCGACAGTTTTCAGCAGGTCTGGCCGATCATTCTCGGCGGCGTGCTGCTCGTCGTCATTCTGTTCCGCCCGACCGGCCTCATCAGCCTGATCGTCTCGCCCGAGGACCGGGTGGGCAGCTTCGGCCGCGGCGGTCAGCGCAAGCGGCGGCGAGGCTGAGATGGCGCTGCTCGAGGTCAAAGGGCTGGCCAAATCCTTCGGCAAGCTCACCGCGCTCGCCGGCGTCGACCTCGCCGTCGAGCCGGGCGAGTTTCACGGCCTCATCGGGCCGAACGGGTCGGGCAAGAGCACGCTGATGAAATGCATCGCCGGCGCCGAACGGCCGAGCGCCGGCACCATCCGCTTCGCCGGACGCGACATCACCGACGCGCCGCCGGCCGAGCGCGCCCGCGCCGGGCTCAGCATCAAGTTCCAGATCACCAGCGTGCTGCCGTCGCTCACCGTCTACGACAACATCCTGCTGTCGCTGCAGGCGCAGGGGTCGCTGGCGTCCTTGCTGCTCTCGCGCACGCGCGCGGAACTCCACGATCACGTGATGGCGGCGCTCGAGCAATTCCGCCTGGCCGACCGCGCCGGCGAGCCGGCGGCGATCCTGTCGCATGGCGAGCAGCAATGGCTCGAGATCGCCATGGCGCTGGCGCCGAAGCCGCGCATCCTGCTGCTCGACGAGCCGACCGCCGGCATGAGTCTCGAGGAGCGGCGTCTCACCGGCGAGCTCCTGACGCCGGTCCGCGAGCGCTGCGCCTTGGTCATCGTCGAGCACGATCTCGATTTCATCCGCGACATCTGCGACGTGCTCACCGTCCTCGACCAGGGCAGCGTGCTCGACAGCGGCAGCGTCGATTACATCCAGAGCAGCCGCAAGGTGCAGGAGGTTTATCTCACCCGTGTCTGACGAGATGCTCCTCGAGGTGCGCGACCTCTGCGCCGCTTATGGCCGCAGCCAAGTGCTGTTCGATGTCGGCCTGACGGCGCCGGCGCGCGGCGCGGTGGCGGTGCTCGGCCGCAACGGCGCCGGCAAAACGACGCTGATGAAGACCATCATCGGGGAGATGAAGGCCGGGCGCGGCACGATCCGCTTCGCCGGCCGCGAGGCGACGCAGCTGCCGACGGAGCAGCGGGTGCGGCTCGGCATCGGCTATGTGCCGCAGGAGCATGCCGTCTTTGCCCGGCTTTCCGTGCGCGACAATCTTGCCGTCGGCGCGCTGGGCGGGCGCGACCGCGCGGGTGTCGACCGCGTGCTGGCGATCTTCCCGAAGCTCGGCGAGCGGCTCAGCCAGGCGGCGGGGACACTGTCGGGCGGCGAACGCAAAATGCTGGCGATCAGCCGGGCACTGCTCGGCGAGCCCAAGCTGCTGCTCCTGGACGAGCCGACCGAGGGCGTGTGGATCGGCGTCATCGAGGAGATCGCCGACCGCCTGCGCGCTCTGGCACGGGAGATCGCCATCATCATCGTCGAGCAGCATCTCGACTTGGCGCTGAGCGTCGCCGGACGCGCCTATGTGCTGGACCGCGGCCGCGTCGCCCTCGAAGGACCTTCGGCCGACATCCGCGACGATCCGCGGCTGCTGCAATTCCTGGCACCGTGAGCGGGCCGGAGCCTCGCACACAGATTCACCACGGAGGCACGGAGGACACGGAGATTAAGTTCTGGCGCGCGAAGCGCGCCCTTGTTCGGTTCTCCGTGATCTCCGTGCCTCCTTGGTAAATCTTTTCCCGCGGACGGCGAAGCTCAGAGACGCCACCCGACCTCTGCCGCGAAGCGCGCGAAGAAGTCATCCTCATAGGCGTGTTCGGGGTCCTGGCGGACCCACTCATCGAGCCGCTCGGCATCTTTTCCCACCAGGATGCGCCAGCGCTCGGCCTTGACGCCGTCGAGAATGATGGTTGCCGCCGCGGCCGCGCTGGTCGGCGCTTCTTCCGCAAAACGCCGCAGGCGCTCGGCCCATATCTTCTGAATGTCGTCGCCGGAGAGGTTCGCGACGTCCCTGCCGATGGCGGCAAGTCGCCCCCGCATGCGCTCGATTTCCGGCGGGGTCAGCGCGTCCGTCGTGCTGCCGCTTTGCATCCGGCGGGAATTGACGAGGATCGACGTGCCGATATGGCCCGGCATCACCACCGAGCATTTGATGTGCGGCGCGTTGACGTGGAGATCGGTCATCAGTGCCTCGGTGAAGCCCTTCACCGCGAATTTCGCCGCGCTATACGCGGTGTGCGGCAGGTTGGGGCGGACGCTCGCCCAGAAGCCGTTGACGCTGCTGGTGTTGACGATGTGCCCTTCGCGGGCCTTCTGCAGCATTGGCAGGAAAGCGCGCGTGCAGAAATAAACGCCGCCCCAGCAGATATTGAAGGTTCGCTCCCACTCCGCACGGGGATCGGTGAACAGGCTGCCGCCACCGCCGATGCCAGCATTGTTGAAGAGGAGATGGATATGGTCGGTGCTTTGCCGCTCGGCGACCTCGTCGCGAAAGCGCAGCACCTGGGCTTCGTCGGAAACATCGGCGATATGGGTGGTCACGCGCAATCCCTGCGGCAGCCGACGAGCCTCGCAAAGCCGCTTGGTCTCCGCCATCGCCTCGCTCGAGACGTCGCACATCGCGACGTTGCAGCCTTCGTCGACGAGCTGTCGCGCCAGCTCGCGCCCCATGCCCGTACCGCCTCCGGTGATGACGGCGATCTTCCCGGCGAATTCTTTCATGAGATGTCCCTCGCTTCGCGCCCGCTCACACTGCCATCATATCGTGGGCGACGATGATCTCGCCCTTGAAGAATTTTGCCGCCTGAGTGCGCCAGGTGTCGTCGCTGATGCTGTCGATGGCGGGCACCAGATGCGACAGGACCAGCGTCTTGACGCCGGCTTCCGCGGCGATGCGGCCGACATCCTCGACCGGCGAGTGATCCGCCCGCATATGCGCCATGTAGACGTCGAGGTTCACGGGAAAGCCTTTGGCGATGCTGAATTTCAGATAGTCCTCGAGGCCTTTCATATACATCGCCTCGTGCACCAGAACGTCCGCGCCCTTGGCCAGCTGCGCGACGGTGTCGAGCGGCGTGGTATCGCCGGCGAAGGCGATCGAGCGGTCGTGGAAGTCGAAACGATAGGCGAGCGCCGGGGTCACCGGCGGATGCTCGACGATCGCGGCGGTCACTTTCACGTTGTCATCCTGCATCACCGGCCCGGCGCCCGGCACCTCCGTCACCTCGACCGCGCTCAGCGGCGCCATTTTGAAATCCTCGGCCCAGAACGCGATCGTCGTCTTGTAGGCACGCAGGAAATCCTCGGTCATCGCCTTGAGCGGCGGCGGTCCATAGGCGCGCACGGGCTGCTTCAGCCCGTTGACCCAGCCGATGACCAGCAGCGGGCCGTATTCGATGTTGTGGTCGGGATGGTGATGCGTGATGAAGATCGAGCGGATCGCGCCGAAATGGAGACCGGCGCGCGCATATTGGTCGGTGACGCCGAGCCCGCAATCCAGCACATAGGCCGCATCTTTCGTGACCATCACATGAGCGGTCATGCCCCGCGTGCGGCCCGGCCGCGGACCGCCGCCGGTGCCGAGGAGCACGAGCGTGGTTCCCGCGGCACGCTCGAGCGCCGCCTTCACTTGCTGCTCGCCGAACCCTGCCGCGCTCTGGGCGGTCGCGGGCGCCGCGATGGCGCTCAGCGCCGGTGCCGCAGCGAGACCCGCCAGCATGCGGCGGCGCGACAATCCGGGCAGAGTCGGTGCGTCGGTCATGAGTCCTCCCAGCAGATTTGCGTTCTTATGTCCGCCGGCGATGCGGTCGCGCTCGGGGAGTATCGTTTCGCCGATCTGGAGGGTCAACCGCCATTGACCGTGGCGCGCTTGCGACGCCCCACCTCACCCTCCGGCTTCGCGGGTCCCTCCCTCTCCGCCCCTCAGGGGCGGAGGGGGTTGGGGTGAGGTGGGGTCAGTCACGGATTTGCGATCGTCAGCCGCTCGGCTTGCGCTTTGAGCGTGCGCACCGCCGCGAGCGCGATTGGCTCGAGCCCGGCGCCGCCCTGTTCGACATGGGCGAAGATCGCGGCGCGCATGCGCGGATCCCAGAATTTTTTGAGGTGATCGGCGGTGCTGGCGACCGCGTTTTCCGGCGGCTGATGCGCGAAGAAGCGGCCGATCTGATTGGCCATATAGACGAGCCGGTCAGGCGACATCGTCGGCGCGCTCCAGCGCGATGCGGTCTGGGTGGGTGAACACTTCGAAGCCGTCGTCGCGCGCGACGGCGACCAGCGTGACGCCTGCTTGCTCGGCGGTGCGCACCGCAAGCGAGGTCGGCGCGGACACGGCGGCGACGATGGGCGCGCCCAGCACCGCCGCCTTCTGGATCATCTCGACCGAGACGCGGCTGGTCAGCAGAATCGCGCCCTGCGCCGCCGAGATCGCGCGGCGCGCCAGCGCGCCGGCGAGCTTGTCCAAGGCGTTGTGCCGGCCGACATCCTCGCGCAGTGCCAGGATCCGCTGCCCCGGCTGCCAGAACGCCGCCGCGTGAACCGCGCGGGTCTGGCGGTTCAGCCCCTGCAGCGGCGGCAGCGACGCGATCGCGGCGGCGAGCTCTTCGGCGCCGACGCGCAGCGCCGAGGCGACGGGCGGCGGCGGCCGCATCGCTTCGGCGAGGCTTTCGACGCCGCACAAGCCGCAGCCGGTGGGACCGGCGACATAGCGGCGGCGCTCGGTAAAGGCCGCGACCCGCGCCGCGTCGAGCCAGAGGCGCAGCTCGATCCCCTGCTCGCTCGGCACCACTTCGATCTCGGTGATCTCCACCGCGCGCGACACCACGCGCTCGGAGAGGCTGAAGCCGACGGCGAAATCCTCGAGATCCGCCGGCGTCGCCATCATCACCGCGTAGGCGAAGCGGTTATAGGTGAAGGCGATGGCGGTCTCTTCGGGGACGGCGCGCTGGCCCGGCGCCGCGCTGCCGCCGCGCCAAAGCGTGCCCGAGACGCGTTTCAGCGGGTCGAAGACTCCGGTCATTCGGCGGCCGGCGCGTTGGCCGGGCGCGCGATGCGGCGGCTCCGGCGGGAATGATCGAGATAATCGCTTTGCCACTCCGTCGGCCCGTTCGACGGCACCACCTGAACCGCGGTCACCTTGTATTCGGGGCAATTGGTGGCCCAGTCCGAGTAATCCGTCGTCACCACATTCGCCTGCGTATTGGGATGGTGGAAGGTGGTGTAGACGACACCGGGCGCGACGCGGTCGGTGATGCGCGCGCGCAGGCTGGTGGCGCCGGAGCGGCTTTCGAGCCGCACCCAATCGCCGTTGCGCACGCCGCGCTGCTCGGCATCGTGCGGATGGATCTCGAGCAGATCCGCCTCGTGCCAGACGACATTGTCGGTGCGGCGGGTCTGCGCACCGACATTGTATTGGCTCAAGATCCGACCGGTCGTCAGCAGCAGCGGGAAGCGCGGCCCCGTCTTCTCGTCGGTCGGCACGTATTCGGTGATGAGGAGATTGCCCTTGCCGCGCACGAAGCCGCCGATATGCATCACCGGCGTGCCTTCCGGCGCCTTGTCGTTGCACGGCCACTGAATCGAGCCGAGCGTCTCGAGCTTGGCATAGGAGACGCCGGCGAAGGTCGGCGTCAGCCGCGCGATCTCGTCCATGATCTCGGCGGGATGCGAATAGTGCATCGCCAAGCCCATCGCCTTGGCGATGGCGAGGGTGATCTCCCAATCGGCGAGGCCGGCGCGCGGCGGCATCACCTTGCGCACGCGCGCGATGCGCCGCTCCGCATTGGTGAAAGTGCCGTCCTTTTCGAGGAAGGTCGAGCCGGGCAAAAAGACATGCGCGTAATTGGCGGTCTCGTTCAGGAAGAGATCCTGCACCACGACGCATTCCATCGCCGCGAGCCCGGCGATGACATGCTTGCTGTCGGGATCGGATTGGACGATGTCCTCGCCCTGGACGTAGAGCCCGAGGAACGAGCCGTCGAGCGCGGCATCCAGCATGTTGGGAATGCGCAGGCCCGGCTCCGGATCGAGCCGCACGCCCCAATCCTGCTCGAAGAGGCGGCGCGTCGCGTCGTCGGAAACATGGCGATAGCCCGTGAACTCGTGCGGGAAGGAGCCCATGTCGCAGGAGCCCTGCACGTTGTTCTGGCCGCGCAGCGGGTTCACGCCGACGCCGCGACGGCCGATATTGCCGGTCGCCATGGCGAGGTTCGCCATCGCCATCACCGCGGTCGTGCCCTGGCTGTGCTCGGTGACGCCAAGTCCGTAATAGATCGCGGCATTGCCGCCCGAAGCATAGAGCCGCGCCGCTTCGCGGATCGCATCGGCCGGAACGCCGGTGAAAGCGGCGACCGCTTCGGGACTGTTCTCGGGACGGAGGACGAATTGCGCCCAATCGGCGAAGGCATCGGCCTCGCAGCGCTGGCGCACGAATTCTTCATTGACGAGGCCTTCGCTGACGACGACATGCGCCAGCGCGTTGAGCAGCGCGACATTGGTGCCGGGCCGCAGCGGCAGGTGATAGGCCGCCGCGATATGCGCCGAGCGCACGAGGTCGGTCCGGCGCGGATCGACGACGATGAGCTTCGCGCCCTGGCGCAGCCGCTTCTTCATGCGCGAGGCGAAGACGGGGTGAGCGTCGGTCGGATTGGCGCCGATCACCATGATGACATCGGCGGCTTCGACCGAATCGAAATCCTGGGTTCCCGCCGAGGTGCCGAAGGTCTTGCTGAGGCCGTAGCCGGTCGGCGAATGGCAGACGCGGGCGCAGGTATCGGTGTTGTTGTTGCCGAACACGGCGCGCACCAGCTTCTGCACGAGGTAGGTTTCCTCGTTGGTGCAGCGCGACGAGGTGATGCCGCCGATCGCGCCGCGGCCGTGCTGCGCCTGGATGCGGCGGAACTCGCTGGCGACGCGGCCGATCGCCTCGTCCCAGCTCACCTCGCGCCAGGGATCGGTGATCTTCTCGCGCAGCATCGGCTTCAGGATGCGGTCCTGGTGCTGGGTGTAGCCCCAGGCGAAGCGGCCTTTGACGCAGGAATGGCCGCGATTGGCCTTACCCTCCTTGTAGGGCACCATGCGCACGACCTCAGTGCCGCGCATCTCGGCCTTGAAGCTGCAGCCGACGCCGCAATAGGCGCAGGTCGTGACCACGGAATGCTCGGGCTGGCCGATCTCGATGACGGATTTTTCCATCAAGGTCGCGGTCGGACAGGCTTGCACGCAAGCGCCGCAGGAAACGCATTCCGAGGCGAGAAAGGGCTCGTCCATGCCGGCGGCGACATGCGAGGCGAAGCCGCGGCCGTCGATGGTCAGGGCAAAGGTGCCTTGCACCTCTTCGCAGGCGCGCACGCAGCGCGAGCAGACGATGCATTTGCTGGGATCGAAGCTGAAATAGGGATTGGACTGGTCCTTATCCAAACCGAGATGGTTCGCGCCTGCATCGCGGTAGCGCACCTCGCGCAGGCCGACGGCGCCCGCCATGTCCTGCAGCTCGCAATTGCCATTGGCGGCGCAGGTGAGACAGTCCAAGGGATGGTCGGAGATGTAGAGCTCCATGACGTTGCGGCGCAGTCGCTTCAGCCGCTCGCTCTGCGTCGTCACCACCATGCCTTCCGCGACCGGCGTGGTGCAGGAGGCGGGCGTACCGGCG
>DATIYL010000254.1:0-9329 GCA_035517635.1 Allostellaceae bacterium | reverse complement strand
CGCTGCCGCCGCCGCGGACGAACGCGCTGTGCGCGTTCGCCTTTAGATATGCAGCGCATGCCCTTCGACGGCGAGGGCGGCTTCCTTTACCGCTTCGTTGAGCGTCGGATGGGCGTGGCAGGTGCGGGCGATGTCTTCGGCGCTGCCGCCATATTCGAGCGCGAGCGCCGCCTCGGCGATCATCGTGCCGGCATCGGGGCCGATGATATGGACGCCGAGAACGCGGTCGGTGCGCGCATCAGCGAGAATCTTGACGAAGCCTTCGGTATCCGCGTTGGCCCGGGCGCGCGCATTGGCGGTGAAGGGGAACTTGCCGGTTTTGTAGACGATGCCCGCGGCTTTCAGCTCCTCTTCCGTGCGGCCGACCGAAGCGACTTCAGGCCAGGTGTAGATGACGGCGGGGACCGCCTCGTAATTCACATGGCTCTTCTCGCCGGCCAGCATCTCGGCCAGCGCCACGCCCTCTTCCGAGGCCTTGTGCGCCAGCATCGGTCCGGCGATGACGTCGCCGATGGCGTAGATGCCTTTGACGTTGGTGGCGTAGTTCGCATCGACGGTGATCCGGCCCTTGTTGTCGATGGCGACGCCGACGGTCTCCAGGCCAAGCCCCTCGGTGTAAGGGCGCCGGCCGATGGCGACGAGCACGACATCCGTCTGCAGCTCCTCGCGCGGACCGCCCTGCGCCGGCTCCAAAGCGAGCGTAACGCCGGCGCCGTCGCGCTTCGCCGCCACCACCTTGTTGCCGAGCTTGAAGACGAAGCCTTGCTTCGTCAGCACGCGCTGCAAATTCTTCGACAGCTCGGCATCCATGCCGGGCGTGATGCGGTCGAGGAACTCGACCACGGTCACGGCGCTGCCGAGGCGGCGCCAGACCGAGCCCATCTCGAGCCCGATATAGCCGCCGCCGACCACGACGAGCCGCTTCGGCACGGCAGGCAGCGACAGCGCGCCGGTGGAGGAGACAATGGTCTTCTCGTCGATCTCGACGCCGGGCAGCGGCGCCACATCGGAGCCGGTGGCGATGATGATCGATTTGGCCTGCAGCTCCTGCGCTGTGCCGCCATTCACCGGCGTCACCGCGATCCGGCCGGGCGCGATGAAGCGCGCGGCGCCTTTGACGTATTCGACCTTGTTCTTCTTGAAGAGATATTCGACGCCGCGTGTATTCTCGCCGACCACCTTGTCCTTGCGCGCCATCAAGGTGGCGAGGTCGAGCTCGACGCCGGCGAGCTTGATGCCGTGCTGGGCGAGCGCGTGCTGCGCCTCGGCGAATTTCTCCGAGGATTGCAGCAGCGCCTTGGACGGGATGCAGCCGATATTGAGGCAGGTGCCGCCGAGGCTGCCGCGCTTTTCGACGCAGGCGGTGCGCAGGCCGAGCTGCGCCGCGCGGATGGCGGCGACATAGCCGCCGGGTCCGCCGCCGATGACGATGACATCGTAAGCTTGCTCGGCCATCGCAATCTTCGCTCCTTCTTGCACCCAGCCGCTTCTACCCCCCTCCCTACCCTCCCCCTCAAGGGGGGAGGGGCTAAGGAGTCAGAGGGGGCGAAGGTTAGACGTCGAACAGCATGCGCTCGGGATTTTCGACGCATTCCTTGACGCGCACCAGGAAGGTCACGGCCTCGCGGCCGTCGACGATGCGGTGATCGTAGGACAGCGCGAGATACATCATCGGCCGGAGCTCGATGCGGTCGCCCACCGCGACCGGCCGCTTCTGGATCTTGTGCATGCCGAGAATGCCGGATTGCGGCGGATTGAGGATCGGCGTCGACATGAGCGAGCCGTAGATGCCGCCGTTGGAGATGGTGAAGGTGCCGCCGGAGAGGTCGTCGAGCGCCAGCTTGCCGTCGCGCGCGCGCCGACCGAAATCGGCGATCTTCTTCTCGATCTCGGCAAAGCCAAGCTGATCAGCCTCGCGCAGCACCGGCACGACGAGCCCTTGCTCGGTGCCGACGGCGACGCCGATGTCGTAGTGATTCTTGTAGATGATGTCCTCGCCGTCGATCTCGGCATTGACCGCCGGAAGCTCCTTCAACGCGACGATGCAGGCCTTGACGAAGATCGACATGAAGCCGAGGCGCACGCCGTATTTCTTCTCGAAGCTGTCGCGATAGCGCTCGCGCAGCGCCATCACCTCGCTCATATCCGCTTCGTTGAAGGTGGTGAGCATAGCGGCGTTGTTCTGCGCCTCTTTGAGGCGCTCGGCGATGCGGCGGCGGAGCCGCGTCATGCGCACCCGCTCTTCGCGCGCCCCGATCTCGCGCGGCGGGGCCGGCGCCGGCGGCGCCTTCGGTGCGGCAGCGGCGGCGGCAGGCGCCGCGCGCTCGAGATGCGCCAGCACATCGCCCTTGGTGAGCCGCCCGTCCTTGCCGGTGGCGGCGATCGCAGCGGCATCGAGCCGGTTCTCTTCGACGAGCTTGCGCACCGCCGGGCCCGAGCGCTCGAGCACGGCGATATTGCCGCCAGCCACCGCAGCGGCGGGCGCTTTGGCCTCGCCTGCCGCAACGGCGGCAGCGGCCGGAACCGGCTTCGCCGCCGCCGCTTTCGCCGCGGCTTCGCCGATGCGGCCGAGCACCGCGCCGACGGCGACATTGGCGCCTTCGGGCACGGCGATTTCGGCGAGCGTGCCCGCGGCGGGCGCATTCACCTCGAGCGTCACCTTGTCGGTTTCGAGCTCGACCAGCGGGTCGTCCATGGCGACGGTGTCGCCGACCTTCTTGAGCCAGCGCGCGACGGTCGCTTCGTTCACCGACTCGCCCAGCGCGGGCACTTTGATCTCGGTCGCCATGGCTGCTTCGCGCTCCTCGGGGTCAGGTGATCGACAGCGCTTCGTCCACCAGCTTCGCCTGCTCGGCATTGTGCCGCTTGAGGAGGCCGGTGGCCGTCGCCGCCGCTTCCGGCCGGCCGATATAGCGCGCCCGCCGCGACTTGCCGCCGAGATCCACCAGCACCTGCTCGATGCGGCGGTCGACGAAGTTCCAGGCGCCCATGTTCTGCGGCTCCTCCTGGCACCAGAAGACGTCGGCGGCGCGGTAGCGGCCGATCGAGTCCGCCAGCGCTTTCGCCGGGAAGGGATGCAGCTGCTCAATGCGCACGATGGCGACGTCGTGGATCTTGCGCTCGCGGCGCGCCTGGCGGAGATCGTAATAGACCTTGCCCGTGCACAGCACGACGCGCTTCACCCGATCGTCGGCGACGAGCGGATCGACCTCGTCGATGGTGCGGCGGAAGAAGGTGCCGGGCCCCATCTCGGCGAGGTTCGACACGACCTCGGGATGCCGCAGCAGCGATTTCGGCGTCATGATGACCAGCGGCTTGCGGAAGTCGCGCCGCATCTGGCGGCGCAGCGCGTGGAAATAATTGGCCGAGGTGGTGAGATTGCAGACCTGAAGATTGTCCTCGCCGCTGAGCTGCAGAAAGCGCTCGAGCCGCGCCGAGGAATGCTCCGGCCCCTGCCCCTCATAGCCGTGCGGCAGCAGCAGAACGAGGCCCGACATGCGCAGCCATTTCGCCTCGCCCGAACTGATGAACTGGTCGATGATCATCTGGGCGCCATTGGCGAAATCGCCGAACTGCGCCTCCCACAGCACGAGCGCATGCGGATCGGCGAGGCTGTAGCCATACTCGAAGCCGAGCACGGCGGCCTCGGAGAGCGGGCTGTCGATGACCTCGAACATCGCCTGACCCTGGCGCACGTGGTTCACCGGCACGTAGCGCTCTTCGGTCTCCTGATCGACGAGCACGGCGTGGCGCTGCGAGAAGGTGCCGCGGCCCGAATCCTGCCCGCTCAGCCGCACCACCGTGCCTTCGGCGCAGAGGGTCGCGAAAGCGAGCGCCTCGCCCGTCGCCCAATCGATGCCGGCGCCGCTCTCGATCGCCTTCCTCTTCGCCTCGAGCTGGCGCGCGATCTTGCGGTTGAGATTGAAGCCTTCGGGCACGGTGACGAGGGCGTGGCCGACCTCTTGCAGCGTCTCGAGAGCGACCGCGGTCTCGCCGCGCCGCGCATCGCCGGAAGCGACCTTCATGCCGCTCCACGCGCCTTCGAGCCAATCGGCCTTGTTCGGGCGATAATTCTTCGCCGCCTCGAACTGGGTGTCGAGATAGGCCATGAAGTCGCTCACCATCGCCTCGGCCTCGGTATCGCTGACGACGCCTTCGCTGATCAGGCGCTCGGCATAGAGCTGGCGCGTCGTCGCATGCTCGGCGATGGTGCGGTACATGATCGGCTGCGTGAAGGCCGGCTCGTCGGCCTCGTTATGGCCGTGACGGCGATAGCAGAAGATGTCGACGATGACGTCCTTCTTGAAGCGGTGGCGGAACTCGGTGGCGATGCGCGCGACATGCACCACCGCTTCCGGATCGTCGCCATTCACATGGAAGATCGGCGCCTGGATGCTCTTGGCGATATCCGAGGGATAGGGGCTGGAGCGCGCGTAAGACGGGCTGGTGGTGAAGCCGATCTGGTTGTTGACGACGACATGGAGCGTGCCGCCGGTGCGGTAGCCCTTGAGCTCGGAAAGCTCGAGCGATTCCGCCACCAGGCCCTGGCCGGCGAAGGCGGCATCGCCATGCATCAGCAGCCCCACCACCTCGTCGCGCGCGGTGTCGCCGCGCTGGCGCTGCTTGGCGCGCACCTTGCCGAGCACGACGGGGTTGACGGCCTCGAGATGGGACGGGTTGGCGGTGAGCGAGAGATGCACGCGGATGTCGTTCATCTCGCGGTCGGTCGAGGTGCCGAGATGGTATTTGACGTCGCCCGAGCCCTGCACGTCCGCGGGATTGGCGGGATTGCCCTGGAACTCCGAGAAGAGCGCGGCGAAGGGCTTGCCCATGACGTTGGTCAGCACGTTGAGCCGGCCGCGATGCGGCATGCCCAGCACCAGCTCCTTCATGCCGAGCTGGCCGCCGCGCTTGATCACCTGCTCCAGCGCCGGGATGAGCGATTCACCGCCTTCGAGACCGAAGCGCTTGGTGCCGGTGTAGCGGCGATCGAGGAAGCGCTCCAGCATCTCGGCGACGGTCAGCCGCTCGAGAATGGCGCGCTTGCCCTCGCGGGTGAATTCGGTCTGATTGCGCGGCACCTCGATGCGCGCCTGGATCCATTGGCGCTGCTCGAGCTCCTGCATGTGCATGTATTCGACGCCGACATGCCCGCAATAGGTCGCCTTCAGCGCGGCGAGGATCTCGCGCAAGGTCGCGGTCTCGAAGCCGAGCACGCCGTTGACGAAGATCGGCCGGTCGTAATCGGCCTCGGTGAAGCCGTAGGTCGAGGGCTCGAGATCGGGATGCGAGGCGAGCCGCACCAGCCCCAGCGGATCGAGATCGGCGAGGAGATGGCCGCGAACGCGATAGGCGCGGATCAGCGACAGCGCGCGCAGCGCGTCGAGCGTCGCCCGCTCGGGGGCGACGCCCGGGAGCGCCGGTGCCGCGACCGGCGCGGCGACGGCGGCATGGCCATTGCCATGGCCGTTGGCGATGACATGGCCGCGCTCGCGGCCCCAGCCCGGCCCTTCGAGCTCCCGGAGCAGGGCCGGCGCCTCCTCGGCGAGATCGCCGAAGAAGCTGCGCCAGCTCTCATCGACCGCGGCGGGATCCTCGAGCCAGCGGGCATAGAGCTCGGCAATGAAGGTGGCGTTGGCGCCGTTCAGAAATGTGGCTTGATCCAGTTGCGGCATGGTGTTCCGACCGTAAGTGCCGGGCGCGAAAGGGTGTTCACCCCCCTTACCGCCGGTGCCGGCACGCCTAGAGATGGGATTTGGCGGCCGAAAACCTAGCCCGGCAATGGTTCATGTCAGGTTTACAAATCCGGCCTGACTCTCCCTGCCCGATCCCCTCCGGCTCGGCTTAAGCTTTTGTCCCAGCCTGGATTTTCTTGGCCGCCTCAACCAGAGTGCGAACCGAGGCGACGGATTTCTCGAACATGGCGCGCTCGGCCGCGTCGAGCCCGATCTCGACGACGCGCTCCACGCCCTTGGCGCCGATCACCACCGGCACGCCGACATAGAGGTCCTTGACGCCGTATTGGCCGGTGAGCCAGGCGGCGCAAGGCAGCACCCGCTTCTTGTCGCGGAGATAGGATTCCGCCATGGCGATCGCCGAGGAGGCCGGAGCATAGAAGGCGGAGCCGGTCTTCAGGAGATTGACGATCTCGCCGCCGCCGCCGCGCGTGCGCTGCACGATCTTGTCGATGCGCTCCTGGGTGGTCCAGCCCATCTTGATGAGATCGGGGAGCGGGATGCCCGCCACGGTCGAGTAGCGGATGAGCGGCACCATGTCGTCGCCATGCCCGCCGAGCACGAAGGCGGTCACGTCCTCGACCGACACGCCCATATCCTCGGCGAGGAAGTGGCGGAAGCGCGCGCTGTCGAGCACGCCCGCCATGCCGATGACGCGGTTGTGCGGCAGGCCGCAGGCTTCGCGCATCACCCAGACCATCACATCGAGCGGGTTGGTGATGGTGATGACGAAAGCGTTGGGGCAGTGCTTCTTGATGGCCTGCCCGACGGTGGCGACCACTTCGGCGTTCTTGCCGATGAGATCGTCGCGGCTCATGCCGGGCTTGCGCGGAAATCCGGCGGTGACGATGACGACATCGGCACCGTTGATCACGGAGTAGTCGTTGCTGCCGCCGATTTTGGCATCGAAGCCTTCGACCGGCGCGGCTTCGGCGATGTCGAGCGCCTTGCCCTGGGGGATGCCTTCCATGATGTCGAAGAGCACGACGTCGCCCAGCTCCTTGAGCCCGGCGAGCAATGCCAACGTGCCGCCGATCTGCCCGGCGCCGACCAGCGCGATCTTGTTGCGTGCCATCCACGACCTCGTCGTCTGGAAAGATCGGGCGGCGTCTTAGCTCGATTTTGCGTGCCGGGCAAGCGCGGCAAGAGATTGCATGGCGACGATGCGTCCTTCGACAGGCTCAGGATGAGGACGTTTCTTTATGGCCCCTGAAAGACGCCCTCCCTTAGCCCCGCCGTCCCGCGATGTACTCCTCGGTCTGCATCTCGATGATGCGCGAGACGGTGCGCTCGAACTCGAAGGCGCCGTCGCCTTCGGTATAGAGCTGCGCCGGCGGCACCTCGGCCGAGCAGATGAGATTGCCGCGCGCCTCGTAAAGCGCGTCGACGAAGATGCGGAACCGCGTCGCCTCGTTGCGCTGGTCGCGGCCGAGCCGGGGAATGCCCTCGACGATGAAGGTGTGGAAGTTCTGGCAGAGCGCCAGGTAATCGGCCGGGCCGTGCGGCTGCCCGCACAGCTCGACGAAGGCGAACCAGGCGACGTGCTTGGCCGCGCGCGGCACGATGACGAAGCGCGCCTGCACCAGCAGCGTCTTGCTCGACGCCGAAGCATTGTCGGTGAGATCGGCGAAAGCGCGCTCCAACGCGCGATAGGCCTTGTCGTCGGCGGGGGTGAAATAGACCTGGCGCCCGACGAAGCGCACGAGGCGGTAATCGCGGCCGTCATCGAGCTCGAGGATGTCGAGCTTCTCCTTGAGGAGATCGATGAAGGGCAAAAAGCGCTCGCGCTGCAGACCATCCTTGTAGAGCTCGTCCGGCGCGCGGTTCGAGGTGGCGACGACGACGACGCCGGCATCGAAGAGCGCGGTGAAGAGCCGGCCGAGAATCATCGCATCGGCGATGTCGCTGACCTGGAACTCGTCGAAGCAGAGCAGCGTCGCCTCTTTGGCGATCGCTTGCGCCACCGGCAGGATCGGATCGCCCTTTTGCGCCCGGCGCGCATGAATGCGGTCATGCACCTCGAGCATGAAGGCATAGAAATGGACGCGCCGCTTCCGCGCCACCGGCGCCGTGGCGAAGAACATGTCCATGAGCATGCTCTTGCCGCGACCGACGCCGCCGAAGAGATAGAGCCCCATCGGCGGCGGCGGGCTCGCCGGCGCCAGGCCCAGCCGCGCCCGCCAGCCATACTCGCCATTGTTGGGCTTGTAGTTGAGGAGCGCGCGCCAAAGGCTCTGCAGCTTGTCGACGGCAAGGCGCTGCGAGCCCGCCGGCAACAGCTCGCCGCTGTCGAGCCGCGCGCGATAAAGCGCCAGCGGACCATCGGTGGCGCCAAGCGGAGGGGCGGCGGAGGCGGCGGGAAGGATCGGCGAGGACATGGACGCGCCCCGTCATATAGAAAATTCGGCGGCGGGGCAAAAGGGAGGGTTGCGCCGGGCCTATCGGTTGCCATCTCTCTATGAGCCAAGAAGGAAGGGGAAGCCATGACGTCGAAGCCGGTGAAGACTCCAGGACCCGATCATCCCATCACCATCGAGCGGAACCGGGGGCGGATCGTCGTCTCCGTCGGCGGCCGTGTCCTTGCCGATACGCGCGCGGCGCTGACCTTGCGCGAGGCGTCATATCCGCCGGTGCAGTACATTCCGCGCAAGGATGTCGACATGTCTTTGCTCGAGCGCACCGAGCATGCGACGTATTGCCCCTACAAGGGCGACTGCGCCTATTACAGCATCCCCGTCGGCGGGCAGCGCTCCCTGAACGCCGTCTGGACCTATGAAGCGCCTTACGCCGCCGTCGCGGAGATCAAGGATCATCTCGCGTTCTATCCGGATCGGGTCGATGCGGTGGAGGAGCGGGAAGCGGTTTAGGCCCCTCACCCTCCCACGCTTCGCGTGGGCCCCTCCCTCTCCCGCAAGGGGAGAGGGATTCTTTCCGCGCGCTCGGTGAACTCCCTCTCCCCTTGCGGGAGAGGGTCGGGGTGAGGGCGCCGCTTACTCCGCCGCAGCGTCGCCGAGGCGGTTGCCCCAGTCGCGGCGGAATTGCGCTTCCATCTCGCGGCGGATTTGCACCGCCTGCTCGCGCTCATCCACGGCGATTTCGGCCCAGCGCACGCTCGCGCCGGCCTTGACGGCGCGGGTGAGCTTGACGCCATGGGCGAGGCCGATGGGCAGCGCGCCCAGCGCCAGGGAGTCGGGCGCCGGCATCAGCTTGCCGTAAACGGTGTAGCCGCCTTCGCCATCGAGCATTTCGCCGGCGGCAAGGTCGCGCTTGGCGGTGGCGACGGCATCGCCACGGAAGCCGGTGGCGCTGCCGGTCGGCTCGCCGCGCATCGCCGCGCTCGCCACGGAGATGCCGAGCTCGAGCCCGATCAGGTGATAGGGCTTGTACATCGCGGCATAACGGCCGCTGGGATCGGTGACGAGACCATATTCGGCAAAGCAGCGTTGGACATACTCCGACGGCGCCTCGAAGGTGACATAAACGCCCCAGCGTAAATCGCGGAAGACCGGACGGCCGTCGCGCTCCAGCGAGGAGATGACCTCGACCTGTCCCTTATGCGCGAGCAGGCCGCCCGCAGCGCGCGGCTTCAACAGG
>DATIYL010000253.1:0-2184 GCA_035517635.1 Allostellaceae bacterium | reverse complement strand
TGGCTCCTGCGGAAGCTCACCGAGCCGGCAGACGGGCCGACGCTCGTCGTCACGCATCACGTGCCGCACTCCGCCGCTCGTCATCCCGGCCACGGGCTCAATGAACTGGCGCCCGCCTTCTGCTCCGATTGCGACGATTTGGTCGAGGCCGCGTCCGCGGCCGGGGTCGCCGCATGGATCTTCGGTCACCACCATTGGAGCCTGGCGATGGAGACGCACGGCGTGAGGCTCCTCTCGGCGCAGCCGGGTTATCCGGGAGAAGACACCGGCTGGACCGGCCCGGGCTATCTCGAGATTTAAACGGCTCCCGGGCTCAGTGGAGGGACAGCAGCAAGGCCCCGATCAGCCGCCGGCGATCTTCGGGATCAGCCAGATCTCGCTCCCGGGCTTCAGCGGCGCATGGTAGGCGTCCTGGTAGATCTCGCCGTCGATGGCGATCGCCATGCTCTCCTCGATTTGCTGCCCCAAGCCGGGAAAGCGCCGATCGAGCTCGAGGATGAGGCGGCGGAACGTATCGGCCTCGACATCGAGCTGGGTCTCGCCACGGGTGAAGCGCTTCACCGCGTTGCCGGCGATGTTGATGCGCGGCATCGCCGCTACTCCGCCGCCTCCGCGCGCCGGTCAATCGCGGCGCGCAGCCGCGGCGGCGAGATCGGCAGATCGGGCATGCGCACGCCGATGGCATCGCAGATGGCATTGGCCACCGCGGCCATGGGCGGGACGATCGGCACCTCGCCCACGCCCTTGACACCGAAGGGATGGCGCGGATTCGGCACCTCGACGACGACCGCCTCGATCATCGGCAGGTCGGAGCAGACCGGCACGCGGTAGTCGAGGAAGCCCGGATTCTCGAGGCGCCCATCCTTGTCGTAGATGTATTCCTCGTTGAGCGCCCAGCCTATCCCTTGCGCGACGCCGCCCTGGATCTGGCCTTCGACATAGCTCGGATGGACGGCGCGGCCGACATCCTGCACCGCAGTGTAGCGCAGGATCGTCACATGGCCGGTCTCGAGGTCGACCTCGACGTCGCAGATATGCGTGCCGTAGCCGGGCGCCGCGCCCTGGGCGTTGATCTGCGCCTTGCCGCCGATGGGTCCGCCGGTGCGCGCCGATTTGAGCGCGATGTCGGCGAGGCTCAGCGGCTGGAACTTGCCGGCGCTGGCGCCCGTCGCATGCGCCTTGCCGTCGGCCCAGGCGACGTCGTCCACGGGAATGTCCCAGCTGATCGCGGCACGCTTCCTGAGCTCGGCGACAGCCTGTTCCGCGGCCTGCACCACCGCCATGCCGCTCGCGAAGGTGACGCGGCTGCCCCCGGTCAGGAAGTTGTAGCCGATAGCGCTGGTGTCGGCGACGACGGGCCGCACCCGCTCGATCGGGATGCCGAGCACCTCCGCCGCCATCATCGCGAGCGAGGCGCGCGAGCCGCCGATGTCGGGATTGCCTTCGACGACGACGGCGGTGCCGTCCTCGTTGATATTCACCGCCGCGCTCGACTCGCCGCCGATGTTGAACCAGAAGCCCGAGGCGACACCCCGTCCCTGGTTCTTGCCGAGCGGGCTCTGATAGTGCGGATGCTTGCGCGCCGCCTCGAGGGTCTCGGCATAGCCGATGTCGCGGAAGGTCGGCCCGTAGGCTGCCTTGGTGCCGTTCCTGGCGGCGTTCTTGGCGCGGAAGGCAATCGGGTCCATGCCGATCTTGCGCGCGAGCTCGTCGACGCAGCTCTCGACGCCGAAGGTCGAGATAGGCGCCCCGGGCGCGCGATAGGCCGCGACCTTCGGTCGATTGCTCACGACATCATAGCCGGTGATGGTGACGTTCTTGAGGTCGTACATGGCGAAAGCCGCCATGCAGCCCGGTCCCACCGGCGAGCCGGCAAAGGCGCCCGCCTGGTACTTGAGAACCGCCTCGGCGGCCGTGATCGTGCCGTCCTTCTTGGCGCCGATCTTGACCCAGACGGTGCCGCCCGAGGTCGGCCCGCTCGCCTTGAACACCTCCTCGCGGCTCATCACCATCTTCACCGGGCGGCCGCATTTGCGCGAGAGCGCGAGCGCCACCGGCTCGAGATAGACGAGCGTCTTGCCGCCGAACCCGCCGCCGATCTCCGCCGGCGTCACGCGGATGCTGGCGATGTCCATGCCCAAGAGCTTCGCCGCATAGGCGCGCACCATGAACTGCCCTTGGCTG
>DATIYL010000252.1:0-6438 GCA_035517635.1 Allostellaceae bacterium | reverse complement strand
AGCGCGCATCGATGGCTGCTCGCCCTTCCACATGTTCTGGCGCATCGCTTTGCCGTTGGTGAAGCCGGGCATCGTGGTCGCGACGATCCTCGCCTTCGTCTTTTCCTGGAACTACTTCCTGTTCGCCCTGGTGCTGTCGGGCTTCGATTCCAAGACACTGATCGTCGCCGCCTTCAACTTCGTCGGCGAAGGCGCCACCAACTGGGGCGCGCTCATGGCCGCCGCCGTGATGATCGCGCTGCCTCCGCTCGCCCTGTCGCTGCTCGTGCAGCGCTGGCTCGTCAGCGGCCTCACCGCCGGAGCCGTGAAAGGTTAGCCATGCGCCACGCTCATTTTCCCGGCGATCAGCAGATCCTCATCCGCGAGCACGAGGCGCCGGCGCCCGGGCCCGGTGAGCTGCGCCTCGATGTTCTCGCCTGCGGCCTGTGCGGCAGCGAGCTGCGCGTCTGGCGCGGCGGCTGGCCGGTGACGCCCGGCCACGAGATCGTCGGCCGGATCAATGCGCCGGGCCATGCGCAGGATGGCCGGCGCGCGCTCGTCTATATCCCGGTCTGGTGCGACGCCTGCGATCTGTGCAAAGCCGGGCAGACGCATCTCTGCACCGCGATCGGCGATCTCATCGGCTGGCAGCGCGATGGCGGCTATGCCGAAACCCTGATCGTGCCCGAGCGCTGCCTGCTGCCGCTCCCCGACGATGTGCCGACCGAGCTCGCGCCGCTGCTGCTCGATTGCATCGGCACGCCGGCGCATGGCATTCGTCTGGCGCGGCGGCTGGTCGCCTCGGGTCCGGTCGCGGTCATCGGCGCCGGCCCGGTCGGCCTCGGCGGCGTTCTGGCCGCGCCCGCGCTGGGATTTCCCGAGGTGTGGGCGGCGGAACCGCGCGCGCATCGCCGGCAGATGGCCATCGACTTCGGCGCGCGCGATCTCGGCGAGGAAACGCGGCCGCGCTTTCCGCTGGTGCTGGAATCGAGCGGCGTCGATGCCGCGCGCCAACGCGCGATCGAGCTCACTGCGCCCGGCGGCGTCTGCGTCTTCCTCGGCGAGAGCGATCGCTGGTCGATCGCCGAGACCCGAGCGATCCGCCGCAAGGATTTCCACATCATCCGCTCTTTCTATTTCCCGATCGGCGATTTCGAGCCGAACCTCACCTTGCTGCGCGCCAATCGCGAGCGCTATCGCCGCTTCGTCGACGGCCGCGTGCCGCTCGACGGGCTCGCCGATCTCTTCCGCTCCTTTGCCGCCGGCGAGCGCATCAAGCCGCAATTCGCCGTCGATGCCTGAGATGGCCAACGCAGTGCTTTGCCTCGGCCTTGCCTCGCACGACACGCTCTGGCGCGTCGAAGCGCTGCCGACCGAGCCGCTGAAGATCAGAGCGAGCGACGTGGTCGAGGTCGGCGGCGGGATGGCGGCGACGGCAGCGGTCGCCGTGGCCCGCTTGCGTGGAAGAGCCGCCTATTGGGGACGCATCGGCCGCGACGCGGTGGGCGAGACGATTCTCGACGAGCTGGCGGCGGAAGGCGTCGATACCGGCGAAGTCCGTCGTTTCGCCGGTTGCCGCTCGACCGTGGCGACGGTGCTGATCGACCGCGCGGGCGAGCGTCTCGTTTGCGCCTTCATCGACCCCTCCATCCCGGACGATGCCGACTGGCTGCCGCTCGACCGGATCGCGCAATTCGACGCTGTGCTCGCTGATACGCGCTGGCCTCCGGGTGCGGCCGCGGTGCTGGCGGCGGCACGCCGGCGCGGCATCCCCGGCGTGCTCGACGCCGACATCTCGGACGCCGAGACGCTGGCAAGCCTCGCCGCCGAAGCCTCGCATACCGTGTTCTCGGCGCCGGCGCTGCGCCGCTTTTCCGGCTGCGACGACCTGGCCGAGGCGCTGCGGCGCTGCGGCCGCGCCCGGCCGCCCGGCGCCGTCTTCGGCGTTACCGATGGCGAACGCGGCTCGCTCTGGCTCATCGGCGATGCCCTGGAGCGGATTCCGGCGCCTTCCATCCGCGCCGTCGACACGCTCGGCGCCGGCGATGTGTTTCACGGCGCGCTCGCCCTCGCCCTCGCGGAGGGAAAGAGCCTCGAGCAATCGGCCTGCTTCGCCGGTGCGGCGGCCGCGCTCAAATGCAAGACCTTTGGCGGCCGCCGCGGCACGCCGCGGCGCGAACAGGTCGATGCCTTGTTGCAGGAGAAAGAGCGATGGAGCTGACGGCCGGAAAATATTGGGGCTTGCGGCGCCTCGCGACCGAAAGCGGGCAGTTCGCCATGCTGGCCACCGATCAGCGGCCGCCGATCTTCGACTTGATCAAGGCCAAGCGCGGCACGCCCAAGGCCTCCTTGGCGGATGTCGCCGCGGTGAAGCGCGCGCTGACGCGCGTGCTGGCGCCGCATGCCTCGGCGCTGCTGACCGAGCCGCTCTATGGCTATTGGGCCGGCTTCGACGTCCTTCCGCCGCACCGCGGGCTGATCCTGACGCTCGAGGAGCATGCCTTCCGCGAAACGCCAACCGGCCGCCTCTCGAACGAGATCGCCGATTGGAGCGTCGCCAAGATCAAGCGCCTCGGCGCCGATGCGGTGAAGGTGCTGGCCTGGTACCGGCCCGATGCGTCGCCGGAGATCCGGATGCATCAGCAATCCTTTGTCCAGCGCATCGGCGAGGCCTGCCGTGACCACGATATCTGCTATGTCCTGGAGCTCCTCGTCTATGCGCTGCCGCAGGAGAAGCAGCAGACGCGCGGCTATGTCGAGCAGGCCGGCAAGCGGCCCGAGCTGGTGATCAAAAGCGTGCAGGATTTCTCCGATCCCGGCTTTGCCGTCGATCTCTTCAAGCTCGAAAGCCCGATCGAAGCGGCGAAGCTGCCCGATCCCGAGAGCGGACCGAGCGAGCGCGTCGCCGAAGCGCGCGCGCATTTCGCGGCGCTCGCCGAGGCCGCCGCCCGGCCCTGGGTGATGCTCAGCGCCGGCGCGGGCATGGCGGAGTTCCAGCGCGTCCTTGGCTACGCCTACGCGGCCGGCGCCAGCGGCTATCTCGCCGGACGCTCGATCTGGTGGCCGGCGGCGCAGCGCTTTCCCGACATCGCCGAGATGGAGCGATGCCTCGCGGCCGAAGCGGTGCCCTACATGGAAAGCCTCAACGCGCTGACGCGCGAGCAGGCGCTGCCCTGGACCCATCACCCCGCTTTCGCCGGCGCCCCCACCCTCGCCGACGCCGGCCCCGACTTCCGCCACCGCTACGCCGCCCTGCCGGAGGGCTGAGCGGAAGCGCCTCAGCCAACCCTACCCCCACCTGCTTCAAGCAAAAATCGCCCCTCCCCCCTTGAGGGGGAGGGTTAGGGAGGGGGGTCGCTCGCGGCGCAGACGCGAGCGTCACTTCCGGCGGCGATGGCGCAGCTAAACCCCGAGCAGACGATGCATCAGCTCGCCCTCCGCGCGCAGCCCCGCCGGCGTTCCCTCATAGACGAGGTGGCCGTTGTTGAGGATGTAGCAGCGCTGCGCCAGCGCCAGCGCGGCGTGGACGTTCTGCTCGACGATGACGATGGTGCGGCCTTCCTGCGCCAGGGTCCGGCACACGCCGAGGAGATCCTGGACGATGAGCGGCGCCAGCCCTTCGAAGGGCTCGTCGAGCAGGATCAGCCGCGGCTCGCGCACCAGCGCGCGGGCGATCGCCAGCATCTGCTGCTCGCCGCCCGACAGCTCGCGGCCGCGCTGGCGCCGCCGCTCCTGGAGGCGCGGGAACATGGCGTAGATGCGCTCGAGGCTCCAGCGCTCGGCCGCCGTGAGGCCGGCCAGCACCAGATTCTCCTCGACCGTCAAGCCGCCGATGATCCGCCGCTCATCGGGCACGAGCTGGACGCCGCGGCGGGCGATCTTGTAGGGCGGCAGACCCTGGATCGGCTCGCCGGCGAAGCGGATGGCGCCGCGCCGCGGCGCGATGACGCCCATGATGGTCTTGAGCGCCGTCGTCTTGCCGGCGCCGTTGCGCCCGAGCAGCGCCACCACCTCATGCTGCTCGACGCGCAGCGAGACGCCGAACAGCGTATGCGCGTCGCCGTAATAGGTGTCGATCGCGTCGACCTCAAGCAAGCTCATGATCCACCGGGCTTCCGAGATAGGCGGCGCGGACTTGCGGGTCGGCCTGGATCGCCTCCGGCGTGCCCTCGGCGATCTTGCGGCCGTTGTAAAGCACGGTGATGCGGTCGGCGAGCTCGAAGATGACGTCCATGTCGTGCTCGACGATGACGATGCTGATGCCTTGCGCGATGCGCTTCAGCAGCCGCACCGTGTCGGCGCGCTCGATCGGGCTCATCCCCGCCATCGGCTCGTCGAGCAGCAGCACGCTGGGCCGCGTCGCCAGCGCGATGCCGATCTCGAGCCGCCGCTTCTCGCCATAGGCGAGGGCGGCGACTTTGGTGCCGGCGCGGTCGGCGAGCTGCACCGCCGCGAGCGTCTCGTCGGTGAGCGCGGCAAGCGCGGCAATGCCGTGGACATCGCGCAGCATCGCCGGGGTGAAGCGGCCGCCATAGCGCGCCAGCGCCGCGATCAGCACATTGTCGCGGACGGTGAGCGTGGTGAAGAGCTGGTTGATCTGGAAGCTCTTGGCGAGCCCGCGCTGGCAGACGCGCGCGACGTCGAGCCCGGTGATGCGCTCGCCGCGGAAATGCACCTCGCCGGCACTGGCCGGGATGACGCTCGCCAGCATGTTGAAGAAGGTCGATTTGCCGGCGCCGTTCGGACCGATGACGGCGCGGATCTCGCCTTCCGCCAGCTCGAAGGCGACGCCGTCGACGGCGACCAGGCCGCTGTAGCGCTTGCTGAGGCCTTCGGCCCTGAGCACGACCGGACCGTCGCACGCCGCCCGCTGCCGCACGGGCTTCGCGTCGGCCGGCCCCGCCGGCGCGGCGGCTGGCGCGGCGATGGGCGGTTCGACCGGCGCCGGCGCCCGGCGCAGCCGATGCCACAGCAGAACGACGCCGCCGCAAATGCCGCCGCGCAGCACCGTCACCAGCACGACGAAGATGAGCCCGAGCAGCAGCTTTCCCAGGCTGCCGAGATTCACCACCGTCTGCAGCACCGTGTAGAGGTAGAGCCAGACGGTGGCGCCGACGAGCGGGCCGATGAGAGTACCGGCACCGCCGATCACCGTCTGGACGACGAGCTGGCCCGACGTGTCGAGATAGAAGGCATCGGGCGGCATATAGCCTTGCAGCAGGCCGAGCAACCCGCCGGCGAGACCGGCATAGGCGGCGGCGATGACGAAAGCGGCAAGCTTGTATTTCTGCACGTCATGGCCGACGGCGCTGGCGCGCGCCTCGTTGTCGCGGATGGCGCGCAGCACCAGGCCGAAGGGCGAGCCAATGATGCGATGCGCCAGCCAGAAGCCGAGGAAGAACAGCACCGCGAGCAGCCAATATGTCGCCATCGGCGTCGCCAGGTCGAGCGCCCAGGGCCCGAGCGCCAGGCGCGGCGTCGGCACGCCAGCGATGCCGTTCTCGCCGCCGGTCCAGGCGGCAAGCGGCGAGATGTCGAGAAAATACCCCATCTCGCCGAACGCCAGGGTCAACATGGCGAAGTAGATGCCGGCGCGGCGCAGCGACAACAGGCCGATGACCGTGCCGAGCGCCGCCGCGACCACGGTTCCCGCGACGAGCGCGAGCAGCGCATTATCGGCATAGGGCGCGGTCAGTAGATAAGCCGCGACGAAGCCGCCAGCACCGAAGAACGCAGCCTGGCCGAAGGCGAGCAGCCCGGTGAAGCCGAAGAGGATGTCGAAGCCGAGGCCGAACAGGCCCCAGTCGAGGATGCGCTGCGCCAGATCGATGGTGCCGCCGAGATGCGGCAGGATGAAAGGCAGCAGCAGCAGGCCGATGGCCACGGCCAGCTCCGGGAGAAGCGCGCGAGGATCGCGCGCGCTTCGCGTCGCGCCACTCATTGCCGGCCCTGAACGCCGAAAAGACCCTGCGGCCGAAGGATCAGCACCAACGCCATGGCGGCGAACAGCATGACCTGCGAATAGGCCGGCGCGATCATGGCGGTGAGGCTCAGGATCTCGCCCGCGATGAGGCCGCCCACCAGCGCTCCCCAGAACGAGCCGACGCCGCCGATGACGATGACGACGAAGGACTGGACGAGCACATCGGCGCCCATATCCGGCGTCACCGTCACGATCGGCCCGTTGATGACGCCGGCAAAGCCCGCCGACATCGCGCCGAGGCCGAACACCGTCAGGAAGGTGCGCGTCACGTTGATGCCGAGGATGTTGACCATGAGCTGGTCCTCGATCCCGGCGCGCACGATGAGACCGAGACGCGTGCGATAGAGCACCAGGTAAAGGATCACCAGGGCGCAGGCAACGATGCCGAGCACTTGGACGCGGTAAGTCGGGTAAAAGGTGGCGCCGAGATTGACCGCCCCCTCCCCCCAGCTCGGCACCGGCAGGCGCTGCGCCAA
>DATIYL010000251.1:0-25368 GCA_035517635.1 Allostellaceae bacterium | reverse complement strand
GCCGGCGCCGGAAAAGCTCGTCGATCCCCGGCCCAACCGCCCGCGTGTGCTGCATTCGGCCGATGTCTTCGTCGACCGCAACGGCCTCGTCTATTTCACCGATTTCAGCGCCGGGCTCTATATCGCGGAGTACAAGGGTTAGGCGGCACCGCTCTGCCGTTGCCGCAGCGTTGCGAGCAGCTCCTCGGCGAAGAGCGAGAGCGTGTCGTCGCGCGCGCCCATGATGACGATGCGGTCGCCGGGGCGGGCCAGCGCGGCGAGGGTTTCCCCGCAGCGGGCGCGGTCGGCGAACACCTCGGCCGCGTGACCCTGCGCGACGATGCCGGCGGCGATGTCGGCGCTGCCGATGCTGCGGTCGACGGTGCCGCCGAAATAGGCGGGCTCCGGCATCACCAGAACGTCGCTCGCGCCGAGATGCCGCGCGAAGCAGTCGATGAACTCGCCCTTCATCTTGCGCAGCGGGCCATAGCCATGCGGCTGAAACATGACGAGGAGTCGGCCGGGAAAATCATGCAGCGTCGCCAAACTCGCGGCGATCTTGTCGGGGTTGTGGGCGAAATCGTCGATCACCGTGACGCCGCCGGCGCTGCCGACCAGTTCGAGGCGGCGCCGCGTGCCGCCGAAGCGGCCGAGCGCTTCAGCCGCCTCGTCCAGCGGCACGCCCACGGCCTGCGCTGCCGCCAGCGCGGCGAGCGCATTGGCGATGTTGTGGCGACCGGGCACGCCGAGCGTCACCCGGATCGCGCGCCCATCGCCGCGCTGTCGCAGCACGAATGCGATTCCCTCGGGCGCGGGCGCGATCTCCGTCGCCGCCAGATCGGCTTCCGGACGAAGCAGGCTGTAGGTGATCGCCTTTCCCGGCGCGAGCGTCGCGGCGAGCGCGGCGGTCTCGTCATTGTCGAGGTTCAGCACCGCGGTTTCCGCCTTGGCGACGAAATCGCCGAACAGCGCGCGCAGCTCGTCCATCGATTTGTGGTCGAGCGCGATGTTGTTGAGGACGGCGATGCCGGGCGTGAACTGGGCGATCGAGCCGTCGCTCTCGTCCACCTCGCTGACGAAGATCCCGCCTTTGCCGACGACCGCGCTGGCGAAGGGGATCTCCGGCGTGATGAAATTCTTCATCACCGCGCCGTTCATGATCGTCGGGTCCCGCCCGGTGCAATGGAGGATCCAGCCGATCATGCCGGTGGTGGTCGATTTCCCGCTGGTGCCGGCGACGCCGATGCGCTGCGGCGCGGCGTTGAACAGCTCGGCCAGCAGCGCGGCGCGCGTCAGCAGGCTCGCGCCGACGCGGCGCGCCGCCTGCACGTCCGGCACTTGTTCCTCGACGGCGGCGGAGGTGACGACGATGAGCGCCGGATCGGTGACGCCGCTGCCGTTCTGCGGATAGAGCGAGATGCCGCGGCGGCGCAGGAAATCGAATTTCGCTGCCGTCCGCCCCTGGTCGAGCGCGCGGTCCGAGCCGGAGACGGCGCTGCCCGCGGCGCGCAGGATGAGGGCGAGCGGCAGCATGCCGCTGCCGCCGATGCCGCAGAAGAAATAAGGCCTGTCTCGGTGCATGGGCCGAAGCTACAATTCGCGCCGCGGCGTGACAAGCGAGCGGGGATCTCCGAGCATCGATGGGCGAAGGCAGCTTCACGATCGGCGTCGTGGCGCCGGGCTCGCGCATCGAGCCGGCGCTCGCCGCCAAGGTCGCAGCGCTCGCTGCGACACTTTATCCCACGCATCCGCCGGCGCTTCGCTTCCATCCGCAATGCTTCCTCTCCGCCGGGCATTTCGCCGGCGACGATGCGGCGCGCGCCGCCGCCTTCGTCGAGATGGCGAATGATGCGGCTATCGACGCGGTGTGGTTCGCGCGCGGCGGTTACGGTGCATGCCGCCTGGTCGATCGCGTCCTGCCTCGGCTGACCGGGACCGCGCGGAACAAGCTTTATCTCGGCTATAGCGACGGTGGTGCGTTGCTGGCCGCGCTTTACGGCGCCGGCTTCGCCCGCGTGGCGCATGGGCCGATGCCCGTCGATATCTCGCGTCCCGGCGGCGATGCCGCGGTCGCGCGCTCGCTCGCTTTCCTCGTCGATGGCGCGCTGGGCGCGCTCGAGCCGACGGTGTCGCCGGAGACGCCAAGCGCGGCGTTCAATATCACCGTGCTCAGCCATCTCATCGGTACGCCACTGCAGCCGGAGCTCGCCAGCCATGTGCTGATGCTCGAGGAGGTGGCCGAGCACATGTACCGCATCGACCGGTCTTTCTTCCACATCACCAGCACGCCGGCGCTGCGCCGCGTCGCCGGCATCCGGCTGGGCCGCTGCAGCGCCATCCCGCCGAACGAGCCGGCGTTCGGCGCGACCGAAGAGGAAGTGGCGCAGCACTGGTGCGCGCGCGCCGGCATCCCCTATCTCGGCCGCGCCGATATCGGCCACGACATCGACAACAAAGTGGTGCCGTTCGGGCGCTGGCCGGCTGCAGCCGAGTAGCGGCGCACCCCCCACCCCAACCCTCCCCCTCAAGGGGACCTCAAGGGGGGAGGGGGGTCTATCCAGGACGCAAAGAAATCCCCTCCCCCCTTGAGGGGGAGGGAAGGGAGGGGGGTGAGGCAGCGCTCCGTCGCCGCTGCTAAGCGAGAACCTGGGCCACAGTAAGCAAGATTCACCACGGAGACACAGAGAGCACGGAGAAGGGAAGAATGGCGCGCTCCGCGCACCCAACACTATTCTCCGTGCCCTCCGTGTCTCCGTGGTGAGTTTTCTTGTTATCGCGCCGCTATTTCCCCCAGATCTTCCGATACTGATCTTTGTAGCCGTTCTCGGGGTCGTAGAGGTTGTCGGGGCCGCCGTCGCGGTTCAGGTTGGCGGCGATGAAGAGATGCGGCGGCGCGACGAAGCCGCTCGGCGGCTGGCCGGCAAAGGCGCGGTTCAGCTCGTCGATGCATTGCCAGCCATGCAGATGCAGCGGCTCGGCGACGGTGGCGATCTGATACTGCTTCTGCCGGATACGCTGGAAGGCCGGCACCGAGCCGTCGCCTGCCGAGATCTGGCGGGGATAGCCGACATCGGGCGCGATGCCTGCCGATTGCAGCGACGGCGCCGAGAAGTCGAAATAGAGGTCGTTGACGGCGATGCTGTAGGTCCATTTCTTGCCGTAGCGGGCGAGCAGCCCCGTGGTCAGCTGCGGCATGCGGTTGGCCAGATCGCCGATCGGCGTATCCTCGACCGCGAGCACGCTGCAGCCTTTGCAGCCCTTGATCGCGGCCGCTTCGGCATTGGTCTTGGCGGTGGCGATGGCATAGATGCTGTCGGTGAAGAGGATGACGCCGGCCGTGCCGTTGGAATCGACGACGGCGTAGAGCCCGGCGGCCTTGGCGACCTCATGCGGATCGGTGGTGATGTTGGTGAAGACCGGTGGGTTGGTCATCGGGCCCGGCGCGGCGCCGGCATGCCAGCCGACGACCTTGATGCCCTGCTTCACCGCCCGCTCGACCGCCGGCGCCTGCTCCGCCGCATCGACCGTGCCGAGAATGATGCCATCGGGCTTCAGCGCGATCGCCTGGTCGAGGGCCGAGGTGCGTTGCTGCACCGAGCCCTGCCCGTCGAGGATGCGAAAATCCCAGCCCATGACCTTGGCCGCTTCCTGCGCGCCGTCGCCGACGCCCTGGGCGCCGCCATTGCGCTGATCGGCCGAGACATAGACGATGAGCTTCTTGCCTTGCGCCTTGGGTCCGGTCGTCGGACCCGTCCAGGGCGCGCCCGGCGCCGTCACCTTGGCGATGTAATCCTTGGCCTCTTTGAGATAGGCGTCGTCGTCGGCGCGGCTGGCGACGCTGGACAGCACCAGCGCAGCGGCGGCGGCGATGAGGCAACTGGCATAGGCTCTATGGCGTGACATGCTCTTCTCCTCCCTTGGCAGCAAGAATGACGTCACGGAGCCCCGCGGCCTCAGCCGTCGGGCGCCGCCTTCGACAGCGCCACGCTGCGGCGGCGCTGCGCGAAGCCGGCGAGCGCGATCGAGATGACGAGCGTCGCGCCGTTGAACAGCGGCTCGACGAAGAAAGCGCCGCCGAGCTGCTGGATGCCGGAGATGCCGACGGCGAGGATGATGACGCCGACCACGGTGCCCCAGACATTGACGCGGCCGGGCTTGATCGTGGTCGAGCCGAGAAACGCGCCGACCAGCGCCGGCAGCAGATAATCGAGCCCGACATTGGCTTGGCCGATGCGCAGCTTCGCGGCGAGCACGACGCCGGTGAAGCCGACGAGCACGCCGGAGGCGACGAAGACGCCGACCACATAGGCTCTGACTGGGATGCCGTTGAGCGCCGCGGCTTTCTCATTGGCGCCGATGGCGTAGATGTGACGGCCGAGCGGCAGCCGCTCGGCGACGATCCAGAGCGCCAGCGACACCAGGACGACATAAACGGCGGGCATCGGGATGCCGACGAGGCTCAGGCCGTTGATGTCGAGGAAGCCCTGCGGCAGCACGCCCATCACCTGGCGTCCATCGGTGTGCCAGAGCGCCAGCGCGTAAAGGATCGTGCCGGTGCCGAGCGTCGCAATGAAGCTGTCGATCTGCGCGACCTCGACCAGCAGCCCGTTGATGAGGCCGGTGAGCGCGCCGCAGGCCAGCACGACGAGCACGGCGAGCGGCCAGGGGAAGTGATAGGTCACCTGCAGGCTGATCGCCAGGATATGCCACATGACGATGCCGAAGCCGACGGTGAGGTCGATGCGGCCCGACATCATCGGCAGCATGGCGGCAAGCGACAGCAAGGCGACGATCGACTTGTCGCTCAGGATCGAGCGCAGATTGAGCATCGTCGGGAAGGTGTCGGGCAGCGCCAGCGAGAAGCCGAGGATCAGCAGCACCGTCAGGATCGGCAGCCCATAGACCGGCAGCACGCGGATGATCGCGTCGCGGCGAGAGAGCCGCGCCAGCTCGCTGCGGGTGGGCTCGAGGGCGTTCGATTTGAGCGATTGCATGGGTCAAGCCGCCGAGCGGGCGCTCGCCGAAGCGGCGGCGATCAGATTCTCGACCGAGAGGTCGTCGCCGGCGAGCTCGGCCACGACCCGCCCGCGGTCGAACACCAGGGCGCGATGGCACACCTTGGCGACCTCCTCGAAATCGGTCGAGACGATGAGGATGGCCGCGCCCGCCTTGAGCGCGACGTCGAACAGCCGGTAGATCTCGGCCTTGGCGCCGACATCGACGCCGGCGGTCGGATCCTCGAAGACATAGACTTTGCCGGCGAGATGCAGCCAGCGGCCGATGACGACCTTCTGCTGGTTGCCGCCCGAGAGCCATTCGATCGGCAGCGAGGGATCGTTGGGACGAAGCCCGACCTTGCGGCCGAGCTCGACCGCATCGCGGGCCTCGCGGCCGGGGTGCAGCAGCGACCAGGCATCGCGCCCCGCGGCGAGGGGATTGAGGAAGAGGTTTTCGCGGACCGTGAGGCCCGGCACGATCGAATCGCCGGCGCGGTCGGCGCCGATGCGGTAGAGTCCGGCCGCCATCGCCTGACGCGGCGAGGCCGGCGCGATCGGCTTGCCGTCGAGCAGGACGCGGCCCGACGCCGCGGGCAGCATGCCGAACAGTGCCCGGCCGACGCTCTCCTGCCCGGCGCCGCGCAGCCCCACCAGCCCGATCATCTCGCCGGCATGGATGGCGCCGTCGACGGGGCCGACATCGCCGATGGTGAGCGCGTCGAGCACCAGCCGTGCCGTGCCGGCACGCTCCGCCGGCCGGCGGAAGACTTGCGAGGGCTCGCGCCCGACGATCAGCAGGATCGCTTCCTCGGGGCTGGTCGCCGCGGTTTGGCGCTCGCCGACCACCCGCCCGTCGCGCAGCACGACGATGCGGTCGGCGATCTCGAACACCTCGTCGAGGCGATGCGAGACATAAACGATGCCGACGCCACGTGCACGCAGCCGTCGCAAGGCGGCGAAGAGCCGCGCCACCTCATCGGCGGGCAGGCTGGCCGTCGGCTCGTCGAGCACCAGGATCTCGGCATCGGCCGCCAGCGCCCGGGCGATCGCGACGATCGATTTCTCGGTACGGCTCAGATCCTGGACGCGGATGTCGGGGTCGATGTCGACGCCAAGCGTGCCGAGCGCGCGCGCCGCCCGGCGCCTTGCGGCCTCCCAATCGACGAGGCCGAGACGGCGCGGGTAGCCCAGCGTCAAGCAGGTATTTTCCGCCACCGTCATCCAGTCGATGAGGCCGAGATCCTGATGGATGAAGGCGATCGGCAGCCGGCGCAGCGCCGCCGAGGCATCGCGGCCGCGGAAGCTGACGCTGCCGGCATCGAGGGCGTGAACGCCGGCCAGGATCTTGATCAGCGTCGACTTGCCGGCGCCATTCTCGCCGAGCAAGGCGAGGATCTCGCCCGCGCCGACCGCGAGGCTCGCCTCATCGAGCGCTTGGGTGCCGCCGAATTGCTTGGAGATGCCGCGCAACACGAGCACAGCGTCGCCCGTCGCCGCGGCGGGCGGCTTGGTGCCTCCAGCCCCGGGGGATGCCGGGGTGATGCTGTCTCCTCCCACCGCCGATCCCTTCTCCGCTGTGCCGGGGGCGCGACGTTGCTTGTTTTTTGCCGTGCCGCGAATGTCCGCATGGCGGCGTTACAGGCGTTCTCATAGGAAACACCAACTGGCGGAGCCCAGCAAGGATCATGTCCCCGGGCGGCTGACCGGGCGTCGCATGGCCGAAATGCTTCCGGCTCATGCTGCAGGCGGTGCCGGGCGTAAAAAAGGAAGCGGCCAAGACCTGGCCGCTTCCTCTTCCCACCCCCGCAACGAACCCGGAATTCCTAAAGGCTGAATCGCTCGCCCAGATAGACCCGCCGCACATCCTCGTCGGCGACGATCTCGTTCGGCAAGCCTTCCATCAACACCTGGCCCTCATGCAGCACATAGGCGCGATCGACGATCTCGAGCGCCTCGCGCACATTGTGGTCGGTGATGAGCACGCCGATGCCGCGATCCTTCAAATGCATGACGAGCTTGCGGATCTCGCCGACGGCGATCGGGTCGATGCCGGCAAGCGGCTCGTCGAGCAGCATGAAATGCGGCTGGGTGGCGAGCGCGCGGGCGATCTCGACGCGGCGGCGCTCGCCGCCCGATAGCGCCATGGACGGGACGCGGCGCAGATGCGTGATCGAGAACTCGGCGAGCAGCGCGTCGATGGTCGCTTCCCGCACCTCGCGCACCGGTTCGTTGACCTCCAGCACGGCGCGGATGTTCTGCTCGACGGTGAGGCCGCGGAAGATCGACGCTTCCTGCGGCAGGTAGCCGATGCCGAGCCGCGCGCGGCGGTACATCGGCAAATCGGTGATGTCCTGGCCGTCGAGGGTGATGGTGCCGAAATCCGGCGCGATGAGGCCGGTGATGATGTAGAAGCAGGTGGTCTTGCCGGCGCCGTTCGGGCCGAGCAGACCGACCGCCTCGCCGCGCTGCACCGAGACGTTGACGCTGCGCAACACCGGGCGCTTCTTGAACGACTTGCCGAGATTGGCGGCGGCGAGCCCGCGATTGTCGGCGACAAGGCGCGGGCCGGCGGCCGCCCAACTCTGCGCGTGCGGGGTTTCGTCGGGGGTCATTGCGTCGGGGCTTTGGGTGCGGGAGTTTTTGCCGGCTGACCCGGTGCCGGCGGCGCTTGCGCCGGCTTCTCGCGCGGCACCAGCAGGCCGGCGACGCGCGCCGGATGGCCTTCGGTAAGCTTCTCCGAAGGCGGCGCGCTGAGCAACCGGCTCACATTGTTGTTGAGGTCGACCACCCCGTATTGCCCCCTCAGCTCGTTGTCGCCGCGAGTCAATGTGACCCGCCCGGTCAGCGTCGCGATGCCCGTGTCCAGGTTGTAGACGCCGGCATCTCCACGCGCGATCTGATCGACGGACGATACCAGAACATTGCCCAGCGCGTCGATGCGGCTGATATGCGACGAGCCGTTCGGGTCCTTCTGGACCTCGGCGGTGAGCACGTCGCCGGCGATGCGCTTGTCGTCGCGGACGTCCACGGCATTGCCGCGAGCAACCGCGAGTTGCGTATCGTCGTGCCACTCGAGATCATCGCGCGCCGTCACCGTGTCGCGCGGCGTCTCGAGCTTCAGATGCTTGCCGGTGACAACGACCAGTTCCTTGTCGACATCGTAGACCGCGTGGTCGCCATAGACGGTCTGCGTCTCGGTGGCGATACGCACATTGCCATCGGCCTCGATGCGGTAGATCTCGGTCGGGCCGCTGCTGTTGGGATCGCTCGCCCCCGGCTTGCCGGAGGCGGTCTTCGGCGGCGGCGGCGCCGGGGTAGCGGGGCAGACCGGGGCCGGCTTCGCCGGCGCGGCGCTCTGGGGGTTTGCCGCCGCTGCTGCCGCGCGCTTGGCCGCCGCGGCTTGCGCCTCGGGGCTGCAGACCGAGCGGTAGAACGCCATCAGCGTATCGGCGAAGATCGTCGTCTGGCCGCGCGTCGCCTGCGCGTTGCCGCGCGCGATATAGACCTGGTTGTTCTGCTGCCATTCGATGCCGTCATCGGCTTCGATTTGGACCGGTTTGCCATTGTCGTTGCTGTTGAGGCCGAGGCCCAAGCTCTGCGCCGGCGCCGCCGGAGCGAAGAGCGAGAGCCCGGCCGCCAGCACCAGCGCCGGGAGCGGTATCGTCCAGCGTGTCACGGTACGTCCTTCGAGTGCGGCAACAGGTCGAGATGCGCGTGTCCGGTGAAGACGATCGTGTTGCCGTGGTCGAGCAGGCGGAACCCCTGCCCGGTGATGTGGCCGAACGGGCCCTGGCCTTCGACGGGATCGTGGCCGTCGCCGGCGCCGGTCGCCATGTTGATATGGGCGCTGTCGGTGCGGAACTCGTTGCCCTTGTCCTGGAACAGCTGGACATTGCCGAAGAGGTCGAGGACCTGCGTGTTCGGCTGATAGATACCGGTATAGCCGCTCAGCTCGAACCAGCTGCCGCTCGTCGTGGTCAGGTCGCCCTTCGGGCCTTCCATCGAGATCAGCTCGTCGACGCTGCGGTTCTGCCGCGCCACGTCGGCGGTAATGACGAAGGGGCGATTCTGCCGGTCGATGCCGGTGTAGCGCGCATCGACCATGCGCAAATCCTGCGCTTCGCGCGGATCGAGGCGCGGCAGGGTGAAGCGCACGCGTTGCAGCTCGGTCTGGAGGTGCGGCCAGATCCCGACGAGCAGCAGCAGCATGAGGGCGATGACGGGCAGCACGCGCTTTGCCAGCACGACGAAGCGGCTGTAGCGCCGATCGACCACCGCTCGCCGCGACAAGGCGGCAGCGACCTCGGCATCCCTGGGGATGTCGGGCGTGACGGTCATGCGATTCCCGCCCGCAGACAGTCGTGAATATGCAGGATGCCGAGCGGCCGCTTCTGCTCGTCGACGGCGAAGAGGCTGGTGATGGCGAGCGCGTTCATCCGGCCGAGCGCTTCGGCGGCAAGGGCTTGCGGGCGGATCGTCTTCGGCCGCGCGCTCATCACCGCGTCGACCGTGGCGCGCAGCATGTCGTCGCCCATATGGCGCCGCAAATCGCCGTCGGTGACGATGCCGACCAGCTTGCCGGCATCGTCGGTGACGCCGACGCAGCCGAAGCTCTTCGCCGTCATCACCAGGATTGCTTCGGCCATCGCCGTGCCGCGCGACACCACCGGCATCGCCTCGCCGTCATGCATGATGTCGGCGACGCGCAGCAGCTGGCGGCCGAGCTGGCCGCCGGGATGCAGGATCTGGAAATCGCTCTGGGAGAAGCCCTTGCGCTCGAGCAGCGCCACCGCCAGCGCATCGCCCAGCGCCATCATCATCGTCGTGGAGGTGGTGGGCGCAAGACCCATCGAACAGGCCTCGGCGGCGGCCGGCATCAGCAGGGTGACGTCCGCCGCCTCGCCGAGGGCGCTCGCGGTGCGCCGGGTCATGGCGATGAGCGGATTACGGAAGCGCTTGGCATGGGCGACGATGTCGCCAAGCTCGGCGGTGTCGCCCGAATTGGAGAGCGCCAGCACCGCGTCATTCTCGGCGATCATGCCGAGATCGCCGTGACTCGCTTCGCCGGGATGGACGAACTGCGCCGGCGTTCCCGTCGACGAGAAGGTCGCGGCGATCTTGCGCGCGACATGGCCGCTCTTGCCCATGCCGGTGACGGTGACGCGCCCGCTTACCCGGGCGAGGATCTCGACCGCGCCGGTGAAAGTGCCGTCGAGGCTCGCCAGCAGCGCCTCGAGGCCGGCGATCTCGGTGCGCAGCACGCGGCGTGCCGCGTCAATGTCGGTGCTCTTGCTCAAAGCGCGGGCCAACGGATTTCCCTCCCATTCGGCGACCAGGTGCAGGCCGTGGGGTCCGCGGGGGATGATACGTCGGGACTATGCGCACTCATCCCTAAATGTCAACCAATTGGGGCGATGTTCCTGGTTTGTGCGCGAGGCCGGCGAGGGGTCAAACGCCGCGGCTCAGTGGGCGAAGATGTCCTCGGCGCCCCAGCCGCCGAGATCGAGCAGCGCCCGGCTCGGCAGGAAGTCGAAGCAGGCCTGCGCCAATTCGGTCCGGCCTTCGCGCGCCAGCATGGCGTCGAGCTTCTCCTTCAACGCGTGAAGATGCAGCACGTCGGAGGCGGCGTAGCGCAGCTGCTCGTCGCTGAGCTCGCTCGCTCCCCAGTCCGAAGATTGCTGCTGCTTCGACAGCTCGACGCCGAGGAGCTCGCGCACGAGATCCTTGAGGCCGTGCCGGTCGGTGAAGGTGCGCACCAGGCGCGAGGCGATCTTGGTGCAATAGACCGGGTGCGGGAGGACACCGAGATAGCGCTGCAGCATGGCGATGTCGAAGCGGCCGAAATGGAAGATCTTCAGGACCGCGGGATCGGCAAGCAGCGCTTTGAGCCGCGGCGCGTCATAGCCGCCCTTGGCGAACTGCACGAGATGGCAGACGCCGTCGCCGGCCGAAAGCTGCGCCAGGCAGAGCCGGTCGCGATGCGGGTCGAGCCCCATCGTCTCGGTGTCGATGGCGACGCTGGCGCCGAACTGCACGCCCTCCGGCAGGTCGCCGTGATGGAGGTGGATGCTCACCGGGGCCGTCACCTGCGCAGCGTCAAATCGGGGAGTGGTGCCCAGGAGAAGACTCGAACTTCCACGACCTTTCGGCCACTAGAACCTGAATCTAGCGCGTCTACCAATTCCGCCACCTGGGCAGGTTGCCCAGTGGATAGGGAAGGGCCGCCAGGATGTCAATGGGAAGGGTGAGTCGTCAGTTGTCAGTTGTCAGTCGTCAGTTCAAGAAACCACTGAAAACTGACAACTGAAAACTGACAACTCATGACAACTGACAACTTAGCATCCATGCGTTATAGAGCGGCGCTTCAGAGGGAGAGCTCCCATGCGGCTGCGGCGCGTCACGGTTCTCGGCGCTTCGGGCTTCATCGGCCGGTATGTCGTCAAGCGGCTGGCAAAGCGCGGCGCGGTGGTGGCGGCGGTCAGCCGCCACGCGACGCGCGCCGGCTTCCTGCGGCCGATGGGCGATGTCGGGCAGGTCGTCCAGCTCGATGCCGGCATCACCGACGAGACCCGGCTCGCCGCTGCCGTCGCCGGCTCGGATGCCGTGGTCTCGGCCGTCGGCATTCTCTATGAGCGGGGGCGGCAGCGCTTCGATACCGTCCATCACCGGGGACCGGCGCTGCTGGCGCGGCTCGCGGCCGCGGCGGGTGCCAAGCGCTTCGTGCATATCTCGGCGATCGGCGCCGATCCCGCTTCGCCCGCGGCCTATGCCCGGTCGAAAGCGGCCGGCGAGGCGGCGGTGCGTGACGCTTTCCCGGCGGCGACCATCCTGCGTCCCTCGATCGTGTTCGGGCCGGAGGATGATTTCTTCAACCGCTTCGCCGCCCTGGCGCGCTACTCGCCGGTGCTGCCGCTCATCGGCGGCGGCCGGACGCGGTTCCAACCGGTCTATGTCGGCGATGTCGCCGACGCCGTGGTGGCGGCGCTGGAGCAGCCGGCGGCGCCGGGTCAGACCTACGAGCTGGGCGGTCCCGAAGTGCTGAGCTTCAAGGAGCTGATGGAGCTCACCCTGCGCGAGACCCAGCGGCGCTGCAGGCTCGTCAACCTGCCCTTCAGCCTCGCCACGCTCGAAGCGACCTTTCTGGAATGGCTGCCGCGCCCGCCGCTGACGCGCGATCAGGTGCGGATGCTGCGGCGCGACAATATCGTCGCCCCCGAGGCGCCCGGCCTTGCCGCGCTCGGCATCACGCCGACCGCGCTCGAGCTGGAGTTGCCGCTCTATCTCGAGCGCTTCCGCCGCGGCGGCCGCTGGCGCGACGCCGAGCGCGCGGCGGCTTACGGCCCGCCGAGTCGCTGACACCCGATCGCTTGGCGCGGCGCAGGAGGTGGCGCGGATGAGCCGACAACACACCGGCCGCGCCACGCTCAAGCCCTGGCGCGTGCTCAGCCGCAAGCGGCTCTTCGCCTTCCCGCCTCGTCTCGATGTCGCTCTCGAGCGTGTCGCTCTGCCGGACGGGCGCGTCGTCGAGGACTATCTCCAGATCGAGATGGCGACCTACGCCATGATCTATGCCGAGACCGCCGATCGCCGCGTGCTCTGCCTGCGGCAATATAAGCACGGGCCGCGGCGGGTCAGTCTGACCTTGCCGGCCGGCCATGTCGAGCCGGGCGAGGATGCTCAGGTCGCCGCCGAGCGCGAGCTGCTCGAAGAAACCGGTTATGAAGCGGCGACGTGGTGCAAGCTCGGCAGCTTCAGCAATGCCGGCAATCAGGGCTGCGGCGAATGCCACGTCTTCGCCGCTTACGGCGCGCGCCCGGTGCGCGAGCCGCAGCCGGGCGATCTCGAAGAGATGCAGCTCGAGCTGCTGACTCGGGCGGCGCTGCGTACCGCTCTGGAGAAGGGCGAGATTGCCATCATCGGCAGCGCGCTGGCCGCCGCGCTTGGCCTCGCCGACGCCGCGCGCCGGCGGTCCCGCCCGCCGCAGAAGCGGTAGCGGACGGCACCTCAGAACGACGAGTCCGGCTGGCGCAGGAACACTTCCTCCGCGGCGGTGCTGGCGCGGCCGAGGATGGCGTTGCGGTGGGGGAAGCGGCCGAAGCGCGCGATGATCGCGTAGTGCCGCCGGGCGTAATCGAGCTGCTCCGGCTTATCTTCATCCTCGGGCAGGCCGGCATAGAGTTGGAGGCTCATGGCCTGATCGGCCAGGTCCTCGCTGTGCTCGAAGGGGAGATAGAGGAACCAGCGCCAGACCGGGGGCAGGCGGGCATCGAAGCCGGCGGCGAGCGCCTGGCGCGCGACCCGCCGTGCCAGGGGATCGGAGGCGTAGGCGAGCGGCGAGTCGCGAAACAGGTTCCGCGGCAGCTGGTCCAGCAAGAGGATGAGAGCAAGGCAGCTCTCCGGCGCTGCCTGCCAATGGGCCAGGCTGCCGGCGGCGGCGCGCGCGTGATCCGCCTTGAAGCGCTGGCGGCAGGTCGCATCGAAGGCGGGATCGGGTGCGAACCAGACATCGCGCGGCCGTTCCCGCTCGGCCGAGCCCGGCGGGCCGAACCAGAAATCGAGCAGGGCCGCAGCACCGTCGAGGTCGGACATCACATTTCTCTTTATAGGGCATCTGCTCGTGGCGCCGCAGGGTTACTGCGGTAGTCGATAATAGTACCAATTCGATACTAAAATTGTTGATTATTTTTGTAGCAGGCGCTACCAGGCGCTAGACGAGAGAAACTGAGCTCAAGAAGGTAAAACAACTTGACCTAATAGCCGCGAATGACCATACTCCAGCTTGTCCCCGCAAGAAAATTGCCGGTACGCCCGCGGGCGTCGCCTTTTCGTCGAGGAGCCCACAGTGACGCGGCTGCTGCAATTCACCTCCGTGGCCAAAGCCATGCCGGCAAAACGCCCGGCCGCCGAGCGGCGCGGCGATTTCCGCGAGATCTATGGCGAGTTCAGCGCCGCCACGGCGCAAGAGCAAGCGAGCCGCTGCTCGCAATGCGGGATCCCCTATTGCCAGGTGCATTGCCCGCTCGGGAACAACATCCCGGACTGGCTGATGCTCGCCGCCGAGGGACGGCTGCAGGAGGCCTATGAGCTGGCCGCCAGCACCAATTCCATGCCCGAGGTCTGCGGCCGCATCTGCCCGCAGGACCGGCTCTGCGAGGGCAATTGCGTCATCGAGCAGGGCTTCGCCTCGGTCAGTATCGGTGCGGTCGAGAAATACATCACCGAAACCGCTTTTGCCGAAGGCTGGGTCGAGCCTCCCAAGCCCGCCCGCGAGCTCGGCCAGACAGTGGCGATCATCGGCGCCGGGCCCGCCGGGCTGGCCGCGGCCGAGCAGCTCCGCCGGCGCGGTTATGACGTCCATGTCTACGACCGCTACGACCGGGTCGGCGGGCTCCTCGTCTATGGCATCCCCAATTTCAAGCTCGAGAAGCAGGTGGTGGCGCGGCGCCATAGGCTGCTGGAGGCGGCGGGCGTGCGCTTCCACCTGAACGTCGCCGTGGGCGAGCAGATCAGCCTCTCCGAGCTGCGCGAGCGCCATGACGCCGTGCTCATCGCCACCGGCGTCTATCGGGCGCGCGAGCTGCAATGCCCCGGCATCGGTCTCGGCAATGTCGTGCCGGCGCTCGCCTATCTCACCGCCTCCAACCGCAAGGGGCTCGGCGATGCCGTGCCCGAATTCGACAGCGGCGCGCTCGATGCCCGCGGCAAGCATGTCGTCGTCATCGGCGGCGGCGACACGGCGATGGATTGCGTGCGCACCGCCGTGCGCCAGGGCGCGACCTCGGTGCGCTGCCTCTATCGCCGCGACCGCAAGAACATGCCGGGCTCGCAGCGCGAGGTGCAGCATGCCGAGGAGGAGGGCGTCGAATTCGTCTGGCTCGCCGCGCCCGAGGCGCTGACCGGCAATGGCGTGGTCCGCGGCGTGCGCGCGCACCGTATGCATCTGGGCGTCGCCGATGCCGGCGGGCGCCAGGCGCCGCAGCCGCTGCCCGGCAGCCATTTCGACCTCCCGGCCGATCTCGTCATCACCGCGCTGGGCTTCGACCCCGAAGATCTCCCCCAGCTCTTCGGCGCGCCGGAGCTTGGTGTGACGCGCTGGGGCACGCTCAAGATCGACCAGCGCAGGATGATGACCGCGCTCGACGGCGTCTTCGCCGCCGGCGACATCGTGCGCGGCGCCTCGCTGGTGGTCTGGGGGATCCGCGACGGTCGCGACGCGGCGGAGCAGATGCACCTTTATCTCAGAGAGAAGGCGATGTCGCGATCGGCGGCGATCGCGGCGGAGTGACGGGGATGCTGCGCCTCCATGATTACGCGCCCTCGGGCAATGGCTACAAGGTGCGGCTGCTGCTGACCTTGCTCGGCACGCCGTTCGAGTGGGTCGAGCACGACATCACCAAGGGCGAGACGCGCACGCCCGATTTCCTGCGCGTCAACCCGAACGGCCGCATTCCGGTGCTGGAGCTCGAGGATGGAAGCGCGCTCGCCGAGTCGAACGCGATTCTCGTCTATCTCGCCGAAGGCACGCGCTTCCTGCCGGAGGACCGGTTCGAGCGCGCGCTCGTGCTGCAATGGCTGTTCTTCGAACAGTACAGCCACGAGCCCAATATCGCGACTTTGCGCTACTGGATCACGCATGACCTGCTCGATGACGAGCGCCGGCCGATGGTCGAAAGCAAGCGCCGCTGGGGCTATGCCGCGCTCGACGTGATGGAGCGCCATCTCGGCGCGCGCCGCTATGTCGTCGGCGAGCGCTACTCGATCGCCGATATCGCGCTCTACGCCTATACCCATGTCGCCGAAGAGGGCGCGTTCGATCTCGCGCGCTACGGCGTCGTCCGTCGCTGGCTCGAGCGCGTCGCCGCCGAGCCCGGCCACATCCCGATCACGCAAGTCTGAGCCAAGCGTTGGAGCGCGCCATGGGCTTCGCCGACGAATTCCGCCGCAACGCCGCCCATCTTCAAGCGGCCGGGCTTTACGACCCCGCCGAGGAGCACGATGCTTGCGGCGTCGGCTTCGTTGCCGCGCTCGACGGCGCGCCGCGCCGTGCCGTGGTCGCAGCGGCGATCAACGCGCTCAAATCCCTCTGGCATCGCGGTGCCGTCGATGCCGATGGCAAGACCGGCGACGGTGCCGGCATCCATGTCGAGATCCCGCAGGATTTCTTCCGCGAGTATGTGCGCCACGCCGGGCACGAGCCCGGGCCGGGCCGGCTCGCCGTCGGCGCGGTGTTCCTGCCGCGCACCGATCTCGACGGGCAGGAGCGTTGCCGCTCGATCGTCGAGGCGGAGATCCTCAAGGCCGGCTATGCCATCTATGGCTGGCGGCAGGTGCCGATCAACATCGACGTCATCGGCGAGAAGGCGAACGCGACGCGGCCCGAGATCGAGCAGATCATGATCGCCAATCCGCGCGGCGTCGAGGTCGAGCGCTTCGAGCTCGATCTCTATGTCATCCGCCGGCGCATCGAGAAGCGGGTGATCGCCGATCAGATCAAGGATTTCTACATCTGCTCGCTGTCCTGCCGCTCGATCATCTACAAGGGCATGTTCCTGGCCGAGCAGCTCACGGCTTTCTATCCCGATTTGCTCGACGAGCGCTTCGTCTCGCGCTTCGCCATCTATCATCAGCGCTACTCCACCAATACCTTCCCGACCTGGCCGTTGGCGCAGCCTTTCCGCATCCTCGCCCATAACGGCGAGATCAACACGCTGCGCGGCAACATCAACTGGATGAAGAGCCACGAGACGCGGCTCGCCAGCGCGGTCTTCGGCGAGGCGATGGAGGACATCAAGCCGGTGATCCAGGTCGGCGGCTCGGATTCGGCGGCGCTCGATGCCGTCTTCGAGCTGCTGGTGCGCGGCGGGCGCATGCTGCCGATGGCGAAGACGCTGATGGTGCCGGAAGCGGCCTCCGAGGCGCGCGTCATGCCGCCGGCGCACCGCGCTATGTACAGCTATTGCAACTCGGTGATGGAGCCGTGGGACGGCCCCGCCGCGCTGGCGCTCACCGATGGGCGCTGGGTGATGGGCGGCATGGACCGCAACGGGTTGCGGCCGATGCGCTATGCCATCACCGCCGACGGTCTCATCGTCGCCGGCTCCGAATCCGGCATGGTGCGGCTCGACGAGACCGAGATCGTCGAGAAGGGCCGTCTCGGCCCGGGGCAGATGATCGGCGTCGATCTCGCCGAGGGCCGGCTCTATCGCGACCACGAGATCAAGGATCTGCTGGCGGCGCGGCTTCCCTATGCGCAATGGGTCAAGAACATCACCGTGCTCGACAGCCTGATCAAGCCGACCGAAGGCGAGCGCGCCGAGCTCGCGCGCGACGTGCTGCGGCGCCGCCAGGTCGCCGCCGGCTGGAGCCTCGAGGAGCTCGAGCTCATCCTCCAGCCCATGGCCGAGACCGGCAAGGAAGCGGTGGGCTCGATGGGCGACGACACGCCGCTCGCCGTTCTGTCCGAGCGCCATCGCGGTCTCCACCACTTCTTCCGGCAGAATTTCAGTCAGGTCACGAACCCGCCGATCGACAGTCTGCGCGAGCGGCAGGTGATGACCTTGAAGACGCGGCTCGGCAATCTCGGCAACATTCTCGACGAGGATGCCGGGCAGTGCCGGCTGCTGCAGCTCGACAGCCCGGTGCTGTCGACCGCCGAATTCGCCGCGATGCGCGCCTATATGGGCGAGACCGCGGTCGAGATCGACTGCACTTTCGCTGCGGCCGGCGCCGAAGGCGCGCTGCGCGATGCGCTCCGCCGCATCCAGCAGGAAGCCGAGGACGCCGTGCGCGGCGGCTGCACCCATGTCGTCCTCACCGATGAGCGCGTCGCCGCCGAGCGTGCAGCGATTCCGATGATCCTCGCCACCGGCGCGGTGCATTCGCATCTCGTGCGCCAGCAGCTCCGCACCTTTACCTCGCTGAATGTGCGCGCGGGCGAATGCCTCGACGTCCATTATTTCGCCGTGCTCATCGGCGTCGGCGCCACCACGGTCAATGCCTATCTCGCGCAGGAGACCATCGCCGAGCGCCAGCGCCGCGGCTTGTTCGGCGCCGGCGTCAGCCTCGAGGAAGCGATCGACCGCTACGAGCGCGCGGTCAATGACGGGCTGCTCAAGATCATGTCGAAGATGGGCATCTCGGTGATTTCCTCCTATCGCGGCGCCTATAATTTCGAAGCGGTGGGGCTGTCGCGCACGCTGGTCGCCGAGTTCTTCCCCGGCATGACCTCGCGCATCTCCGGCATCGGCCTCGCCGGCATCGAGCTCGAGACCTTGGCGCAGCACCGCCGCGCCTATGAGGAAGATGTCGTGCCGCTGCCGGTCGGCGGCTTCTACCGCTATCGCCGCGGCGGCGAGCTGCACGCTTTCGAAGGCGGCCTCGTGCACACCTTGCAGAATGCGGTGGCGAGCGACAGCTACGGCATCTATCGCCGCTATGCCGAGGGCTTGCGCAAGCTGCCGCCCATTCACCTGCGCGACCTGCTCGATTTCAAACCGCGGCGACCGGCGGTCTCGGTCGACGAGGTCGAATCGATCACCGAGATCCGCAAGCGGCTGGTGGCGCCCGGCATCTCGCTGGGCGCGCTCGGCCCCGAGGCGCATGAGACGCTGTCGATCGCCATGAACCGCATCGGCGCCAAATCCGACAGTGGCGAAGGCGGCGAGGACTCCGCGCGCTACAAGCCGCGCGCCAATGGCGACAATGCCGCCTCGGCGATCAAGCAGATCGCGTCCGGGCGCTTCGGCGTCACCGCCGAGTATCTCAACAATTGCCGCGAGATCGAGATCAAGATCGCGCAAGGCGCCAAGCCCGGCGAAGGCGGCCAGCTGCCGGGCTTCAAGGTGACGGAGATGCTGGCGCGGCTCCGACACTCGACGCCGGGCGTCACCTTGGTGTCGCCGCCGCCGCATCACGACATCTATTCGATCGAGGATCTGGCGCAGCTCATCTACGACCTGAAGCAGATCAACCCGGACGCCAAGGTCTGCGTCAAGCTGGTGGCGCGCTCGGGCATCGGCACCATCGCGGCCGGCGTCGCCAAGGCCAAGGCCGATGTCATTCTGATCTCCGGCCATAGCGGGGGCACCGGCGCCAGCCCGCAATCCTCGATCAAATATGCCGGCGTGCCCTGGGAGATGGGACTCTCCGAGGTGCATCAGGTGCTGGTGCTGAACCGGCTGCGGCATCGCGTGCGGCTGCGCGTCGATGGCGGCATCAAGACCGGGCGCGACGTGGTCATCGCCGCCATCCTCGGCGCCGAGGAATACGGTCTCGGCACCGCCTCGCTCGTCGCCATGGGCTGCATCCTGGTGCGGCAATGCCATTCCAACACCTGCCCGGTCGGCATCTGCACCCAGGATCCGAAGCTGCGCCAGAAATTCACCGGCACGCCGGAGAAGGTGGTCAACCTCTTCAGCTTCGTCGCCGAGGATGTGCGCGAGATCCTGGCCTCGCTCGGCGCCCGGGGCCTCAACGAGGTGATCGGCCGCACCGACCTGCTGATGCAGGTCAGCCGCGGCAGCGCCCATCTCGACGATCTTGACCTCAACCCGATCCTGGCGCAGGCCGATCCCGGCGAATATCCGCGCTATTGCACGCTCGAGGGCCGCAACGAAGTGCCGGACTCGCTCGATGCGCAGATGATCAAGGACGCGCAGCCCCTCTTCGAGGTCGGCGAGAAGATGCAGCTGACCTACAGCGTGCGCAACACGCAGCGCGCCGTCGGCACGCGGCTCTCCTCGCTGATCGCGCGCCGTTTCGGCATGACCGGGCTGCAGCCGGGCCATGTCACCGTGCGGCTGCGCGGCACCGCCGGTCAGTCGCTCGGCGCCTTTGCCGTGCAGGGCCTCAAGATCGAAGTCTTCGGGGATGCCAACGACTATGTCGGCAAGGGCCTCTCCGGCGGCGCCATCGTGGTGCGGCCGATGGTGTCGAGCCCGCTCATCGCCCATCAGAACACGGTGGTCGGCAACACCGTGCTCTATGGCGCGACCGCCGGCACGCTGTTCGCGGCGGGCCAGGCCGGCGAGCGCTTCGCCGTGCGCAACTCCGGCGCCCGTGCCGTGGTCGAGGGCTGCGGCTCCAACGGCTGCGAGTACATGACCGGCGGGACCATCGTCATCCTCGGCAAGGTCGGCGACAATTTTGCCGCCGGCATGACCGGGGGCATGGCTTTCGTCTACGACGCCGGCGACGAATTCCCTTCCCGCGTCAATGGCGAGAGCGTCATTTGGCAGCGCGTCCAAACGCCCCACTGGGAGGGCGTGCTGCGCGCGCTCGTCGAGGAGCATGCGCGCGAGTCGCAATCGCGCTTCGCCCAGCAGCTCCTCCTCGACTGGGAGCGCGAACTGCGTCGCTTCTGGCAGGTGGTGCCGAAGGAGATGCTGGCGCGCCTGCCGGCCCCGCTGGCGCTCGCCGCGCCGCAGGCGGCAGCGGGGGACGATTAGCGCCCCCTCACCCCGACCCTCTCCCGCAAGGGGAGAGGGAGATCACCGAGCCCCCGGCAAACATCCCCTCTCCCCTCGCGGGAGAGGGAGGGGCCCATGGCGAAGCCATGGGAGGGTGAGGGCCGCTTGTGGTAGAGTGGCGCCGTTATGCGTCTCCTCTACCATCTCTGGCTGTCGCCCGCCTCGCGCAAGATCCGCATCGTGCTGCAGGAGAAGGGGCTCGACTTCACCATGAAGGTGGAGCGGGTCTGGGAGCGGCGTCCGGAATTCCTGGCGCTCAACCCGGCGGGCGAGGTACCGGTGCTGATCGAGCCCGACGGCACGGTGCTGGCCGAGGCCGGCGCCATCGCCGAGTTTCTCGACGAGGTCTATCGCGACAAGCTTCTGCTCGGCATCAACCCGCTCGACCGCGCCGAGGTGCGGCGACTCGTCGCTTGGTTCGACGTCAAGATGAACCGCGAGGTCACCGAGAACCTGGTCGGCGAAAAGATCATGAAGCGCTTCCTCGGCTTCGGTCAGCCCGACTCGACCGCGATTCGCGCCGGGCAGGCCAATATGGGCTATCACCTCGACTATGTCGGCTATCTCGTCGAGCGCCGGCGCTGGCTCGCCGGTGACCATTTCTCGCTCGCCGACATCACCGCGGCGGCGCATCTCTCGGCGCTCGACTACCTCGGCGACGTCCCCTGGGAGCAGCACGAGCCCGCCAAGGAGTGGTACGCCCGCGTGAAGTCGCGGCCAAGCTTCCGGCCGATTCTCACCGACCACATCCCTGGCGCGCCGCCGCCCAAGCACTACGCCGATCTCGATTTCTGAGGCGAGTCAGGATTTCGGCTTCCCCGGCTCCGGGGGGGTGGCCGGCGCCGGCTTCGCGTCCTTCTCCGATAGCTTTGCAAGCTCCATCGCCGCCGCCTTCTGGGCCGGCGAATCCGGCGCGAGCTTTTCGACGCGCTGCCAATCCTCGCGCGCGCCGGCGATGTCGCCCTTGAGCTGGCGCAGAATGCCGCGCTCGAGCAGGCCGGTCGGCGAATCGGGCGCGAGCGAGAGGCCGTGCTGGACATCCTGCATCGCGAGGTCGGGCGTATCGAGATGGCGGTAGACGGCGCCACGATAGATATAGGCGTCGGCGCGGTCGGGGGCGAGGTCGATGGCGCGGTTGAGATCGTCGAGCGCGTCCCAATATTGCTTCAGCGCGGCATAGGCCTCGGAGCGATCGATCAGCAGATCGGCGTTCTCGCCATTGAGCTGCAATGCCGCGTCGAACGCCGCCTTGGCGCGGTCGGGCCGTTCGGCGTCGAGCCAGGCTTGCCCGGCCTGGTCGAGCGCCTGGGCGCGCTCGACCGTCGGCATGCCCATCATCGCCGTGGCGAGCGTCTGGAAGCGATCGGCGGCGGCGGCGTAGTCGCGCAGCGCGAAGAGCGCCATGGCGACGCAGTGATCGGCATAGAAGCCGCCGCCCTGCTGCGCCCACAGCTTCGCCCGCTCGAGCCCTTCCTTGGGATGGGCGCGCACGAAGTCGACGCAGCGGTCATGGAGGGCGGCGAGATCCTCGGTTGGCTGGCGCTGCGCGGCCGCCTCGCCGGCAGGGAAGGTGGCCGATGCCAGAACGAGAGCGAAGAGGAGGCCGGCGCTAGTCGCCGACCAAGGGCGCGTTCGGCTCGGGCAGCGGCGTCGCCGGCACGGTGACCGCGTGCTCCTGGAACATGCGCCGAAGATTCTCGAGATAGACATAGATCACCGGTGTAATGAACAACGTCAGCAGCTGCGAGACGAGCAGGCCTCCCACCACCGCCAGACCCAGCGGCCGCCGCAGCTCGGAGCCGGCGCCGAGGCCGATGGCGATGGGCAGCGCGCCCATGATCGCCGCCATCGTCGTCATCATGATTGGACGGAAGCGCAGCAGGCAAGCCTCGTAGATCGCCGCTTCGGCCGTCACGCCGTCGCCGGCCGCCCGGCGCTGGATGGCGAAGTCGATCATCATGATCGCGTTCTTCTTGACGATGCCGATCAGCATGACGATGCCGATGATGGCGATGACGCTCAGATCCTGGCGGAAGATCAACAGCGTGAGCAGCGCGCCGAGCCCCGCCGCCGGCAGGCCGGAGAGGATCGTGATCGGATGGATGAAGCTCTCATAGAGGATGCCGAGCACCATGTAGATGACCAGCACTGCGGCAATCAGCAGCAGGCCCTGGCCCTTGAGCGAATCCTGGAACACCTGCGCCGTGCCCTGGAAGCCGGTGGCGACGGTCACCGGCAGATTGACCTGCCGCTCGGCGCGGCGGATGTCGTCGACGGCGGCGCCGAGCGACACGCCCGGCGCCAGGTTGAACGAGATGGTATCCGAGGGCAGCTGACCCTGATGGTTGACCAGGACGGGTCCGAGCGCCGAGCTCACCCGGGCGATGGCGTCGAGCGGCACGGCCTGGCCCGAGGCGCTGCGCAGGTAGATCCGCGACAGGTCGCTCGGATCCTGCTGGTAGTGCGGATCGACTTCGAGGATCACCTGATAGTCGTTCGACGGCTCGTAGATGGTCGAGATCTGGCGCGTGCCGAAGGCGCTGTAGAAGGCGTTGCGCACCTGGTCGACGCTGATGCCGAGTTGCGAGGCCTTGTCGCGGTCGATGGTGACGACCGCCTCGCGATTGAGCAGCTCCAGATCGGAATTGACGTCGAGGATGCCGGGAATCTGCGCGATCTTCTCCTGCATCGCCGGGCCGTAATGATAGAGCTCGGCCGGGTCGGAGTCCTGCACGGTGTATTGGTACTGGCTCTTCGACAGCCGCCCGCCGAGATTGATGTTCTGCAGCGGCTGCATGAAGACGCGCATGCCCGGCACGGTGGCGAGCTTCGGCCGCAGCTCCTGGATGATCTCATTGGCCGAGAGCTTGCGCTGATCGAGCGGCTTCAACTGGACGAAGAAGCGGCCATTGTTGAGCGCCGGGCTGAAGCCGGTGGCGCCAATCACGGAGATTACGTCCTGCACGTTGGGGTCGGCGCGCACGATGTCGACCACCTGCTGCTGGTGCAGCGCCATCGACTGGAACGAGACGTCCTGCGCCGCTTCGGTGAAGGCGAAGATCTGGCCGGTGTCCTCGATCGGGAAGAAGCCTTTCGGCATGGCCATGAACAGCCAGCCGGTGGCGACCAGCGACAGCACGGTGACGATGAGCGTCGCGCCGCGGTGCGCCATGACGAAATCCAGCGCCGCCCGGTAGGTGTTCAGCATGCCGTTGAACACCGCCTCGGAGGCGCGGTAAAGCGCGTTGTGCTTGGCGCCGTGATCGACCGATTTGAGCACGCGCGAGCACAGCATCGGCGTCAAGGTGAGCGACACCAGTCCCGAGATCAGGATGGTCATGCTGATGGTGACGGCGAATTCGCGGAAGACGCGGCCGACGACGCCGCTCATGAACAGCACCGGGATGAACACCGCCACCAGCGAGAAGGTGATCGAGACGATGGTGAAGGCGATTTCGCGCGAGCCGCGGAAGGCGGCGTCGAGCACCCGCTCGCCATTCTCGATATGGCGGACGATGTTCTCCAGCATGACGATCGCGTCGTCGACGACGAAGCCGACCGAGAGCGTCAGCGCCATCAACGACAGATTGTCGATCGAATAGCCCATCATGTACATGCCGGCGAAGGTGCCGACGACCGAGACCGGCAGGGCCAGCGCCGGGATGATCGTCGCGGTGACGTTGCGCAGGAAGAGGAAGATCACCAGCACCACCAGCGCGACGGTGATCATCAGCGTGAACTGCACGTCGTCGACGGATTGCCGGATCGACATCGAGCGGTCGTTCACCACATTGAGATTGACCGAGGGCGGGATCTGCTCGCGGAAGACCGGGATCAGCGCCTTGACGCTGTCGACCACCTGCACCGTGTTGGCGTCGGGCTGGCGCAGCACCGAGAGCATGACGCCGCGCTTGCCGTTGTACCAGCTGGCGATCTTGGTGTTCTCGACGCTGTCGACGACGGTGGCGACATCGCGGAGCCGCACCGGCGCGCCGTTGCGGTAGGCGACGATGATCGGGCGAAAATCGGCGGCGTGGGGCAGCGTGCCGGTCGCCTGGACGGTGAAGCTCTGATGCGGGCCGTCGAGCGTGCCGACCGGCGTGTTGGAATTGGCGGCCGCCACCGCATTGGTGATGTCGTCGAAGGTCAGCCCTTTCGCCGCCATCGCCTCGGGATTTGCCTGGATGCGGACGGCGAATTTCTGCGCGCCGAAGACCTGCACCTGCGCCACGCCGGGCAGCATGCCGATGCGCTCGGCCATCAGCGTCTCGGCGTATTCGTCGACCTGATAGAGCGGCAGCGTGTCCGAGTTGAGCGAGATATAGATGACCGGCTGATCCGCCGGGTTGACCTTCTGGAAGCTCGGCGGCGTCGTCATCTGCGAGGGCGGCGGCAGCAGCTTCGCCGCCGCCGTCATCGCCGCCTGCACGTCGAGCGCCGCGCCGTCGATGTTGCGGTCGAGGCTGAACTGCATGGTGATCGCGGTGACGCCCTGACCGCTCGTCGAGGTCATGGAATCGAGGCCGGAGATGGTGGTGAACTGCCGCTCGAGCGGCGTTGCCACCGAGGACGCCATGGTGTCGGCGCTGGCGCCCGGGAGCTGCGCCGTGACGACGATGGTCGGAAAGTCGACGCGCGGAATCGCCGCCACCGGCAGCAGGCGATAGCTGAACATGCCGAAGACGACGAAGGCCAGCATCAGCAGCGTCGTCATCACCGGACGACGGATGCACAACTCCGGCAGACTCATGAATCTTTTCCGCCTGTGGCCTCGGCGGAGCGGATTTCGACGCGGCTGCCATTGACCAGCCGCAGCTGACCGTCGACGACGACGCGCTCGCCCGGCTCCAGCCCGCCGGTGATGACGCTCTTGCCGTCGACGGTCCGGCTCACCTGCACTTGGCGGGTTTCCGCGGTGTTGTCGG
>DATIYL010000250.1:0-5673 GCA_035517635.1 Allostellaceae bacterium | reverse complement strand
CGTATCCTCCCAGCCGCGCATGATGACGAGGCGCTGATCCGGGCGCAGCTTCGCGGTGCCGGCATGGCGCTGCAGGAACTCGACGAGCCCCGCCGGATTGGCGAAGCGGTCGTGATGGAAGGCCAGCAGCGCGCCCTTGGGGCCCGCCTCGACCTTCTCGATGCCGGCATCGCGGCAGAGCCGCTTGATGGCGATGATCTCCAGGAGGTTCTCGACCTCGTGCGGGAGCGGGCCGAAGCGGTCGATGAGCTCGGCGGCAAAAGCATCGATCTCGCGCCGATCGAGCAGCGCCGCGATGCGCCGATAGAGACCGAGCCGGACATTGAGATCGGCGACGTAGCTCTCCGGGATCAGCACCGGCGTGCCGATGGTGATCTGCGGCGTCCATTCCTCCTTGGCCTCGCCGAGCTCCTCGACGCCGCTGCGCGAGGCCGCGATCGCCTCTTCCAGCATGTGCTGGTAGAGCTCGACGCCGACCTCGCGGATATGGCCCGATTGCTCCGAGCCGAGCAGATTGCCGGCGCCGCGGATATCGAGATCGTGGCTCGCCAGGGTGAAGCCGGCGCCGAGTTGATCGAGCGTCTGCATCACCTCGAGCCGGCGCTGCGCCGTCGGCGTCAGGCTCTTGCCCTCGGGCAAGGTCAGATAGGCGTAAGCGCGCAACTTGCCGCGCCCGATGCGGCCGCGCAGCTGATAGAGCTGCGCCAGGCCGAAGCGGTCGGCGCGATGGATGATGAGCGTGTTGGCCGTCGGAATGTCGAGGCCGCTTTCGATGATGTTGGTGGAGAGCAGCAGATCATAGGTGCCGTCATCGAAGGCCGACATCACCGCTTCGAGCTCGGACGCCGCCATCTTGCCATGCGCCACCGCCACCTTGATCTCCGGCACCAGCTCCTTCAGCGCCTGCTGCACCTCGCCGAGATCGCTGATGCGCGGCGCGACATAGAACACCTGCCCGCCGCGGTGCCGCTCGCGCAGGATGGCTTCGCGCAGCACCACCGGGTCGGCCGGCATGACGAAGGTGCGCACCGCGAGGCGATCGACCGGCGGCGTCGCGATCACGCTCATCTCGCGCACCCCGGCCAGCGCCAGCTGCAAGGTGCGCGGGATCGGCGTCGCGGTCAGCGTCAGCACATGCACGTTGGCCTTGAGCTGCTTCAGCCGCTCCTTCTGCGCGACGCCGAAATGCTGCTCCTCGTCGACGACGAGGAGGCCGAGATGCGGGAACTTGATCCCCTTGCTGAGCAGGGCATGGGTGCCGATGACGATCTCGATCTTTCCCTCGGCGACCTCTTTCTTGATCTGCGCCGTGTCGCGCGCCGACACCAGGCGCGAGAGCTGTGCGATGCGCAGCGGCAGCCCGGCGAAGCGCTGCGCGAAGGTGCGGTAATGCTGGCGCGCCAGCAAGGTCGTCGGCACCACCACCGCGACCTGGGTTCCCGCCATCGCCGCGATGAAGGCGGCGCGCAACGCGACCTCGGTCTTGCCGAAGCCGACATCGCCGCAGATGAGCCGGTCCATCGGCCGGCCCGACGCCATGTCGGTGAGCGTGTCGAGGATTGCCTTCTGCTGGTCCTCGGTCTCGGGATAGGGAAAGCGCGCGGCGAACTCCTCATAGAGCCCTTCGGGCGCCGGCATGGTCTCGCCATTCTTGAGCTGGCGCTCGGCGGCGACGGCGATGAGCTGGTTGGCGATGTCCTTGATGCGCTGCTTGACCCGCGCCTTGCGCGATTGCCAGGCGACGCCGCCGAGCCGGTCGAGCTGAACGTCGGTCTCTTCCGAGCCGTAGCGCGACAGCACCTCGATGTTCTCGACCGGGACGAAGAGCTTGTCGCCTTCGGCATAGAGGACGCGCAGGCAATCATGCGGCGCGCCGGCGACTTCGAGCGTGACGAGGCCGTCATAGCGGCCGATGCCATGCTCGACATGGACGACGAGATCGCCGGGCTGCAGCGCCGAGACCTCGGCGATGAACTGGTCGAAATTGGCGCGGCGCTTGGGCGGCCGCGCCAGGCGGTCGCCGAGAATGTCCTGCTCGGTGACGAAGGCGGTGCCCTCGGCGCTGTAGCCATGCTCGATGCCGAGCACGGCAAGCCCGACCCGCGCCGGCGGCGCTTCGAGAAAAGCGGGCCAGCTTGGCGCCGCGACGGGCTCGTCGAGGCCGCGCTCCTGCAGCAGCGCTTTCAGCCGCTCGGCCGAGCCGGCGCTATAGGCGAGGAGCAGCGCACGGCGCCCGCCGCGCCGCTCCGCCTCGAGATGGTCGCGCACGGCATCGAAGAGATCGAGCTTGGGGTTGGCGCGCGCTTCGGAAAAATCGCGCCCCGGACCGGCGCCGGCATCGACGGTGAGCGCCGCGCCGGGCGGCGCGGCAAAGGGCGAGAACATGCCGGTGCGGCGGCGCGCGAGCGCCGCGTTCCACTGCGCGTCGTCGAGATAGAACTGGTCCGGCCGGACCGGCCGGTAGAGCGGCGCCGTGGTCGCCCGCGCGCGCAGCGCCTCGAGGCGCGCCGCGTAGAAATCGGCGATCGAGGCGAGGCGGTCGTTGCGCACATCCTCGGCCTGGTGGTCGAGCGTCACCGCCGCGTCGGAGACATAGTCGAAGACCGTCTCGAGGCTCTCGTAGTAGAGCGGCAGCCAGTGCTCCATGCCGATATAGCGGCGCCCGGCGCTGACCGCGTCGTAGAGCGGATCGTCATCGGCGACCGTGCCGAACTGCTCGCGATAGCGCGAGCGGAAGCGGTGGATCACGGTATCGTCGAGCAGCACCTCGTTGACCGGCTTCAGCACGACGCGCTCCAAGGTGCCGGTGGAGCGCTGGGTCAGCGCGTCGAAGCTGCGCAGCTTCTCGAGCGTGTCGCCGAAGAAATCGAGCCGCACCGGCGTCGGCGCGCCCGAGGCGAAGAGATCGACGATGCCGCCGCGCACCGCGAACTCGCCCGCTTCGCGCACCGTGTCGGTCCGGGTATAGCCGTTCTTGCCGAGAAAGCTGATGAGCCGATCGAGCGGGATGCGCCCGCCCCGCCCCAGGCTCAGCACCCGATCCTGGAAGAGCTGGCGCGGCGGCACGCGCTGGATGACGGCATTCACCGTCGTCAGCACCACGCGCGGCCGGGACGCGGCGGCGGGATCGGCGAGCCGGGTCAGCGCATCGATGCGCCGGCTCATGATCTCGGCATTGGGCGAGGCGCGGTCGTAGGGCAGACAGTCCCAGGCCGGCAGCGCCACCACCTCGAGCCCGGGATGGAAGAAGGCGAGCGCCGCCACGGTCCGCGCCATGCGGCCATCGTCGCGGCAGATGTGGAGTAGACTCTTTACGGTGCCGCCGGCGACGAGCCCGCCCAGCACGAAAGCGTCATGCCCCTCGGGCGCGCCGCAGATCGTGAGGCGGCCCGGCGTTTCCGGCGCGCTCGCGGCGAAGAACCGGTCGAGCGCGCTCACGCCGGTCTCGCGCGGAAGCGGAACGCCATCATGAGGCGCAGCACATCGCTGTCCTTTTCGGGTGGCGGCGGCGCACGGCCGGTGATCCAGTCGAACAGCAGCGCGTCATTTTCCTCGAGCAGCGCCTCGTAGCGGTCGAGCTGCGCCTCGCTGAGGGCGCCAAGATGCGCCTCGGCGAAGGAGCCCAGCAGCAAATCGGTCTCCTTCGTGCCGCGGTGCCAGCTGCGGAACAGGAGACGCTTGCGGCGGATGTCGGGGGGCTCGCCCATGGGCCCTCATATAGAGCGTTTTGCCCGCCCCGTCAGCCGGCTGCGGCGATGGGCTGCTCTGCCGTTTTGTGTATATTCCGAGAACGACTGCAAGATCGCCGCACTGCAGCAACATCGCCAATCACAGAACCGCCTTGCGCCCCGAGATCCTCTTTCCGCTCTTCGCTCCGGCGACGACCTTGCCCGGCGTCGGACCGCGCTTCGGCAAGCTCATCGAGCGGCTGACCGGGCCGGCGGTCGCCGATCTGCTTTGGCATCTGCCGAGCGGCATCATCGATCGCAGCTTCACGCCCAAGGTGAAGGACGCGCCCGCCGGCATGATCGCCACGATCCGGCTCCAGGTCGATGCCCATGTGAAGCCGCACAACCCGCGCCAACCCTATCGCGTGCGTTGCCGCGACGAGACCGGCTTTCTCCATCTCGTCTATTTCCACGTCAAGGGCGACTGGCTCGAGAAGCTGCTGCCGCCGGGGTCCACGCGCTGGGTGAGCGGACGGGTCGAGTATTTCAACAACGAGATCCAGATCACCCATCCCGATCACGTCCTCGCGCCCGACGAGTTCGAGCGCATGAAGCCGATCGAGCCGGTCTATGGCCTGACAGCCGGATTGCCGCTGCGCACCGTGCAGAAGGCGATCGACGCGGCGCTGGCGCGCGTGCCCGAGCTGCCGGAATGGCTCGACCCCGCGCTGCTCGCGCAGCGCCGCTGGCTGGCCTGGCGCGCGGCGCTCGCCACGGCGCATGCGCCAGCCAGCGAGGCCGATCTCGCCGCCGACGTGCCGGCGCGTCAGCGCCTCGCCTATGACGAGCTCCTCGCCAACCAGCTCGCCATCGCGCTGGTGCGCGCCCACACCAAGCGCCTCCCCGGCCGCAGCATCAAGGTTGCGGGCGAGCTGCGCGAGGCGCTCCTCCAGCGCCTCCCCTTCTCGCTTACCCATTCGCAGCGCCAGGCGCTCGCCGAGATCGCCGCCGACATGGCCGCGCCCGCGCGCATGCTGCGGCTCCTGCAAGGCGATGTCGGCAGCGGCAAGACCGTGGTGGCGCTGCTTGCCATGCTCGATGCGGTCGAGGCCGGGGCGCAGGCGGCGCTGATGGCGCCGACCGAGATCCTGGCGCGCCAGCACTTCGCGACCTTGAGCCGCCTCGCGCAAGGCAGCGGCGTCGAGATCGCGCTCCTCACCGGCCGCGAGAAAGGCCGCGCCCGCGACGCGCTGCTCGAGCGGCTCGCCGCGGGCGAGATCGGCATCGCCGTCGGGACGCACGCCCTCTTCCAGGAGGACGTCGTCTTCCGCGACCTCGCGCTCGCCGTCATCGACGAGCAGCACCGCTTCGGCGTCGAGCAGCGCATCGCGCTCTCCGGCAAAGGCCGTGGCGTCGACATCCTGGTGATGACGGCAACGCCGATCCCGCGCACCTTGATGCTGACCTCTTACGGCGATCTCGACGCCTCGCGCCTCACCGAGAAGCCGGCCGGCCGCCGCCCGGTGACGACGCGCACCCTCCCGCTGGAGCGGATCGAGGAGGTGATCGACGCCGTCCAGCGGGCGCTGTCGCGTGGCGCCAAGATCTACTGGATCTGTCCGCTGGTCGAGGAATCTGAAAACACCGATCTCGCTGCCGCCGATGAGCGCGCGGCCGAGCTCCACCGCCTCTTCGGCGAGCGCGTCGGCTTGGTGCATGGCCGCATGAAAGGCGCCGAGAAGGACCGCGTCATGGCCGCGTTTGCCGAAGGCGGCGTCGATCTGCTGGTGGCGACGACGGTCGTCGAGGTCGGCGTCGATGTGCCCGACGCGACGGTGATGGTGGTGGAGCATGCCGAGCGCTTTGGCCTGGCGCAGCTGCACCAGCTGCGCGGCCGCATCGGCCGCGGCGACAAGCCCTCGGCCTGCCTGCTGCTCTACGCCAAGCCGCTCGGCGAGACCGCCAAGGCGCGCCTGGAGATCCTGCGCGAGAGCGATGACGGCTT
>DATIYL010000249.1:0-10526 GCA_035517635.1 Allostellaceae bacterium | reverse complement strand
CTGATTGTGGCCGAGCACGACGAAAGGCTCACCCGGCGCGGTGACGCCGGCGAGGGTCAGGCCCGGCCGCTCGAGGCGCGCCAGATACCAGAAGCTGGGTGCGGAGAGGCCGAGATGCGGATCATTGGCGAGGAGCGGCTTGCCGGATTGGCTGTGCTTGCCGTCGACGACCCAGTTGTTCGAGGCGAAGGCGGGGCCGACGAACGGCGGCAGCGCATCCTCGATGGCGCCGAGCGGCAGATCCTTCAGCGAGGCGGCGGCGCTGCTCACGGCCACTGGTCCGTCGGTCGGGTAGGGCGGGTAGAGGAGCTGCAGCTCTTCCGGCGTCAGGTGCTGCGCCAGGCGCGCATGCAGCAGCTCCTGGCGCAGATTGCCGGCGAGCTGGAGCGCGACGAGCTTGCCCCAGACCAGCGAGTCCGCCGGCTTCCACGGCTCGGGCGATGCGTTGAGCAGATAGTATTCCGCCGGCAGCGCGCCGCGGCGATGGGCGAGATAGGCGTTGACGCCGGCGGCATAGGCATCGAGCGCGGCGCGCAGATCCGGCGACAGCAAGGCATATTCGCGCTCCGCCGCGCGATAAAGGCCGATGGTGCGTACGAAGCGGTCGAAGGGGAGGGTGACGGAGCCGAACCATTCCGAGAGCCGCCCGGCGCCGGCGCGGCGCATCAGATCCATCTGGAAGAGCCGGTCCTGGGCATGGACGAAGCCCAGGGCGAAGGCGGCGTCGCGGTCGTTCTGCGCGGCGATGGTCGGGATGCCATCGGCATCGCGGCTGATGCTGACGGGAGCGGTGAGCCCCGCGAGGGTGAGGTGGCCGCTGCTCAGCGGCAGCGAGGAGCGCAGCCAGAGCAGCGTGCCCGCAACCAGCACGAGCGGCACCAGCAGCAGGCTGAGCCACCACCGCCTCATCCCGCCGCTCCGCCCGATACGCGCCTCGGATCAACCCAGATTGAGGATGATGGTCTTTTTCTGGGTGAAGTGCTCGAGCATGGCCTCGAGCGAGGCTTCCTTGCCGAGGCCGGAGTTCTTGACGCCGCCATAGGACATGTTCGCTTGCACAACAAGGTTCTGGTTCACCTGGACGAGCCCCGCTTCGAGCCGCTGCGTCGCGTCGAGCGCGGTCTTGAGGTCGCGCGTCCAGATCGTGGCGGCGAGGCCATACTCCGTGTCGTTCGCCTGGCGGATGGCGTCATCGTAGTCGCGGAACTTGATGACGCAGGTGACCGGGCCGAAGATCTCCTCGCGGCACAGCCTGTTGTCGTTGGCGATGCCGGTGAAGATGACGGGCTGGACGAAATAGCCGCGCGACAGCTTCTGATCCTTCGGCATGGCCGAGCAGCGCAGCGTCGTGGCGCCGCGGGTCTCCTCGCCGATCTTGATGTAGTTCTGCACCTTGTCGAATTGCTGCCGCGAGATGATCGAGCCGATATCGGTCGCCTCGTCGAGCGGGTCGCCCATCTTCATCGCATCGACCTTGGCCTTGAGCTTGGCGACGAAGGCGTCGTGGATGGAATCATGGACGAAGATGCGGCTCGCCGCGGTGCAGCTCTGGCCCTGGCGGGTGAAGCGCATGCCGATGATGGCGCCGTCCACCGCCTTCTCGAGATCGGCATCGCCCATGACGATCATCGGGCTCTTGCCGCCCAGTTCGAGCGTCACCGGGATGAGCTTGTCGGAGGCCATCTTGTAGACGAGCTTGCCGGTCTCGACCGAGCCGGTGAAGGTCACCTTGCCGACACCCCTGTGCTCGACCAGCGGCGCGCCGCAGCCGGGGCCGTCGCCGGAGAGCATGTTGAGGATGCCCGGCGGCAGCACCTGGTTCATGATCTGGCAGGCGCGCAGCACGGCGAGCGGCGCTTCCTCGGCCGATTTCACCACCACGGCATTGCCGGCGACGAGCGCCGGCGCGATCTTCAGCGCCATCAGCAGCAGCGGCACGTTCCACGGGATGATGGCGCCGACGACGCCGATCGGCTCGCGCTGCGTGATGGTGAGCATGCCCGGCTTGAACGGCACGCTCTCGCCTTTGAGCTCGGAGCCGAGGCCGCCATAGAAGACCAGCACATCGGCGAAGACGCCGGCCTCGACCCGGCTCTCGGTGCGGATCGCCTTGCCGGTCTCGAGCGTGATGAGGCGCGCGATCTCCTCGACATGCTCGTTGAGGAGGCGGCCGCAATCCTGCACCAGGCGGCCGCGCTCGCGCGAGGCGAGCTTCGCCCAGGCCTTCTGCGCCTTCTGCGCGGCTTTCACCGCGACATCGACATCGGGCGCGGTGCCTTCGGCGGCATCGCCGATATGCTCCTGCGTCGCCGGATTCACCACCTTGAAGGTGCGCCCCGTCACCGCCGGCACCAGCGCGCCGTCGATCAGCAGCTTGTTCGACAGCTCGCGCGCCAGCGCGCGCGGATCAAGCACGGGCTCCAGCCGGTTCTGCAGCATGTGGTACCTCCCGTCGACAGGGCGATGCGTGCGCGGGTTATAGCGCGGGCTCCGGTCGATGGCGAGGGCAGGGGGCTTGCTGAATTAAGCGCGGCGATCCTGCGCGCCCGTTATCCCTCGATCCCGAGCTCCTTCAGCAGCTTCGCGCGGTCGGCGTCGAGCGACGGCGCCGGCGGGCGCGTCGGCGGGTCGGGAAAGGCGGAGAGCTTCAGCGGGTTGCCGGCGAGCTTGAGCGTGCCGGCGACGGGGTCTTCGACGGTGATCAGCATGTTGCGCGCCGCGACCTGCGGATGGGCGAGCGCCTGCGCAATGTTGTTGATGGGCCCGCTGGGAATGCCGGCGCGCTCGAAGCGCTCGATCCAGGCGGATGTGGGCTGCTTCTTCAGCTCGCTTTCGATCTCGGTTTTCAGCGTCGCCTGGTTCTGGTTGCGCAGATCATTGGTCTTGTATTGCGGCGCGGCGGCGAGATCGGCGCGGCCGAGCGCATCGCAGAGCTTCTGATAGAGCCCGTCATTGCCGGCGGCGACGATCATGGCGCCGTCGGCCGTGGCGAACGCCTCGAAGGGCGTGATCGAGGGATGGCGCGCGCCGAGCGGGCCCGGCACCTGCCCGCTCACGGTGTAGCGCATCACCGCGTTCTCGAGCAGCGCCAGCTGGCAATCGAACATGCCGATATCGACCTTGGTCGCTTCGCCGGTGCGCTCGCGATGGAGGAGGGCGGCGTTGACGGCGACCGCGGTATAGAGCCCGGCGCCGATATCGCCGATCGACATGCCGATGCGCACCGGCGGCTGGCCGGGATGCCCGGTGATGCTCATGATGCCGCCGAGCCCCTGCACCACCATGTCATAGGCCGGATGGTGCGAATAGGGCCCGGTATGGCCGTAGCCCGAGGCCGCGGCATAGATGAGGCGGGGATAGCGGGAGTGCAGGCTCTCCCAGCCATAGCCGAGCTTTTCCATCGTGCCCGGGCGGAAATTCTCGACCAGCACATCGGCCTTGGCGAGCAAGGCCTCGAAAATGCGCTTGTCGCCCGCCGCTTTGAGGTCGAGGGCGATCGACTCCTTGCCGCGATTGACCGAGGCGAAATAGGTCGATTGGCCTTTGACGAAGGGGCCGTATTCGCGCGCGTCGTCGCCCTTGCCGGGCGGCTCGACCTTGATGACGCGGGCGCCGAGCTCGGTCATCAGAAAGGTGCAATAAGGGCCCGCGAGAATGCGCGAGAGATCGATGACGGTGATGCCGGAAAGCGGCCCTTTTGCGGCCATTTCGGGTGAACCTGCTGCTGGTCGCGACGGCGGCGTCTTAGCGCAGGCTGGTGCGAGCGGCAATCATCGGCGCGGCGCCGGGGCGGCGGCGCCGACCGCGCGTCATGGGCGCTGCTGCATCTCCAGCCGGGCGACGAGCTCGGCGCAGCTATCCTTGTCGATCATCACCGGCGTGCCGCAGAACTCGCAGGTGTAGAAGGTGTTTTGTTGCACCCAGGCGACTGGCTTCACCGTCGTCTTGTGGCAGTGTGGACAGGTGAGCGGGATTTCGCTGATCATTGGGAGGGCACCCCCCGGGCCTGGCCGGCTCTCGCGCAAGGCGAACCGACGGGCGATGAACAACGATCAGCGCGAAAGGTTCACCGCTTGCCCGGCGAGGGCGCGGCGCCGAGATCCATCTGATAGGTGATCCACATCGTCCGCTGCGCGTGGCGATCATAGACGCCGCGCGCGCGGAAGTTGTTGTCGGCGGTGAGCCAGCGGATGAGCGACCAGCCGCGCTTGCGCCCGACCTCGCCCATCGCTTCCAGCAGCCGGTCGGCAAGGCCGCTGCCGCGCAGCGCCGGATCGACGAAGAGGTCGTCGAGGAAGCCCGCCGTGCTCCCGGTCAAAGGCCGCGGCATGGGGCGAAAATGCGCGAGCCCGACGACGCGGCCCGCGCCGGTGCGCGCGAGCAGCGCTTCGAGGGGATGCGCGGGATCGAGCAGCCAGCGCCAGACCGTGCCGGCAATCGCGTCATTCATCGGCATTTTGTAGAAGGTGGCGTAACCCTCGTAGAGCCGGCGCCAATCGGGAAAATCCTCCGCACGCGGCGGCGCGATGGTGATCTCTTCCATGATTGCTTGATCCCTGCGGCAAGCTGGGCGATGGTCGGCCGAGCTAACACGGGATTGCACAGCATGTCCATCATTCCCCGGAGCCTAGCCTGCCTCGGGCCACACGGCTTCCATCACATGACCTATTGGGAATGGCCGGGGCCACCGGGCGCCCCTACCGTGCTCTGCGCCCATGGCCTCACCCGCAATGGCCGCGATTTCGACGCGCTGGCGCAAGCGCTCTCGGCGCGGTTTCGCGTTATCTGTCCGGATTTTCCGGGCCGCGGCCAAAGCCCGTGGCTCGCCGATTCCGCCGATTACAACTATGCGCTCTACCTCGCCGACATGGCGGCGCTGATCGCTCGGCTTGATTGCGATGCGGTCGATTGGGTCGGCACCTCGATGGGCGGTCTCGTCGGCTTGCTGCTGGCGGCGCAGCCGGAGACGCCCATTCGCCGCTTCGTCATCAACGATATCGGGCCGCTCATCGCCAAGGAGGGGCTGGAGCGCATCGCCAGCTATGTCGGACGCGATCCGAGCTTTCGCGACGGCGCAGAGCTCGAAGCGACGCTGCGCCAGGTTGCCGCCTCCTTCGGCCCGCTCACCGATGCGCAATGGCGCCATCTCGCCGAGATCAGCACGCGGCAGAAGCCGGACGGCATGGTGGGCTTTGCCTATGACCCCGCGATCGGCGATGCCTTCCGCGCCGCGCGGGCGCAGGATGTCGATCTCTGGCCGCAATGGGACAAGATCGCCTGCCCGACGCTGGTGCTGCGCGGCGCGCAGTCGGACCTGCTCCGGCCCGACGACGCCACGGCGATGACGCGCCGCGGGCCCAAAGCGAAGCTCGTCGAGTTTCCCGGCATCGGCCATGCGCCGGCACTGATGGCCGAGGATCAGATCGCCGTCATCCGCGACTTCCTGCTGAGCTGAGCGCGCCCGGTCGCTAAACGGGGTTCACGGGATGGACGCCGAAACTTCGCCCGAGAGCGGGCTCACCGCCTATCTGGCGCCGGAGGGCTATGTCGAGGATCTCCTCGCCGAGCTCGGACCGGCGGTGAGCACGGTGCTGGGCCGGCTGGTGCTGGCGCGGGGGCCGCCGCGCCCGGCCGCCTGGGTTGCCAATCTCTGGCATGAGCCGCAGCACATCCCGATCAGATCGATCGGCGATGCCGCGCGGAAGCTGCGCGCGATCCAGCGCAATTGGGCGCTCTATTCCCATGCCCATCACCGCCGCGCCGCGCTCATCGCCGAGCGGCTGCCGAAGGTCTCGGCAAAGCCGCTGGTCTTCGGCGCGCCGGCGCCGACGGCGCCGCTCGGCTCGTGGACGCTGCTCGACGCCGATACCGTGCTGGCGGCCGCGCGCTGCTCGAGCCCCTTTCCCAATGGCGAGGTGAGCTTCGTCGAGGACCGGGCGGCGCCGCCGAGCCGGGCTTACCTCAAGCTGTGGGAGCTTTTTACCCTAACGGGCGAAAAGCCCCAGCCGGGCGAGCTCTGCCTCGATCTCGGCAGCAGCCCCGGCGGCTGGACCTGGGTGCTGCAAAGCCTGGGGGCGCGGGTGATCAGCGTCGACAAGGCGCCGCTCGATCCGCGCATTGCCGCCCTCCCGGGCGTGGCGATCCGTCGCGAGAGCGCTTTTGCCCTGGAGCCGAAAAAGATTGGTGGGATAGATTGGCTGTTCTCGGACGTTGTCTGTTATCCCCGCCGTCTCCTCGCGCTCGTCGAGCGCTGGCTGGCGGCTGGAAACTGCCATCGTTTTGTTTGTACGCTGAAATTCCAAGGGCCTACCGACCATGAGACAGCCCGCAGCTTTGCCGCCATTCCCGGCTCGCGCCTCCTCCATCTTCACCATAACAAGCACGAGCTGACATGGATCCGCTTGAGCTGAGCCGGGCCGCCGCGGCGCTCGCCCTTTTCCCCGCCTTCGTGCCGCGGGCGCCCTGGCTCGGCGGCGATCTGCAGACGCTGCGCAATTTCCTGATCCGCCGCTATCCCGATCTGCGCCGCTATGCGACCGAGCGCCTCACCCTGCCGCTCGGCGATGGCAGCGGCGACCGGCTGTTCGCGGCGCTGAACCGGCCGCATGGCGAGGTGAAACCGCCAAAGCCGCTGGTCATTCTGGTGCATGGCCTCAGCGGCTGCGAGGACAGCTTCTATCTGCTCAATACGGCCGCGGAACTGTTGCGCCTGGGTTTCCCCGTGCTGCGGCTCAACCAGCGCGGCGCCGGGCCGTCGCGGCCGTTCTGCCGCTACCAGTACCATGCCGGCCGCAGCGAGGATTTCGCCGAGGCGCTGGAGCGGCTGCCGCCGACGCTGACGGCGGCCGGGATCGTCGCGGTCGGCTACTCCCTCGGCGCCAACATGCTGCTGAAATATCTCGGCGAGTGGGGCAGCCGCGCGGGCGTCAAGGCCGCGGTCTCGGTATCGTCGCCGCTCGACCTCGCCGGCACTTCGCGCTGGATGATGCGCCGGCGCAGCGTGCTCTATCAGGGCTATCTCTTGCGCGAGATGCGGCGTGAAGCCTCGGCGCCCGGCGCCGAGCTCACCCCCGCCGAGCGTGAAGCCATCCGCGAGTCGCGCAGCATCTGGGAGTTCGATCATCGCTTCACCGCATCGCGCAACGGCTTTACCGGCGCCGAACCCTATTACGAGCGCAATGCCGCCAAGCGCTATCTCGACGGCATCGGCGTGCCGACGCTCGTCATCCACGCGCTCGACGATCCCTGGATCCCGGTCGAGGCCTATCTCAGCTATGATTGGGGCCGCAACCCCAACCTGACGCCGCTGCTGGCGCCAAGCGGCGGCCATGTCGGCTTCCAAGGCCGCGGCCACCGCGCCGCCTGGCACGACCTCTGTATCGCGCAGTTTCTGGAGCAGGTGTGAGGCATGGGGGGGCGGCGATCCCCCGGCACAATCCCTAACCCTATCTGATTTTCCCGCGAAAGCGGGAATCCAGGGCTCTGGGTCCCCGCTTTCGCGGGGACGGCGATAAATATAAAATTCAATAAGTTATAGGCGCTTTATCACCCTCGGTCGCAGCCGCCCCTCACCCCGCCTTGAGCGCCTTGGCGGCATCGACCGCGGAATAGGTGAGGATGCCGTCGGCGCCGGCGCGCTTGAAGCCCAACAGGGTCTCGAGGATCACCGAGGGATCGAGCCAGCCGCGCTCCACCGCGCCCATCAGCATCGAATATTCGCCGCTCACCTGATAGGCGAAGGTCGGCACGCCGAAGCGGTCTTTGACGCGGCGGATGATGTCGAGATAGGGCAAGCCCGGCTTCACCATCACCATGTCGGCGCCTTCGGCGAGGTCGAGCGCGACCTCGCGCAGCGCCTCGTCGCTGTTGGCGGGATCCATCTGGTAGGTGCGCTTGTCGGCCTTGCCGAGCGAGGATTTGGAGCCGATCGCGTCGCGGAAGGGGCCGTAGAAGGCGGAGGCGTATTTTGCCGCATAGGACATGATGCGGACGCGCTCGAACCCCTTGGCGTCGAGCGCATCGCGGATCGCGCCGACGCGGCCATCCATCATGTCCGAGGGCGCGATCACATCGCAGCCCGCCTCGGCCTGGATCAGCGCCTGGCGGCAGAGGATCGCGACCGTCTCGTCATTGGCGACCTCGCCCGCGCGCAACACGCCGTCATGGCCGTGGGTGGTGAAGGGATCGAGCGCGACGTCGCAGAGCACGCCGAGCGCGGGCAGCGCCCGCTTCACCGCGCGCACGGCGCGGCAGACGAGGTTCTCGGGATTGACCGCCTCTTCGCCATCGGGGGTTTTGAGCCCGGCCGGTGTGGCCGGGAAGATGGCAATGAGCGGGATGCCGAGCGCCTCGGCCTCGCCGGCGGCGTCCACCAGGGCCGGAATGGAGAAGCGATCCACCCCCGGCATGGACGAGACCGGTGCGCGCGCGGCTTTCTCGTCATGGACGAAGACCGGCCAGATCAGGTCGGCAGCGGCGAGCGCGTGTTCGGCGACGAGACGCCGCGACCAGTCATCGCGACGGTTGCGGCGCATCCGGATGCGGGGATAGGCGCCGAGCGGTTGAGCGGGCGGGCGGGTCAAGACGGCCTCGAGGGCGGACGTGCGATGGGTCGCGATGATAGGCGCGCTCGTTAGCGGTGACAACCCGATGACAGGCGCCAATCCAGCCATGCGAGGGCGATGGTTGAGGCGCGGCGGCGGCGCGGGCAGAATGGCGCGGCGCCGCGCGACCGGCGGCCAAGGAAGTTTAGGCGAGGAGTAGAGAGCTCATGTCCGATCCGACGCTGCGCAGCGGCATCTTCCTCGCACCTTTCCATCCGACCGAAGAGGATCCGACCCTCGCGATCCGCCGCGACCTCGAGCTGATCGAATGGCTCGACCGGCTGGGCTACGAGGAGGCGTGGATCGGCGAGCATCACTCGGCCGGGTTCGAGATCATCTCGTCGCCGGAGGTCTTCATCGCCGCGGCGGCGGAGCGGACGAAGCGCATCAAGCTCGGCACCGGCGTCGTCTCGCTGCCCTATCACAACCCGCTGATGGCGGCGAACCGCATCATCCAGCTCGACCACATGACCATGGGCCGCGTCATGTTCGGCGCCGGACCCGGTCTTCTCGCCTCGGATGCGATGATGCTCGGCATCCAGCCGATCCAGCAGCGCGACCGCATGATGGAGGCGCTCGACGTCATCCTCCGCCTCTTCCGCGGCGAGACCGTGACCGAGACCAGCGACTGGTACACGCTCAAGGACGCGAAGGTCCATCTGCTGCCGTTCACCAAGCCTTATCCCGAGGTTTGCGTCGCCAGCACGGTGACGCCGTCGGGCGGACGCGCCGCCGGCAAATACGATCTCGGCATGCTCTGCGTCGCGGCGACCCAGCCCGACGGCTTCGATGCGCTCGGCGTCAATTGGCGGACCGCGCAGGAGATCGCCGCCGAGCATGGCCGCAAGATGGATCCGGCGCGGCTCCGCCTCGTCGGCCCGATGCACATCGCCGAGACGCGCGAGGAGGCGCGGCGCAACGCCAATTTCGGCTTCTACAAATGGTTCGACTATTTCCAGCGCATCAACCCCGCGCGCTTCGCCAGCCTGCCCAAGGGCGACCCGCTCGACATCCTCATCGCCGGCGGCGCCATCGTCTGCGGCACGCCCGAAGATGCGATCAAGCAGATCGACCGGCTCTACGCCAAGCAAGGCCAGTTCGGCGCCTTCCTCCAGCTTGCGCATAACTGGACGAATTGGGACGCGACGAAGAAGTCCTACGAGCTCTACGCGCGCTACGTCGTGCCGCATTTCCGCAAGGCCAATCTGCATCGCGTCCAATCGCTGGAATGGACGACGGCGCATAACCAGGAACTGGTGGCGATGGCGCAGCAGGCACAACAGGCGATGTTCGCCAAGCACAAGGCCGAGCGCGAAGAGAAGGAAAAGGCCAAGGGGCGGGCGGCGGAGTAGGGGGAGGGCGTTGTCGTTGGTGTTTGCTCCTGTTGGTTATCGCCGATGCGCGGCACCCCTCACCCTCCCACGCTTCGCGTGGGCCCCTCCCTCTCCCGCGGAGGGGAGAGGGAGTGTCTCCCACGAACTCGGTGAACTCCCTCTCCCCTTGCGGGAGAGGGTCGGGGTGAGGGGGCTACGAGATCGCTCGGCGTGCGTTGCATTTCTGATTTCAGACCCCTGAGCTATCATCCCGTCGCCATGGAGTTCTCCCTTACCGAGGAGCAGCGCGCGATCCAGGAGACGGCGCGGGACTTTGCCGAGCGCGAGTTCCGTCCCAATGCCGCGCGCTGGGACGAGGAGTGCATCTTTCCGGTCGATGCGCTGCGCGCGGCCGCGGCGCTGGGATTCGCGGGGATCTACGTCGGAGAGGATGTTGGCGGCTCCGGGCTCGGGCGGCTCGATGCGGCGCTGATCTTCGAGGAGCTGGCCGCCGGCTGCGTCTCCACATCGGCTTATCTCTCCATCCACAACATGGCGGCGTGGATGATCGACCGCTTCGGCAATGCGGCACAGCGCGCCCGCTTTCTGC
>DATIYL010000248.1:0-4166 GCA_035517635.1 Allostellaceae bacterium | reverse complement strand
GCGATGTAGGCCTCGCAGCCGCCCTCGCGGATCTTCTCCTCATCGCCCTTCATGGCGAAGGCGGTCACGGCGATGATCGGGATGGCTTTCAGATCGTCATCCTCCTTGATCCATTTCGTCACCTCGAGGCCGGAGACCTCGGGCAGTTGAATGTCCATGAGGATGAGGTCAGGATGATGCTGGCGCGCGAGCTTCAACGCTTCCATGCCGTCCTTGGTCTGCAGCGTGGCATAGCCATGCGCTTCCAGGAGGTCGTGAAAGAGCTTCATGTTGAGGTCATTGTCCTCGACGATGAGAACCCGTTTGCTCATGGGACGATCCTCGTGTTCGGACTTTCGCGAAGGCGCGACCGCTCCGGGACGGGCTCGACGACTGGCAATTGCATTTGTCTCATACGCTCCCCTACGCAGGATACCTATAGTTTGATTTACCTTAAGATTTCGTAACTTTCCGACGATCGGTCATGCGTATCGGGATTGACCTCGGCGGCACCAAGATCGAGGCGGCCGCCATCGACCGGCAGGGCCAGCTGGCGCTGCGCCAACGAGTCGCAACCCCGGCAGGCGACTATGCCGCGACCATCGCGGCAGTGCGAGGGCTGGTCGCAGCGCTCGAGACGGCGCTCGGCCGACGCTGCCCGGTCGGGATCGGCATGCCGGGCTCGCTGTCGCCGACGACCGGGCTGGTGCGGAACTCGAATTCGACCTGCCTCAACGGCCGGCCGTTTGATCGCGACCTCACCCAAGCGCTTGCGCGGCCGCTCCGATTTGCCAATGACGCCAATTGCTTCGCGCTCTCCGAGGCGATCGACGGCGCGGCCGCCGGAGCCAGCGTGGTGTTCGGCGTCATCCTCGGCACCGGCGTCGGCGGCGGCATCGTCGTCGAGCGCCGGCCGATCCCGGGGGCCAACGCCATCGCCGGCGAATGGGGGCATACGCCCCTGCCCTGGCCCGGCGAAAGGGAGCGGCCGGGCCCGCCGTGCTATTGCGGCAAGAACGGCTGTCTCGAGACCTTCATCTCCGGGCCGGGCCTCGCCTTGGACCATCGCCAGGCGACGGGGGCGGCGCTCGATGCCGCCGCCATCGCCGCCCGCGCCGAGGCGGGGGATGCCGCCGCGGCAGCGAGCCTCGGCCGCTACGAGGATCGTCTCGCGCGCGGCCTTGCCGTCGTCATCAATCTGCTCGACCCCGCTGTCATCGTCCTCGGCGGCGGGCTCGGCCGGATCGGCCGGCTCTACGACAACGTGCCGCGGCTCTGGGGCCGCTACGTTTTCTCCGATGCCGTGACGACGCGGCTGGTCGCGCCGGCGCACGGCGATGCCAGCGGCGTCCGCGGCGCCGCCTGGCTCTGGGGTCCGGACGAAGCGCCATGAGCGCGCTCTGCCGGGATTGCGCCGCACTGACCGAGACGCCGCCAGCGGCCGGGCGCTGCGCGCAATGCGGCTCGCCGCGGCTCGTCGCCCATGCCGAGCTGGCCCAGCTCTCGCTCGCGCATATCGATTGCGATGCGTTCTACGCCAGCGTCGAGAAGCGCGACCGGCCGGAGCTGCTCGACCGGCCGGTCATCGTCGGCGGCGGCACACGCGGCGTGGTGCTCGCCTGCTGCTATGTCGCGCGCCTCTTCGGCGTGCGCTCGGCCATGCCGATGTTCAAGGCGCTGAAGGCCTGCCCCGACGCGGTGGTGATCCCGCCCGACATGGCGAAGTACCGCGCCGTCGGCCGCGAGGTGCGCGCGCTGATGCTGGCCGTGACGCCGCTGGTCCAGCCCCTCTCGATCGACGAGGCATTCCTCGATCTCGCCGGTACCGAGGGCGTCCATGGCGGGCCGCCGGCGCGCACCTTGGCGCTGCTGGCGCGGCGCATCGAGCGCGAGATCGGCGTCACCGCATCGATCGGCCTCTCCTACAACAAATTCCTCGCCAAGATCGCCTCCGATCTCGACAAGCCGCGCGGCTTCGCCGTTCTCGGCCGCGGCGAGGCGCTCGACTTCCTCGGCGGGAAATCCGTCGGCCTGATCTGGGGCGTGGGCGCGGCGCTGCAGCAGAAGCTGGCGGGCGACGGCATCACCACCATCGCCGAGCTGCGCCAGCGCAGCGAGCGCGAGCTGACGGCGCGCTACGGCGCCATCGGCCGCCGCCTCGCGCGCTTCGCCCGCGGCGAGGACGACCGCGCCGTCGATCCCGATGCGCCAACGAAGAGCGTATCGGTCGAAACCACCTTCGCGCGCGACATCGCCCAGTACGACGCGCTTACCGCGCAGCTCGAGCCGCTGTGCGAGAGCCTGGCCGGGCGGCTGGCGCGGGCGGGCTTTGCTGCGGCGGGTGTCACGCTGAAGCTCAAGACCGCCGATTTCCGCGTGCTGAACCGGTCGCGCCGGCTGGCCGATCCGACGCAGCGCGCCGAGACGCTCTATCGCGCGGCCTTGCCGCTGCTGCGCGCCGCGGCGGACGGCACGTTCTTCCGCCTCATCGGCATCGGCGCCGACCGGCTCGCCGAGCCGGCGCGCGCCGACCCGCCGGATCTGTTTCAGAATTGAGTAATCAGCAGCTCGGCCGCGGCAGCGCTTCGATGTCGTCGAGCTTGGCGCGGATGATGTAGTCGCCGTAGTCGAGCGTCATGTCCTGCGACACGCCGTTGTCGAGGAGGCGCATGCCGAGCTCGTAATCCGGCTGCTCCTGCTTGCTGTCAGCGGGGAAGAAGGCGAGCCGCATGCGCCAGGACGGGCGCTCCAGCAGCGGGCTTTTCGGCAGCTTCTCATTGGCGTTGCTCGCGTTGGGCTTCAGCCCCGGACCGATCACGGCGGTGATCTGTCCGGCGTTATCCACGGTGGCGCCGTCGAAGACCTTGCGCGAGATGAGCTGGTCGCCGGCCTGGGCGTGCTGGATCAGCAGCAGCGTGTGCGCCGTCGGGAAGATCGTGCCGGGAGGCAGCGTCAGCGTCGCCGTCTCCGGCTTGGTGAACTCGGCCGAGCCGCCCTTGCCGGGACCGTCGAGCTTGGCCTCGCCCTTGATCTCCTCGTCGAGATCGCCGTTGCGCAGCCGGCGCTCGTTGAAGCGGTAGCGGAGCCCGTCCTTCGACTCCCAGGTGACGAGGCTGGAGCTCACATTGACATTGTCCTGCTCGGCATATTCGAGCCGCAGCCGGAACCGCTGCTGCACCGTCCAGCCTTCGCAGGTCTCGCCCCATTCATAGACCATGGCGCCGCTCGCCGCGACCACGCCGCTCGCCGATTTGGTCTGGGCAAGCGTGAGGCTGTAGAGCGCGCGATGGGGCGCGATGTCGACGGCATCCGCCGCCGGCGCCGCGACGAGGCCGAGCAGGAAAGCCAGTCCGATGAGGCGAGCCGGCGCGAAGATCATCACGAGAATCCCAGTCGTGTTCAGGGCAAGAGACGGAGTATGTCACGCTTCGCGCGCCGAAGGTAGTAGCGCCCCCGCGGCGCGCAGCATCCCGGCATGGGGGCATGGGCTGCCGGCAGCTTCTGCCATGCGGCAGGTTTTGCCGGGGCGGCGCTCGCAGAAGGTCGGGGTTTCCGCGCTTCTGCAACTGGCACGGGTTTTGCGGAAATGTTGCGGAAAGCGAAAGGATCATTGGGACCCCGACCATGCCTGCCCCTGCCGAAAATCGCTGGCACACCGACGAGCGCGGGATTGCCCGCCTCCTTCCCATCGCCCGGCCCGAGCCCGAAGATCAGCCGGCGCTGCTCGATTGGGCGCTGGCCGCTGCGGCCGCGGCCGAGCAGCGCATCGCCGATCTGGAGGAGCGCCTCGCCTATCTCGAAAGCTTGTCGGTCACCGACGAGCTCACCTCGGCGCTCAACCGGCGCGGCTTCGGCCTGGAGCTGACGCGGGCGCTCGCAGCAGCGGCGCGCGGCGGCCCGAGCGGCGTGCTCATCGTCTGCGACCTCGACGGCTTCAAGGCCGTCAATGACCTCTACGGCCATCGCACCGGCAACGAGGTGCTGCGGCAGGTGGCCGAGACGCTGCGGCGCCGCGTGCGCAAGAACGATGTCGTCGCCCGGCTCGGCGGCGACGAGTTCGCGCTGCTGCTGATCGGCGCGACGCTCGCCAATGCGCGGCGGAAATGCGCCTGCCTAACCCGCACGCTCATCAACGCGCCGCCGGAGGTCGAGGACGTGCCGATCCCGCTCAGCGCCAGCTTTGGCCT
>DATIYL010000247.1:0-8833 GCA_035517635.1 Allostellaceae bacterium | reverse complement strand
GCATCCAGAAACCCACCCGCACAATCAAGTTTTTCAGCAGCCTGCTAGTTCTCAGTTGTCAGTTTTCAGTTATCAGTAGGCTTTGGCCGGACTGAGAACTGACAACTGACAACTGGCGACTTCCTACTGGAAATACCCGCCGAAATGGCTGCTGATTTCGCCGCTCATCTGGTGGTCGAAATCGGCCATAAGCTGTTTGGTCATCTCGTACCAGGTCTTGTCGCGGTCGTTGGGCGTGATGCCTTCGAGCACGCTTTGCGAGCGCGTCACCTTGACCGAGACGCTGCGTACCGGCACGCCGTGCTGGTCGACGATGTCGAGATGCGCCGCGATGGTGGCGTCGTAGCGTTGCGCCGGCTCGGTGGTGAAGGCGCTGGTGATGCCCTCGCTCTTCTTCTTGAGCTCGACCTCGACGACCGAGGCGTCGGTGATGACGAAGCGGGCAGAGGCATTGTTTCCGCCAGCAGCGACCAGCCGGTCATGCGCCCAATTCTCGAGCGCCCGCTCCGGCGGAACCGGGAAGAGATGCTCGACATGCGGCGGCTGGTAGCTCGGCCGGAAATTGCTCTGCACGTCGACGTTCGAGACGGCGAGCCGGATCGGCGGTTCGCCGGTGAAGTGGATGTCGGGGAAGGTCGGCGCCGGCGGCGGGGAGGTACAGGCGGCGAGCGTGCCGGCGAGCGCGAAAGCGATGACAAGAAGGTGCAAGGAACGGAGCTGCATGAAAATCCCCGACGGTCCCGACGAAGCGAGAGGCGGAGACTGGCATGAGCGGTTTCAGCTGTCCACCAGCGCGTTGATCGCCTCCTCGTCGAAGCCGTAGGCGGTGCTGCAGAACTGGCAGGTGACGGTGATCCGGCCGTCCTGCTTCATCGCCGCGCGCTCCTCGGCGGGCAGCAGGCGCAGCACCGCCTCGACGCGCTCGCGCGAGCAGCGGCAGCGCGCGGCAAGATCGTGGCGGCGATGGACGCGCACGCCATCCTCGTGGAAGAGGCGGAACAGCAGCGCCTCGGGCGCAAGCGCGGGATCGACCAGCTCGGCCGAGGTGCTGGAGCTCATCAGGATGACGGCGCGGCGCCAGCCCTCCTCCGCCGCCTCGCGCCGCGGCGCCTCGCCTTCCGGCGGCAGGCGCTGCACCATGAGGCTGCCGCCGCGCCAGCGCGGCATACCCTCGGCGTCCGGGATGCGCGCCACCGCCACTTTGAGCCCGGCCTCGACCTGCTCCGACTGGCGGAAATAGTGATGCGCGCAGGCGGCGAGGCTCGCCCCTTGCAGCTCGACGATGCCCTGGTAGCGGTCGGTATGCTCGCCCTGATCGACGGTGAAGGCGAGATAGCCGGCGCCGAGCAGCCGCGGCACCGAGCCCCAGACCTCGCCATGCGCCATCGCCTTGGCGAGCTTCGCCTCGTCATATTGGGCATAGCCGCGCACCGCGCCGTCGCTGGCGATGTCGGCGACGAGCAGATGCACCGGACCGTCGCCCTTGGTCTGGAGCGTGAAGACGCCGTCATATTTGAGCGCGCCGGCCAGCGCCGCGGCGAGGGCGATCGCTTCGCCGAGGATCCCCGCCACCGGCTCGGGATAGGCATGGCGGGTCAGGATCTCGTCGAGCAGCGGCCCGAGCCGCACCAGCCGGCCGCGCAGCCCGAAAGGATCGATCTGGAACGGCTGAACGATATCGTCGGCGATCACGCTCGGCATCGGCAACACCTCGCCGCGCGCGGGCGCGGCCATTTTAGGGGTGGCGCCGGAAGAGCGGCTCGGCCGCCGCTCAGGCGAGGCACCAGGACAGGATGCCCTTCTGCGCGTGCAGCCGGTTCTCGGCCTCGTCCCACACCACCGATTGCGGGCCGTCGATGACGCCGGCGGCGACTTCCTCGCCGCGCTTGGCCGGCAAGCAGTGCATGAAGATGGCGCCGGGCTTCGCCTTCGCCATCAGCCGCTCATCGACGCGGTAGGGAGCCAGCATGTTGTGGCGATTGACGTTGGCTTCAACCCCCATCGACACCCAGGTGTCGGTGACGACGCAATCGGCGCCGGCCACCGCGTCATAGGGATCGGTGGTGAGGCGGACGCGTCCGCCCTGGGCGCGCGCCCAATCGAGCACGCGGCGCGGCGGCGCGAGCTCGGCCGGACAGGCGAGGCGGAGCTCGAAATCGAAGCGCGCCGCCGCCTGCATCCAGCTCACCGCGACGTTGTTGCCATCGCCGCTCCAGGCGACGACGGCGCGGTCGACCGGCCCTTTATGCTCCTCGAGCGTCATGACATCGGCCATGAGCTGGCACGGGTGGCTCGCATCGGTGAGGCCGTTGATCACCGGTACGGTGGCATGCTGCGCCAGCTCCTCGAGCTTGGCCGCCTGGGTGGTGCGGATCATGATCGCGTCGACATAGCGCGACAGCACGCGCGCCGTGTCGGCGGCGGTCTCGCCGCGCGACAGCTGGCTGTCGCTGGCCGAGAGCACGATGCAATCGCCGCCGAGCTGCTTCATCGCCACCTCGAAGGAGAGGCGCGTGCGCGTCGACGGCTTCTCGAAGATCATCGCCAGCATCTTGCCGGTCAGCGGCCGCGAGCGGTCGAGGCCGCGCTTGAAGGCGAAGCCGCGATCGAGCATGCGGCGCAGCTCCGCCGGATCGACCCGGTCGAGATCGAGGAAATGGCGCGGCGTCGCCACGACCCGCGCCGCCCTTACTGTGGCCATTGCCGGGCCACTCCCTCGATGATGCCCATCGCCTCATCGATGTGGCGCTCCTCGATGATGAGCGGCGGCAGCAACCGCACCACGTTGTCGCCGGCGCCGACCGAGAGCAGCCCGGCGCCGCGCAGCCGGTCGACCATCTCGGTGTTGGGCACGACGCATTTGACGCCGGTGAGCAGGCCGCGGCCGCGCCGCTCGGCGAAGATTTTGGGATATTTGGCGACGACGGCGTCGAGCCGCTCGCCCAGCACGCCGGCGACCCGCTCGACCTTGGCGAAGAAGCCCGGCGCCAGCATGACGTCGAGCACGGCGTTCGCCACCGCCATGGCCAGCGGGTTGCCGCCGAAGGTCGAGCCATGCGTGCCGGGGGTCATGCCGACAGCGGCGCGCTCGGTCGCCAGGAAGGCGCCGACCGGGAAGCCGCCGCCCAGCGCCTTGGCCGCGGCGAGCACGTCGGGCGGCACGCCTTCCCATTCATGGGCGAAGAGCCGGCCGGTCCGGCCCATGCCGCATTGCACTTCGTCGTAGACGAGGAGCAGGCCGAACTCGTCGCAGATCTCGCGCAGGCCGCGCAGATAGCCCTGCGGCGCCGTGGCGAGGCCGCCTTCGCCCTGCACCGGCTCGACCAGGATGGCGGCGGTCTCTTTCGTCACCTTGGCGCGCATCTCGTTGAGATTGCCGAAGGCGACATGGTCGAAGCCGGGCGCCGGCGGTCCGAAGCCCTTCAAATATTTCTCGTTGCCCGCCGCGGCGAGCGTCGCCAAGGTGCGGCCGTGGAAAGAGCCGGTGCAGGCGAGGATGCGGTATTTCTCGCCTTGGCCGGTTTCGGCCTGGTATTTGCGCGCGACCTTGATGGCGCCTTCGACCGCCTCGGCGCCGGAATTGCAGAAGAAGACCGTGTCGGCGAAGGAATGCTCGATGAGACGCTGCGCCACGGTCTTCTGTCCCGCCACCTGGAACAGGTTCGAGGTGTGCCAGACCGTCTGCGCCTGGCGGGTGAGCGCCTCGACGAGATGCGGATGGCAATGGCCCAGGGCGGTAACGGCGACGCCGCTGGCGAAATCGAGGTATCTCTTGCCGTCGGTGGCAAAGAGATAGGGGCCTTCGCCCCGCTCGAACGTCACATCGGCCCGAGCATAGGTCGGCAAAACAGCTGGAATCACGGAATCTCTCCTGCGCGATAGGGTTGAGGGATAGGGATCGAAAACGACCGCCTATCGTCGTCGCTGCCGCGACGCCGTGCCCCTCTTCCATTCGAGCCGGCGAAGCCGGCGCTGTTCGCGCGTCATGATCCGCTCCGCTTCCCCCGCCCGCCGGCCCGAGTGGACCGAACCGCAGGGAGAAGCGGCAAAGTATGGGGAGGCCGCCAATTTCTGTCAATGCGCCGATGGGCGTTGGCCCGCCCCGAGGCGGACGGCGCGCGCGGATTAGGCTAGCATCCGCCCGGCATCAGGAGGAGGCGACCCATGGGGAGCGCCTGGCACCTTCGGCTGTTTTCGACCGTTCTCGCCGGCATGCTGGTCGCGGCGCTTGCCGCGGCCATGCCCTGGCATCCGGCGCAAGCCGCCCCGCAAGCGGTGGTGCTCGAGATCGACGGCGCCATCGGGCCGGCGATGGCCGAATATGTGACAAGTGCGTTGCAGGGGGTCGACCCGCGCGACACGCGGCTCGTCGTGCTGCGCATGAACACGCCGGGCGGGCTCGACGGCTCGATGCGCGCGATCATCGCGGCCATGCTGGCCTCGCCGGTGCCGGTTGCCGCCTATGTGGCGCCGAGCGGGGCGCGGGCGGCGAGCGCCGGCACTTATATCGCCTATGCGGCCGCCGTCGCCGCCATGGCGCCCGGCACCAATCTCGGCGCCGCAACGCCGGTGCAGCTGGGCCTCCCCACGGGTACCGGCACACAGAAAGGCCAAGCGCCGGAGGACGCCGAGACGCGGAAGATCGTCAACGACGCCGTCGCCTATATCCGCGGCCTTGCCGAGCTGCATGGCCGCAACGCGGATTGGGCGGAAGAGGCGGTGCGCTCGGCGGCAAGCCTGCCGGCCAGCCAGGCGCTGAAGCTCAAGGTGATCGACGTCATCGCCGGAAGCCTGCCGGATCTGCTGCGCCAGATCGATGGGCGGCAGGTCATCGCCGACGGCAAGCCGGTCACCCTCGCCACCGCGGATCTCGCGATCGTGACGCGGCCGCCGGGCTGGCGCACCGAGCTGATGGCGATCGTCACCGATCCCAACATCGCCTTCATCCTGCTGCTGGTCGGCATCGCCGGCCTCGTCTTCGAATTCACCACGCCGGGCGCGATCGCGCCGGGGCTGATCGGCGCCATCAGCCTGCTGGTGGCGCTCTTCGGCCTCGACCTGCTGCCGGTCGATTACGCCGGCGCCGGCCTCGTCCTGCTCGGCATCGCGCTGATGATCGCCGAGGCGCATATCGGCACTTTCGGCGTGCTCGGCGTCGGCGGCATCGCCGCCTTCGTCATCGGCGCCTTGATGATGTTCCCGGGCACGGCGCCGGGCTTCTCGCTGTCGCGGCCGCTGCTGGCGGCGGTGACGGTGGTGGCCGCCGGACTGTTCCTGATCGCGCTCTCGCTGCTGCTGCGCGCGCGCCGGCGGCCGGTGGTGACCGGACGCGAGGCGCTGATCGGCGCCGAGGGCGAAGCGGTGAGCTGGGACAGCGATGAAGGCCGCGTCCGCGTCGCGGGCGAAGTGTGGCGGGCCCGCGCCGCGCGGCCGCTCACCCCCGGAACGCGCGTCAGGGTGACGGACCGGCGCGGCCTCATGCTCATCGTCGAACCGATGTGACGGCAGCAACCCATCGAGAAGGAGGAAGCATCATGCTCGTGTCCGTCGCCACTCTCATCGCCATCCTTGTTCTTGCGCTCATCGTCGTATCGCAAGCGGTCCGCATCCTGCGCGAATATGAGCGCGGCGTCGTCTTCACCCTGGGGCGCTATACCGGCACGAAGGGGCCGGGACTCTTCCTGCTGGTGCCGGTCATACAGCAGATGGTGCGCGTCGATCTGCGCGTCATCGTCGACGAGGTGCCGTCCCAGGACGTGATCTCGCACGACAACGTCTCGGTCAAGGTGAACGCCGTCATCTATTACCGCGTCGTCGATCCCGAGCGCGCCGTGATCCAGGTGACCAATTTCACCGCGGCGACGAGCCAGCTGGCGCAGACCACGCTGCGCTGGGTGCTCGGCAAGCACGATCTCGACCAGATGCTGGCCGAGCGCGACAAGCTCAACGCCGACATCCAGGATGTGCTCGACAAGCAGACCGAAGGCTGGGGCATCAAGGTCTCCAATGTCGAGATCAAACGCATCGACCTCGACGAGAGCATGGTCCGCGCCATCGCCCGCCAGGCCGAGGCCGAGCGCGCGCGCCGCGCCAAGATCATCAACGCCGAAGGCGAGCAGCAGGCGGCGCAGAAACTCGTCGAGGCCGCGCAAATCCTGGCGCCGACGCCGCAGGCGATGCAGCTGCGCTATCTCGCGACGCTGTTCGACATCGCCGGCGAGCGCAGCTCGACCATCGTCTTCCCCTTCCCCATCGATCTCATGCAAGCCTGGACGAACCGCGCGACGCCGACGGGCTGACGGACGCGAGCACGGGGAGCGGACTACGCCCCCGGTGTACACCGGGAGCATTTTTTTCCGCATCAGCGCGCAACGATGTTGCGCGTGAAACGTGGAGTGCACGATGTCAAAGAGCGCGATCAGCTTCGCTGCATCCAGGTTAGCATAGCACCCCTCAGTCGCAGCGTATTGGCCTCAGCGCTCCGGCACTTCGGCATCCAGCTCCTCGAGCCAGGCGCGGGCGTTGCCGTCGGAGGGGGCGCGCCAATCGCCGCGCGGGGACAAGGCGCCGCCATCGCTGACTTTGGGGCCGTTCGGCATCGCCGAGCGCTTGAACTGGCTGATGGTGAAGAAGCGGTGGAGGAAGACCCGCAGCCAGTGCCGGATTACGGCGAGATCGCGGCCATGGCGCGTCGCCTCGGGATAGCCCGGCGGCCAGGCGCCGCGGCCGCCATCGCCCCAGGCATGGAGGGCGAGGAACGCGATCTTCGACGGGCGGAAGCCGAAGCGCAGGAGATAGTAGAGATTGAAATCCTGCAGCTCGTACGGCCCGACCACCGCCTCGGTGCTCTGAATCGCGCCGGCGGCGTCGGCCGGCACCAGCTCCGGCGAGATCTCGGTGGCGAGGATCGCCTCCAAGGTCGCCAGCACCGGCGGCGCGTATTCCTGCGCGCCGATCGCCCAGCGGATGAGATGCTGGATCAGCGTCTTGGGCACGCCGGCATTCACATGGTAATGCGACATCTGATCACCGACGCCATAGGTGCACCAGCCGAGCGCGAGCTCCGAGAGATCGCCGGTGCCGACGACGAAGCCGCCTTCCTGATTGGCGAGGCGGAAGAGATAGTCGGTGCGCAGCCCCGCCTGAACATTCTCGAAGGTGACGTCGTAGACCTTCTCGCCGCGCGCATAGGGATGACCGAGATCGGCAAGCATCTTCTCCGCTGCGGGGCGGATATCGATCTCGCGGTGGCTGGCGCCGAGCGCGGTGATGAGCCGGATCGCATTCTCGCGCGTGGCGACGCTGGAGCCGAAGCCGGGCAAGGTGCAGGCGATGATGCTGTCGCGCGGCAGTCCCAGCCGGTCGACGGCCTTGGCCGCGACGAGCAGCGCCTGGGTCGAATCGAGACCGCCGGAAACGCCGATCACCAGGCGCTTCACGCCGGTCGCGGCGACGCGCTGCGTCAAGCCGGCGACCTGGATGTTGTATGCCTCGTAGCAATCCTGCGCGAGGCGCGCGGGATCGGACGGCACGAAGGGGAAGCGCTCGACCGCGCGCTCGAGGCCGATATCGTCCGACCGCGGCGCCAAGCGGAAGGTGACGCGGCGGAAGCCGGCGAGGCGCGCGGCATGGCTGCGCCGGTTGTCGTCGAAGGTGCCCATGCGCATGCGCTCCTGGCGCAGCCGGTCGAGATCGATATCGGCGACGGCGCTCTGTCCGGATTCGGGGAAGCGCTCGCTCTCCGCCAGGAGCACGCCATTCTCGAACACGCTGCACTGGCCGTCCCACGCGACTTCGGTGGTGGATTCCCCGACACCGGCGGCGGCGTAGAGATAGGCCGAAAGGCAGCGCGCCGATTGCGCACGGCAGAGCAGGCGGCGCGTATCGGCGCGGCCGATGGTGATCGGGCTCCCCGAAATATTCGCCAGCACCGTCGCGCCCGCCAAAGCGGCTTCGGCGCTGGGCGGGATCGGAACCCAGAGATCCTCGCAGATCTCGACATGCAGCACGAAGCCCGGCACGTCCTCCGCGGCGAAGAGGAGATCGGGGCCGAAGGGCACCTCGTGCTCGGCGAGCCGAAACGTCTCGCCCCGCGCCAGATCGCCGGGGGCGCATTGCCGCCGCTCGTAGAACTCGCGATAGGTCGGCAGGTAGGATTTGGGCACCACGCCGAGCAGCCGGCCGCGATGCATCACCAGCGCCGTGTTGTAGACGCGGTCGCGGTGGCGCAGCGGCGCGCCGACGACGAGCACCGGCTGAAGCTCGCGGCTTTCGGCGACGAGCTCGGCGGCGGCGCGCTCGACCGCGTCGAGCATCGCATCCTGCAGCAGCAGATCCTCGATCGCATAGCCCGAGAGCGCCAGCTCCGGAAAGATCGCGAGCGCCGCGCCGCGGGCATCTGAGGCGCGCACCGCGTCGAGCACCGCCTGCTTGTTGGCGGCGGGATCGGCAATGCCGCAGCGGACGGTGCAGGCGGCGACGCGCGCAAACCCGTGGCGGTAGATCGAGCGAAAGCTCATGGCCTGATCGGCCCTCCCGGCCTCATGTACCCCTATATCCACCCCTTATGCTAAGAATGAGCATAAGGAAGGTCAAGCCCTGTCGCAAATCCGAGACTAGCCACGGATCATTTCAGCGCAAAGCTGCATGGCCAGCTTGCGTCCTTCGACAGGCTCAGGATGAGGCATTTTTCTTAATGGCACCTTCCAAGTGCCACGCTAGAATCGCCGCATGGAAGAGCGCCCGCACAAGCCCCGTCGTGGCCCGAAGCCGGCGACCGCGGCGCATCTCGAGAATGCGGCGCTGCACTATCTCGAGCGCTTTGCCAGCTCCA